>NZ_JBVKCZ010000038.1:0-101077 GCF_055634335.1 Streptomyces sp. NPDC111802 | reverse complement strand
CGCAATCCACACCGAACCCAGGGGCCCTCACCTCGTTCAAGGACCACTCACGGGCGTGTCGCCCGTCACCAACGTCCCCGGACAACACACCTAGGCCGCCGGCTTGTGCCCCCACACGTACACCCGGTCGTTCTTCTTCAGCAGCCCCCACAGCTTTCGGGCGTCGCCCATGCGCAGATTGACGCAGCCCATGGAGCCGGGGCCGGTGAAGACGTTGCCGTAGATGCCGTGGAAGGCCTGGCCCCCGCTGAAGAACTGGGAGTAGGGCATGGGGCTCTTGTAGAGCGACGACACATGGTTCTTGTGCCGCCAGTAGATGCGGTGCCACCCGTTCCGCGTGCCGTACCCGTCCCGCCCGCTGCGGATGTGCACCGGCCCGTACACGACCTTGTTGCCCTGCTGCACCCAGGCCATCTGCCGGTCGAGATCGACGCAGGCGACCCGGTACTCCCGTACGGGGCACTGCTTGGCGGCGTTGGGGTTCGCGCCGGCCGAGAGCAGCTGCATGGTGGCCCAGGTCACAGGGCCGGCGTATCCGATGGCGGGCCTGATCTTGTACTTCTTCTGAAAGGTGCGGATGGCCCGGCAGTCGTCGGCCGACTGCTTACCGTCCACGCGCCGCTTCAGCCACTTCTCGACCTCGCGCTGCCGCAGGCCCGTCTCCTCGCTGCACTTCACATCCCCGAAGGAGTCCATGGGATCGACGTACTCGACGAGGTCGTCCGCCCCCTCCGGCGCGTCCTGCGGCTCGACGTCCTCCTCCTCGACGCTGGGCGTGTACACCTTCGGCGGCAACGCCTGGTCGGGCGTGTCGGTCTGCCAGAGCGGGAGCAGGCTCAGGGGGATTCCGGGCGCGACCTCCGCGTCGGGCCCGGACACCGGGGGTGCGGGGTCGGACTGCGGTCCGGAGACCGGTGGTACGGGGTCGGCGGTGTCCGCCGATGCGCTGCCGATGGGCCACAAGGTGGCCCCGGCGAGCAGCACGGCGATGCTCCGGCATGCGATACGTCCGCTGATCATGCGCACAGGGAAGCGTGAGGGTCCGCCCGGGCGGGGACGCCGCGCGGCGGGGTCACTCTTTTGAGGACCATGTTTTCGGGCCCCATAGGGTGCTCGGCATGAGCATCATCGGGGTCGGCATCGACGTGGCCGAGATCGACAGATTCGAAGCGGCACTGAAGCGCACACCCGGGTTGGCCGAACGGCTCTTCCTGGAGCGCGAGTTGCTGCTGCCCAGCGGCGACCGCCGGGGCATCGCCTCACTCGCCGCCCGCTTCGCCGCGAAGGAGGCCCTCGCGAAGGCGCTGGGCGCACCGGCGGGCCTGCTCTGGACCGACGCCGAGGTGTGCGTGGAGGACAGCGGACAGCCACGCCTGCGGGTGACGGGGACGGTGGCGGCCCGCGCGGCCGAACTCGGCGTCCGGTCCTGGCATGTGTCGCTGAGCCATGACGCCGGGGTGGCTTCGGCGGTGGTGGTGGCGGAGGGCTGAGCCGGGGCGGCGAGGAGTTGGCTTGGCCGGGGCCGAGTCTCGGCGGCGAACAACCAAGACGGCTGGGGCTGATCCGGGGCGGCGAACAACCACCACAGCCAGGGCCGAATCGCGGCGGCGAACAGCCGCCAGGGCCGGGGGCCAGCCGCGGCGGCGAACAACCACCACAGCCGGAGGCCAGCCGCGGCAGCGAACAACCAACACGGCCGGAGCTGAGCCAGGGCGGCGAACCGCCCACACGGCCGACCGCTGAGCCACGACGGCGAACAACCGCCCCAACCACGGACCGAACCACGACAACGAACCACCGCCACAACCGCCAACTGAGCCACGACGGCCAATGAATGCGACGCGCCTCGCCCCGTGCGGGAGACTCGTTCCCATGCGGACTGCATACAGCGTGGAGACGGTAAGGGCGGCCGAACGGGAGCTGATGGCACGGCTTCCGGACGGGACGCTGATGCAGCGGGCGGCGGCCGGACTCGCCGCGGCCTGCGCGGATCTGCTGGGCCGGGTGTACGGCAGCCGGGTCGTGCTGCTGGTCGGCAGCGGCGACAACGGCGGCGACGCCCTGTACGCCGGCGCCCGCCTGACCCGGCGCGGCGCGGGAGTCACGGCGGTGCTGCTGTCGCCGGAGCGAGCGCACGCGGAGGGGCTTTCGGCGCTGCGGCGGGCGGGCGGCCGCGCTGTCGGCATCGATGCGGCCGGGGAGTTGATCGAGCGCGCGGATCTGGTCCTGGACGGAATCGTCGGGATCGGCGGCAAGGGCGGCCTGCGCCCGGATGCGGCACCCCTGGCCGACGCGGCGGCGCGGTCGAGGGCCGCGGTGGTCGCCGTTGACCTGCCGAGCGGCGTGGACGTGGACACGGGCGAGGTACGCGGCACGGCGATGCGGGCCGACCTCACGGTCACCTTCGGCACTCACAAGCCGGGCCTGCTGATCGATCCGGCGCGGGAGTACGCCGGTGTGGTGCGGCTGGTGGACATCGGACTGGCGCTGCCGAACGACGCGGTGGAGCTGCAGGCGCTGCAACACGCGGACGTGGCAGGGCTGCTGCCGCTGCCGGCGGCGGAGACGGACAAGTACCGGCGCGGGGTCGTGGGCATCGCGGCGGGATCGTCGCGGTACCCGGGCGCCGCCGTGCTGGCCGTGTCGGGCGCGCTGCGGGGCGGGGCCGGGGCCGTACGGTACGTCGGTCCGGCCGGGGACGCGGTGATCGCCCGGTTCCCCGAGACGCTGGTGTCGGACCGGGGGCCGAAGAAGGCGGGGCGCGTGCAGTCCTGGGTGGTCGGCCCGGGCGCCGGTGACGACGCGGCGACGGTGGCGGAGGTGCTGGCGACGGACGTACCGGTGCTGCTGGACGCGGACGGGCTGCGGCTGGCGGACGCGGATGCGGTACGGGGCCGTACGGCACCGACCCTGATGACCCCGCACGCCGGGGAGGCGGCGGCGCTGCTCGGTGTCTCCCGGGAGGAGGTCGAGGGGGCTCGGCTGGCTTCGGTACGGGAGTTGGCGGGGCGGTATGCGGCGACCGTGCTGTTGAAGGGGTCGACGACGCTGATCGCGGACGCGGGCGGCACCGGGCCCGTACGGGTGAACCCGACGGGAACCGGCTGGCTGGCCACGGCCGGCAGCGGGGACGTGCTGTCCGGCCTGGCGGGATCGCTGCTGGCGGCCGGGCTCACACCGCTGGACGCGGCGAGCGTGGCGGCGTATCTCCACGGCCTGTCGGCGAGGTTCGCGGCGGACGGGGCGCCGGTCGGGGCGCATGACGTGGCGGAGGGGATTCCGGAGGCTTGGCGGGATGTGCGGGGGTGAGCGGCCAATCATCACCGGGACATGAACAGGCGGGCAGATCCGGCGGAGTGAGGTCGTGGGGATGCGGGCGATCGTCGTGGGAGCGGGCATCGGCGGACTGGCGGCGACGCTGAGCCTGCGCCGCGCGGGTGCCGAAGTGACGCTGGTCGAGCAGGTACAGCGCTTCTCGGAGACCGGCGCCGGAATCCAATTGGCTCCCAACGCCACGAGGGAGCTGCGCCGCCTGGACGTACTCGACGCGGTCGCCGCACAGGCCGCCCACCCCGCCCACGTGACCTTCCGCACCTGGTCGGACGGGTCGGAGATCTGCCGTTACGCGCTTGGCCGTGAGGCGGAGGAAGAGTTCGGGGCGCCGTACCTGGCGATCCACCGAGCGGATCTGCACGGCGCGCTGGCCGCCGCGGTGCCGCCGGAGTCGGTACGCCTGGACACCACGGTCGTCGGAATCGACCAGGACGACGACGCCGCCCATGTGACGACGGCGGCCGGCGAGCGCCTGACCGCGGATCTCGTGGTGGCCGCCGACGGGATCCGCTCCGCGGCCCGCCAGTGGCTCTTCGGCAAGGACGAGGCGGTCTTCTCGGGAACGGCCGCCTACCGGGCCCTGCTCCCGTCCGCCGAGGTGGCCGATCTGGACCTCCCCCCGCTCGCCGTCTGGCTCGGCCCGGCCCGCCACTTGGTGCACTACTGGGTGCGTCGCGGCGAACTGCTCAACATGGTGGCCGTGTTCAGCACGGAGGCGGCGGCACAGGAGTCATGGACGGCGAAGGCGGAACCCGGCGAGCCGCTGCGCGCGTTCCCCGACTGGGCCCCCCGGGTCCGCACGCTCCTCGAACGCGCGGGCCAGGTCTTCCGCTACGGCATCTACACCCGCACGCCCCTCACCCGCTGGCACGTCGGACGCGTAACGCTCCTGGGTAACAGCGCCCACGCGATGGTCCCGTTCCAGGCGCAGGGGGCGGCCCAGGCGATCCTGGACGCGGCGGTACTGGGCGACGCCCTGAAGGCCGCGACCCCGGCGGAGGTGCCCGAAGCCCTCGACGCCTACGTCCACCGCCGCCTGGCAACCGCGACCGGCATGGAGTCCCGCTCGGCCCGGGCAGGCGACGAATTCCACTTCCCGGACGGCCCACAGGCGCAGGCGCGCAATGCCCGGATGGCGGCGTACGCGGCCGAGCACAGGTTCATGCCGCAGGCGCAGGCGTGGAGAGTGGACGTACTGGAGGAGAAGCCGGAGCCGTGAGCAGCGCATCATCGGCCCCCGGGCGTTCTACGATCCGGCCGGCTCACAGGTTGACGCCCCGATGGAGATGTTTGTCGAACACGACTCCGCGCGCGTCCAGGACGGGCAGGACGGCTGCCGCCCAGGCCGATCGATACCCCTCGGCGAAGCCTGCCGCCCACTCCTCAGGATGGTCCGTGGCCTCCCCCGCCTCCCGAACCTGCGCCCGGGAGGTCCGGGTCCTCGGCGAACAGGTCCTCGGCCCGCTCGACCGTACGGGAACGCTCCAGCCAGGCATCCATGCGATCGAGGTCGGTACAGCTGGTGATGCGCTCACGCACACTGTCCGGTACGGGGATGCCACGCACCTCCAGCACGGACAGGATCCCCTTGGCCTCGCCTTTGGCCTGGCCTTTGGCCTGGCCTTCGGCTTCGCCGTCGGCCTTGCCTTCCAGGTAGGCCGTCTCACGGACCGTCCCCCGGCCGGGGAAGTAGCTGACGAACGTCGACATGATTGCCTTCCATTTCTCTCCGGCTGGAGTCTTACCCAGGGTGACTTCCAGGAAGTCGAAGAAGTACTTGGCGGTGTCAGGATCGGTTTTCTGCAGTTCCTGAAGGGCGCTGCTGATGGCCTCCAGTATGGCGCCGCACTCGGGGCTGCGGGCGTGTGCCAAGGCGGAGAGCGCGGCCATTGGGAGGTTTTTCGCCGCGGTCCGGGCGTCGGTGATCACCGGTAGGTTGTCCGGCCCGGCGACCAGGGGAAACGTCCGCAGAGCCGTCCAACCGCTTGTGCCGCAGTCGAAGGGACCGGCGGCCCACTTGGCCGTGGCTCTGTCCTGACAGACGACGAGAAGCAACACGGGCAGCCCGTACTTCGCCTGGAGGTAGCCGATGTAATACGCCCAACTCCACTCCTTGCCCGCGACCTTGCCCGACTGTGCCTCGACGGCAAGCAGAAAGTCCTCGCCGTCGGACGGGCCGATGCGCAGCACGGTGTCCACGCGACGTTCCAGCGGCCGGGTCTCCGTCACGTCCGTGGTGACGGCATCAACAGTCGCCTTCGCGGATAACGGCACACTCAGCACCCCGAACACGGGAGCCAGGATCTCGGGCCGCTCCTGGAAGATGCGGTGCATGCCCTCGTGAGCTGATGTGACCATGTGTGCAACCTTGATGGCGCGATGGATCGAAGATCCAGATGATGAGGGTACGTTCACTCTTTCGAGCAGCGAGTAAACGTTCACGCCGCCGAGGTCAGCTCGCACCACACGTATTTACCCGGGTTGCCGTCTCTGGTCAGCGGCTGCCACCCCCAAAGATCGGCACACGCCCGCACCAGAGCCAGCCCCCGCCCCTCTTCGGCCTCCCCGAGCCGCTCCAGCTCCCTCGGCGGCTCAGGCGGTTCGGGATCCGCATCCCACGCCCCGATCCGCAGCACGCCGGCCGACCAACGCACCCGTAGGGCAGCGGGCCCTTTGGTGTGGCGTACGGCGTTGGCGACCAGCTCGGTGGCGAGGAGTTCGGCGGTGTCGGCGAGGTTGATGAGGCCGTGCATGGTGAGGATGAGCCGGAGGGTTCGGCGGGAGACGGTGACGGCTCGGACGTCGTTCGGGATGTACAGCGTGTACTCCCAGGGTTCGGATTCGGGCATGCGTGAACTCCGTTCTGATGGAGGGGAGTTGTGCGGTGTCATTGCCGCGGCCGTCATGGCAGGACGGAGCGGTGCACTTCCGCAGCGTGTGCGTTGCATCACCGACGGTAGACCTTAGATTTAAGAAACAGCAAGCCGATCGCATACTCTGACCCCCGAACGAGTCGCGCTCACAAGCGCGTTGCACCGAGGAGCGTCGATGGGGACGAAACGCGAACCAACGGCACGTCAGATGCGTCTAGCAGTCGAACTACGCAGACTCCGCGATGCAGCAGGACTCAGCGCCCGCGAGGCGGCAGCGCTGCTCGGGGTGAACTCCGTCCAGATCAGCCAGATCGAATTCGGCACCTCAGGCGTGAGCGAGAAGCGCCTGCGTCGCATGGCGGCCCACTACGTGTGCGCGGACGAGGAGTTCATCGGCGCCCTGGTCGCCATCGCGACCGACCGAACACGCGGCTGGTGGGAGGAGTACCGGGGCCTGTTGCCCACGCCCTTCCTCGATCTCGCCGAACTGGAACACCACGCCACGTCCCTGCGAGAGGCCCAGTTTCTGTACGTCCCCGGTCCGCTACAGACGGAGGGCTACGCTCGCGCCGTCTTCTCCTACAGGGTTCCTGAACTACCCCAGGAGGAGCTGGAGTTGCGCGTCCGACACCGGATGCAACGAAAGGTGATCCTCGAGGGCCCTGCCCCTACACCGTACGAAGCCGTCATCCACGAGGCGGCACTGCGCATCATGGTGAGCGACCGCGCCACCTCACGGCTCCAGCTCGCCCGCCTCCTCGAACTCTCCGAAGCGGACCACGTCACCGTACGTGTCGTCCCCTTCGACTTGGAGGGGTTCGCCGGCGCCGCCAGCGCCATGACGTACGCGAGAGGCGCCGTACCCAGGCTGGACACGGTCGTACGCGATGGCCCCCATGGCGCGGCGTTCATCGATTCCGAAGGCCAGCTCGGCGCCTATCGAACGCTCTTCCGTAAAGTGGAGGACGTATCGCTCGATCCCGAGCGTTCGCGTGACTTCATCCACCGGCTGGCGAAGGAACTGTGAGGCCCATGGACACCCCCGACGCCTGGCGGAAGTCGTCCTACTCAGGCCCCGGCGACGGCGACTCCTGCGTGGAAATCGCAAACCGCCGCACGCAAATAGCCATCCGGGACTCGAAGGATCCGGCCAGGGCAACCCTCACCTTTCCAGCCGGATCCTTCGCAGCCTTCCTGGACGGCGTAAAAGCCAACTACTCCACCGTCACCGACTTCGCCAGGTTCCGAGGCTGATCCACCTCGTTCCCCCGGGCGGTGGCCAGCTCACAGGCGAAGACCTGAAGCGGCACCGTGGCCACCATCGGCTGAAGCAGGGTCGGAGTCGCCGGAATCCGGATCAGGTGATCCGCGTACGGCACCACCGCCTCGTCCCCCTCCTCCGCGATCACGATGGTCCGCGCACCCCGGGCCCGGATCTCCTGAATGTTGGACACGATCTTGTCGTGCAGAACGGACCGCCCCCGCGGAGAAGGCACGACCACAACCACCGGCAGATCGTCCTCGATCAGAGCGATCGGCCCGTGCTTCAACTCCCCCGCCGCAAACCCCTCGGCGTGCATATAGGCGAGTTCCTTGAGCTTCAGCGCACCCTCAAGGGCGACCGGATACCCCACATGCCGGCCGAGAAAGAGCACGGTGTTCTTGTGAGCGAGGCTCCTGGCCAACGCCCGCACCGGCTCCATGGTCTCCAGAACCCGCTCGACCTCACTACCGATGTGCGAAAGATCCCGCACCACGGCGTGAATCTCGTCCCCCCACTTGGTGCCACGCACCTGCCCCAGATAGAGCGCGACGAGATAACAGGCCACGAGCTGCGTCAGAAAGGCCTTGGTGGACGCGACCGCGACTTCCGGCCCGGCATGCGTGTAGAGCACCGCATCCGATTCCCTCGGGATGGTCGACCCGTTCGTGTTGCAGATCGCCAGCACCTTGGAGCCCTGCTCACGGGCATGCCGTAGCGCCATGAGGGTGTCCATGGTCTCGCCGGACTGAGAGATGGCGATGACGAGGGTCTGCTGATCGAGAATCGGATCCCGATACCGGAACTCACTCGCCAGCTCCACCTCACACGGAATCCGCGTCCAGTGCTCGATGGCGTACTTGGCGATCAGCCCGGCGTGAAAAGCCGTACCGCACGCGACAATCACCACCTTGTCGACTTCCCGCAGCTCGGAGGCGCTGATCCGAACCTCGTCCAGCGTCAGGGAGCCGGCGGCGTCGATGCGCCCCAGCAAGGTATCGGCGACCGCCTTGGGCTGCTCGGCGATCTCCTTGAGCATGAAGTAGTCGTAGCCGCCCTTTTCCGCGGCCGAGGCGTCCCAGTCGATGTGATACGGCCGCACATCCGCCGGCCGCCCGTCGAACCCGGTGACGGTGACCCCGTCCCTCCGCAGCTCGACGACCTGGTCCTGTCCCAGCTCGACCGCGGAGCGGGTGTGGTCGATGAACGCGGCGACGTCGGAGGCGAGAAAGGCCTCCCCTTCCCCCACGCCCACCACAAGCGGCGAGTTCCGCCGCGCCCCGACGACGACATCGGGCGCATCCGCATGCACGGCAACGAGCGTGAAGGCGCCCTCCAGCCGCCGACAGACAAGCCGCATGGCCTCGGCGAGATCGGCACAGACGGAGAACTCCTCGGCCAGCAGATGGGCCACGACCTCGGTGTCGGTCTCGGAGCCGAGCTCATGCCCCCGCTCCTCCAACTCGGCCCGCAGCCCGGCGAAGTTCTCGATGATCCCGTTGTGCACGACGGCGACGCGTCCGGCGTTGTCGAGATGCGGATGAGCGTTGGCATCGGTGGGCCCGCCGTGAGTGGCCCACCGGGTGTGCCCGATCCCGGTGGTCCCCGTCGGCAGGGGCCGCTCGGTCAACTCCTTCTCGAGATTGACGAGCTTCCCGGCCTTCTTGGCGGCCGCCAGCCCTCCGTCCGCGAGGACAGCGACCCCCGCCGAGTCATACCCCCGGTACTCCAGCCGCTTCAGCCCGGCCATCACGATCTCAAGCGCCGACTGCGACCCCACGTATCCCACGATTCCGCACATGCGGGGCAGCCTACGACCGAGTCGACGCCGGAAAGGGCCTGCGCGTGCCCGGATTCGGAAATTTCCATTGGCTGCGTGACTGACGAGTGCCTCATCAGGACCGTCGAAAATCGGCCATCTCTGCGAGCGTCGAACGCCGGACTTACACGACTCATACACAGCTGCCCCACAAGTTTCCCCACGATATGAGGGAATCGTGCACTCCGGAACGCGTTACCGGGCGGTAGGAGGTTTTACGCCAGCCACATCCGACCAGGTGGCCACCCCTTGTCCCGGCCTGCCGCCGTATGCCTATGGTTGCGCCCGCGCATGGCCGGATCTTGACCAGTCCGTCGCCGCGCGAGCCAATCAGCGACCGGGGGAACGGTGTCGCTACGGGGAGGGACCTTCTGTGCCGCAGTACCTGCAATCCGCGCGTCCCGCGCCGGCCTGCTCCTGGCGTTCCTGACACCGGGCAAAGCCGACTCGCTCGCTCTCAACGCCGCCTGAGCCTCGGTGCGCTGTGCATCCGCAGGCTCCGGGCCGGTTCCTTGCGATGAAAGGGACACGCTCTTGCGTTCCAGACCACCAACCTTCCTGACCCCACGGCCGGGAAGAAATGGGCTCTTCGCCCGAATAATTCTTCAATCGAGCATGGTGGCGATGCTGGCCTCGCTCGCCGTGCCGCCCGCTCTCGCGGCGCAGCCGGCGGGTAATGCCACAACCCGGTCCAGCGAACGGCCGGACGACTGGTTCGAGACCACGGCCGACGAACAGCTGCGGTTCGACCAGTGCCTGATGGCCGACGCCGTACGCCTTGGCGCCCCGCGCATGTACGGCTTCGCCCAGGACGCCCTCAACCAGACACCGCAGAAGCTGCGTGAGCTGGCCACGCTGGACGGCGCGTTCGACGGACCGCTGCGACAGGCCCACGAGAAGGACCGGAGCGACTGGAGCGCCACCTGGGAGCGCCTCCACGCGCGCAGGGACGCGTGGGAGAAGCCTCTCGACGGGCTGGAGACTCCGGGGGGATTCAACGAGACCACGTTCCACTGGGTCCCCGGCGTGCACAACGGCGATGACTTCTACGACCAGACCGGCCTGGGCAAGTGGGCCGGCGGCCTTCCGGACTGGAACAAGAGTTTCGACTTCTACGACCCGACGCCTGAGGCCGACGACAAGACCGCCAAGGCCGTCAAGGATCTCGGCACTCCGCTCTACGGTCAGGACCCCCACCCCGACCCGTCGAATCCGAATGACGACTGGAACCGGCGGTACTACGAACACCAGGCGTTCGAGGCGCTGTTCGACACCTTCCACGGTGACGGCGCCGATGACGCCCGTCTCTTCCTGGCCTCCGGTGGCTTCCCCCGCACCGCCCCCCAGCCGGGCACGGCCGAGTACCGCATCGCCGTGGAGGACATGAAGACCCGCTTCGCGTCCTGCGCCTGGCGGGACCCGATCGACCCGAACAAGGCCCTGCGCGAGGTGGAGGACACCGCCGCGCAGGAGTGGCAGCAGGAAATCACCTCCCAGGCCGCCGAGCGCAACCAGATCCTCAACGCCAATCGTGACGCCACGGCAGCGCTGACCAAGGGCGCGGAGTCGATGGCCGATCTGCTCGGCCAGTCGTGGATCGCCGACCACCTGGCGCGCTGGCAGGACTACTGGGCCCCAGGCGGTCTTGGCTGGATCGGTGATTCGCCGATGGTGATCCAGGTCGAAGCGGCCAAGGGCAAGTGTCTCGACGTCGCCGGGGGCAAGAAGGACAACGGCACCCCTGTACAGCTCTACACCTGCAACAACGGCGCGGCACAGCAGTGGCAGCTCTACCACAGCGATGGCGGCTTTGCCCTCTCCAACGTCAATTCCAACAAGTGCCTGGATGTGCAGAACGGCAACTCCGCCAACGGCACGAAGATCCAGATCTGGTCGTGCGACAGCGGCAAGGCCGTGAAGTGGCAGTTCGACGTGCGTGCTGCGGGCGAGCTGCGCAACGTGGCCACGGGTAAGTGCCTTGACCTGCACACCTTCGACAACAGCCAGGACTCGTGGCTGTGGACGTGCAACGGCTCCAACCCGCAGAAGTTCCGGATCGTCCCCAAGGGCCACCAGGGCGCGGACAGCCTCGGCTACCCGGACAAGGCCCAGTTCACCAAGGCCAAGGCGGGCATCACGGCCGCTCAGGCGCAGGCGGCCAAGCAGTTGGCGGCGCTGAAGGCGCAGTTGGCGACGGCGAAGAAGGCTGCCACCGCGAGCGACACCGCCGAGCAGGCCGCCTACAAGATCGCGGACACCAACGGCGCCCCGCGCGGCCGAGGTCTGCTGGTCGGCCAGCAGAAGGCCCAGGTCACCAAGGGCGCCGTCGCTGGTCTGGAAGCATTGGTGAAGGCCGGTGAGACGGCCGAGGCCGCCACCCGCGCCTCCGCCGGGGACAGCGAGACGATCACCCAGCGCGCTCTGGCACAGGCCGCGCAGTCGAAGGCCGAGTTCCGCAAGGCCGCCGCCGCGGCGGCAGAGGCGCAGGCCAAGGCCGCGGCGGATGCGGCCAAGCTGCACCGGGACAACGCCAAGAAGGACAAGGAGACGGCGGAGGCCAAGCTCTCCGTCGCGCTGAAGGCCGAGGGCGACGCGAAGGCGGCCGCCGCCGACGCCCACGCCAAGCGGCTCGCGGCCGAGGCCGAGGAGAAGACGGCCAAGGCGGAGAAGGAGAAGGCGGAGGCCAAGCAGGCCGAGGCCGCCCAGCACCGCAAGAACGCGGAGTCCGAGGCGACGAAGGCCAAGAACGCCAGGGACAAGGCCGAGTCCGCCGAGAAGACCGCCGAGGGCAAGCGCGACGACGCGGTCAAGGCCCGCGACAACGCCAAGGCCAAGCGCGACGACGCGTGGGACGCCGAGCAGAAGGCGGACGCCGCCCGCGCCAAGGCGGACGCGAAGGCCGCCTACGCCGACTCCCTGGACTCGGGCGAGGCGGCGGAGGCCGCTCGTGCCGCCGCCAATGACGCGGACAAGCACGCCGACGACGCCGAAGCAGCCGCCGGCCGGGCCCGTTCCGAGGCCAACGCCGCCACACAGGCCGCTGCCGACGCGGACGCGGCAGCCACCCGCGCCGAGGCGGCCGCCAAGCGGTCCCGCGCCGACGCCGACGCCGCGCAGGCCGCGAAGCTCAAGGCCGACGCCGCGGTGAAGACCGCGACCAGCGCGGCAGCGGACGCGATCGCAGCGGCCAAGCACGCCGCTTCCGAAGCGAAGGCCGCGGTCAAGCTGGCCGACGAGGCGGAGCAGCACGCCAAGGACGCCAAGTCCCAGGCCAACGAGGCGAACAAGGAGGCCGCCAAGGCCCTGGCCGCCTCGGCGAAGGCCGCCGGCTTCGCCCACGTCACCGCCCAGGCCGCCGTCGACGCCGGCAAGGCCGCCGCCAAGGTCGCCAAGCCCGCCAACGACGCCATCCAGCTCGGCTCCCCGTACGTCGACACCGACTCCGCCGCAGGCCTCGTCGTCCTGACCGGACAGGCGTCGAAGTCGATCGCCGACCAGCAGAAGGCCGTCGCCGACACCCACGCCAAGAACGCGAAGGCGGAGGCCGACGCGGCCAAGAACCTGGCCGAGCAGGCCAAGGGCGACGCCAAGGCCGCCTACCAGCACGCCGCCAACGCCGCCGCCTACGCGGCTGACGCCCGCGGCTACGCCAAGGAGGCCCTGGGCTACGCCGCCGACGCCGCCAAGGCAGCCTCACAGGCCTCGGCATCCCTGGCCCGCACCATCGAGTACGACCGTCAGGCCACCGAAGACGCCGCGGCCGCCGACAAGGCAGCAGGCCGCGCCGAGGGCTACGCCAAGGAAGCCCGCGACAGCGCCGACCAGGCAGCCCTGGACGCTGAAGCCGCCCGCTCGGCGGCCTCGGAGGCCGAGCAGGCCGCCAAGGACGCACGCGCCGCGGCCGACCGTGCCGACGCCGCCGCCACCGAAGCCGAAAAGGCGGCGAAGGACGCGGAGAAGTACGCCAAGGAAGCCCAGGAGGCAGCTCGGCGAACGGAGACCAAGAACCGCAACGACGAGATCGAGACCGGCGCCGGCGGCGTCGATGGCGTCTTCTTCAAGACGCGGGTCGAACCCGTCGGTGACCCGGAGATCCTGAACAAGGAAAACTGCAACGTCATCGTCCACTTCGGTGACTGCGTCATCACCGCGAACATCACCGCCAAGACGATCGTCGATGTCTACCTGTGCACGGCCACGAACATCCCGGATGTGCAGTCCGGATGCCCCGCTTCCGAAACCCTGTTCCTCGACACCGTCGAGCTGAAGCCTGAGACCAAAAAGGTCACCTACACGATCTCGCAGGCGGAGTTCAACGACGCCGTCGCCAAGGGCTTCGTCAAGGCCCTCACCGAGAACTTCACCGGCTGCTGGGACCGGATCACAGGTAGCGGCGGAACCCTGGGCAACTGCGGATGGGCACTCTTCGACATCGGCACCCTCGTCTTCGGCAACTTCGCCATCAAGGCCATCAAGGACGGCGTGACGGCCCTCGATGCCGCCTTGAGAACCGGTATCGCCATTGAGGATGCCTGGAAGGCCCTGCGCACGGCCGGCCTCACCCAAGCCGCCATCGAGGGAGTGACCTCAAAGCTCCTGCTGACCAGGTGCTTCCCGGCCGGCACCAGGGTGGCGACGGAAAACGGTCCCAAAGCCATCGAGGACGTCGAGGTCGGTGACCGGGTCTGGTCGCAGGACCAGGTCACGGGCAAGAAGTCCCTGCAGCCGGTGCTGAACCTGTTCCGCCACACCGTCGACTCCCTGGTCCGGATCAGAACCGCTGACGGTCACGTCGAAGCGACCGACTCGCACCGCTTCTGGGTGAGAGAACGGGGCTGGGTCGAGGCCGGCGAGCTGCGCGCCGGGGACACCCTGGAGGCGCGGGACGGCGGCGCCACACACGTCCTTGGCACCACGGTGGTCAGGGGATCTGTTGAGGTCTTCAACTTCGAGGTGGCGCGAAGCCACACGTACTACGTGTACACGGGATCGACGCCGGTCCTGGTGCACAACGAGTGCCTCGAGGGGATCGTCAAGGAACTCGTCAAGGACGGCGACCACATCGTTCTGGGGATCAATCCGTACTCCGATACGCTGGCCAGAGGGACCCTGGGCGGTGTCGGCGGCCTGAGCGGTGCCGGGGCACGGACGTTCAACCACAAGCTCCTCGGCAAGCCGGCCCCCAACGGTGACGGTCGTCCCATCTGGATGGTCGGCGTGGAGAAGGCGCTGGACAATCCGTCGGTGAAGTTGAGCATTTCACTGGACGGTGTACCGGACGCGAAGACCGCGGCGGAAGCCCTGAGCAAGCTTGTCGACCGTGGGAAGCCCTTGGTCGGCGGCGACTGGCAGACGGTGGCCAAGGTGGGAAGCAACAACGGCACCGCATGGGAAGTGGCGACGCTGCGTCTCAAGGTGATCCTCGGCCGCCGGGACTTCGACGCCGTCGACTGGTACTTCACCAAGCCGGGTGACAAGGCGCCGAGCCTGGTCAAGGACATGCCGAAGCCGGACTGGGCCCAGTGACCCGAAGACCGCGAGAACAGGAAAAACACAGAGAATGCCAGATTTGGTACGAGAGGGACGTCTGTTCCGGGTGGTCAGCTTCATGGCATCGCACCGGCAGCTGCTGCTGCGCAGCGACGCCACCGCCGTCGACGGAACGGACACCCGGGTCGAGGTGTACTTCGGACATGTGGAGCTCATGCTCCTCAAGCCCATCTACCCGAAGGGCATCCATGTCCGGCCGGCGTCGGAGGCGGAGTTCGCGGTGCTGAAGGAGCGGCATGACCTCCCAGCGGGGGATGCGGGCTTCACCTGGATGATCGAACCGGACGGGGACAGCTTCGTCGTCTCCGCCGAACCTGCGTGGCGCGAGGCGGACCGCAAGTTCGAGGACCCGTCCCTGTTCGACTTCGCCCAGCCCTGGCCCCCGGACTTCCCCGTGGAGTACGGCAGCGTCGGCTGACGCGAATGAGACGCTGAGGGCGCCACCTGCCACAGGGGGCGCCCTCAGCGCCAGAATCGTGAGGGCGTGACACACCCCACCCCCCACCCCGTTCAAACAGCGTTAACAATGGACTGTGATCTCTCCGGTCTCCCCGATGCCCCGGAGCGCCCACCGGCAGCGGCCGGAGGCGACTCCCTACGTCGACCTCACCCGCGCCGAGTGGAGCGCACTGCGCGAGAAGACCCCCCTCCCGCTCACCGCGGAGGAGGTCGAGAAGCTGCGCGGTCTCGGCGATGTCATCGACCTCGACGAGGTCCGCGACATCTACCTCCCGCTCTCGCGCCTGCTCAATCTCTACGTCGGCGCCACGGACGGCCTCAGAGGCGCGCTGAACACCTTCCTCGGCGAAAAGGGCTCCCAGTCGGGCACCCCCTTCGTCATAGGAGTCGCCGGCTCGGTCGCCGTAGGGAAGTCCACGGTCGCCCGACTCCTCCAGGCCCTGCTCTCCCGCTGGCCCGAGCACCCGCGCGTCGAGCTGGTGACGACGGACGGCTTCCTCCTGCCCACCAAGGAGCTCCAGGCCCGCGGCCTGATGTCGCGGAAAGGATTCCCCGAGTCCTTCGACCGCCGCGCGCTCACCCGCTTCGTCGCCGACATCAAAGCGGGCAAGGACGAGGTCACGGCCCCCGTCTACTCACACCTGATCTACGACATCGTCCCCGACCAGCGGCTCACGGTCCGCCGCCCGGACATCCTGATCGTCGAGGGCCTGAACGTGCTCCAGCCCGCCCTGCCCGGCAAGGACGGCCGCACCCGGGTCGGCCTCGCCGACTACTTCGACTTCAGCGTGTACGTCGACGCCCGCGCCGAGGACATCGAGCGCTGGTACCTCAACCGCTTCAAGCGACTGCGCGAGACCGCCTTCCAGAATCCCTCCTCGTACTTCCGCAAGTACACCCAGGTGTCCGAGGAGGAGGCCCTCGACTACGCCCGCACGATGTGGCGGACCATCAACAAGCCCAACCTGGTGGAGAACATCGCCCCCACACGCGGGCGGGCCGCCCTCGTCGTACGCAAGGGCCCGGATCACAAGGTGCAGCGGCTGAGCCTGCGCAAACTGTGACGGCTAGTCTGCCGTCCATGCTGCACCTGCGCCTGATCACCCCGGCCGACAAGACCGATGACGTGGTCCGCCTGATCGAGAATACGGTCGGGACGACCCACCTCGTCGTCCTGCCCGGTGCGGCCCGCGATCCCGCCGGGGACGTGGTGATGTGTGACGCGGCGCGCGAGGCGGGCGACGAACTCCTCACCGGACTCCAGCAGTTGGGCATCGAGGCCAACGGGTCCATCGCCGTCGAGAACATCGACCTGTCACTGTCCAAGCGCGCCGACAAGGCCGAGGAGGAGGCACCCGGCGAGGGCGCGGACGCGGTGCTCTGGGAGCACCTGGCGGACGCGACGCACGAGGAGTCGACCCTCTCCATCACCTACCTCGCCTTCATCACGCTCGCCACGATGATCGCGGCCTGCGGTGTGGTGCTGGACAACGCGATCCTGATCGTGGGCGCGATGGCGGTGGGGCCGGAGTTCGGCCCGCTGGCCGGCATCTGCACGGCCGTGGTGCAGCGGGCGCCACGTCTGGCACTGCGCTCGCTGATCGCCCTCCTGGTGGGCTTCGCCGTGGCGATGGTGGCGACGGTGGGCTTCAGCTACTTCATGGACGCCGTCGGCCTGTTCACGGAGGCCAAGCTGGAGGCCGACCGGCCCAACACCGGCTTCATCTACGCCCCCGACTGGTTCTCCTTCGTCGTGGCGGTACTCGCCGGCGCCGCCGGCACCCTCTCCCTGACGTCCGCCAAGTCCGGCGCCCTGGTCGGCGTCGCCATCTCGGTGACGACGGTCCCGGCCGCCGCCAACGCGTCCGTAGCCCTGATCTACGGCGATTCCAAGCAGACCTGGCTCTCGACGGGCCAGCTGCTGCTGAACCTGCTGGGCATCATCCTGGCGGGCACGCTCACGCTGCTGGCCCAGAAGTGGCTGTGGGCCAGGCAGCGCGAACTCAAGGCGAAGGCGGACGTCGTCTAGAAGCGCTGTTCGCAATCGGCGGCGATGTTGTCACCGACGTCGCGGAACACCACGTCCGCGCCGCCGTTACAGGTCACCGTGTCGCCGGGCATGCCGTCGCTCACGCCGATCGTGTCGTTGCCGGCGCCGGTCGCCACACTGTCGGTGCCCGGGCCGGCGTCGACGGTGGTGCGGACCGTGATCATTCCCTGGAAGGTGTCGTTCCCGTCGCCCATCCCGATCGCGAGACGCCCGACGGTGGCGGCGCTGCCGCAGTCGGCACTCGTGGCGGACAGTCGCGTACAACCCGGTCCCACCGCGACGCCCGTGGTGTCCATGAGGATCAGACGACCGCTGACGACGCTGGCCGTCATATGGTTCGCCACGCCGGCGCGTGCGCTGAGGAAGGCGTTGCCGAAGACACGGAACGCGGTGGAGCCGGGAGTCTGGGCCGCCGCCGGGGTGGCAAACGCGGTGACGAGGAGACCGGCGGCCAGGGCCGGGCCGACCACTCGCCTCAGGGTACCAGTCACCGGATGCGCACTCTTTGTTGCGCCGCCGGGGCAGCAGACCGAACCGCCCCGGACGGCGTCCCGTGGAACTAGCCCAGGGCCGACTTCACCACGTCGGCCAGCCGACCCGCCACAGACCTGGCCTGCTCGATGTCCGCGGCCTCGACCATCACCCGCACCAAGGGCTCGGTACCGGAGGGCCGCAGCAACACCCGCCCCGTCGAGCCGAGTTCCCGCTCCGCGTCGGTGACCGCCGCCGCGAGCTCCGCCGATGTCTTCACCCGCGACCTGTCCACGTCGGGCACATTGATCAGCACCTGCGGCAGCCGCTCCATCACGGCGGCGAGGTCCCGCAGCGTACGACCGGTCTGCGCGACCCGGGCCGCCAGCAGGAGCCCGGTCAGGGTGCCGTCACCGGTCGTCGCGTGATCGAGGATGATGACGTGCCCGGACTGCTCGCCACCGAGGGCGTAGTCGTGCTCCTTCATCTCCTCCAGCACATACCGGTCACCGACGGCGGTCTGCACCAGCTTCAGCCCCTCGCGCTCCATCGCCAGCTTGAAGCCGAGGTTGGACATCACGGTCGCCACCACGGTCTCGGACCGCAGCGCGGACCGCTCCCGCATCGCGAGCGCGAGCACGGCGAGGATCTGGTCGCCGTCCACCTCGTCGCCGGTGTGGTCCACGGCGAGGCAACGGTCGGCGTCACCGTCGTGCGCGACGCCGAGGTCGGCCCCGTGCTCGCGGACGGCGGCCTTCAGCTTGTCCAGATGCGTGGACCCGCAGCCGTCGTTGATGTTGAGCCCGTCCGGCTCGGCACCGATGGTGACGATCTCGGCCCCGGCCCGGGTGAACGCCTCCGGCGAGACGCCCGCCGCGGCACCGTGCGCCTCGTCGAGGACGATCTTCAGCCCGTCCAGCCGGTTGGGCAGGACACTGAGGAGGTGGGCGATGTACTCCTCGAACCCTTCGTCGTACGACCGCACGCGCCCGACAGCCGCCCCGGTCGGCCGCTCCCACGGCTCGCCGTGCCGGTGCTCGTCGTAGACGGCCTCGATACGGTCCTCCAGCTCGTCGGCGAGCTTGTGGCCGCCGCGGGCGAAGAACTTGATGCCGTTGTCGGGCATGGCGTTGTGGCTGGCGGAGAGCATGACACCGAGGTCGGCGCCGAGCGAGCCCGTGAGGTACGCCACCGCCGGCGTCGGCAGCACACCGACGCGCAGGACGTCCACGCCGGCGCTCGCGAGGCCCGCGACCACGGCGGCCTCCAGGAACTCCCCGGACGCGCGCGGGTCCCGCCCGACCACCGCTTTCGGCCGGTGGCCCGCGAAGGTGCCCGCCTCGGCCAGTACGTGCGCCGCCGCCACGGACAGACCGAGCGCCATCTCGGCCGTCAGATCCGCGTTGGCGACACCACGCACGCCGTCCGTGCCGAAGAGTCGTCCCACTTGTCCTCCTGAGGAAACATCAGTTCCGGAAGCGGAGCCGGCGCTCGCTGTGCCGCCGGGGGCTCCCGCTTCCAGGCATTCCATGCCTGGGCATCGGATCACACAAGCCTTTGAACGTCTTGTGCCGTTATACGCCCGAGGCCGGGGATAAGACGAACGCCCCGGCGGCACTGTGGCGTGCCGCCGGGGCGTTCGGAGTACCGGAGTACGAGCAGAGGCAGCTTGCGCTTAGCGCTTGCTGTACTGCGGGGCCTTGCGGGCCTTCTTCAGACCGGCCTTCTTGCGCTCGACCGCACGGTCGTCGCGCTTGAGGAAGCCGGCCTTCTTCAGCGGGCCGCGGTTGTTGTCGACGTCGGCCTCGTTCAGCGCGCGGGCGACACCGAGACGGAGCGCACCGGCCTGGCCGGAGACACCGCCACCGGCGATGCGGGCGACGACGTCGTAACGGCCCTCGAGCTCGAGGACCTTGAACGGCTCGTTGACTTCCTGCTGGTGCACCTTGTTGGGGAAGTAGTCCTCAAGGGTGCGACCGTTGATCTTCCACTTGCCGGTGCCCGGAACGATCCGGACGCGGGCGATGGCGTTCTTGCGACGGCCCAGGCCGGCGGCCGGCTGGGGCTCACCGAAGCGCGAGGCGAGGGACTCGGAGGTGTACTCACCCTCCACCGGAACCTCGGACTCGGTGGTGTAGCTGTCGATGTCGATGTTCTCGACGTTCTCGTCGAGCGGCTGCTCGGCAGTGGTCTCGGCCACGATTCTCCTCAGATTCTCTTCAGTCTTAGGGGGTGGCCGGACTTACTGCGCGACCTGGGTGATCTCGTACGGCTGCGGCTGCTGCGCGCCGTGCGGGTGCTGGTCACCCTTGTAGACCTTCAGCTTCGAGAGCATCTGACGGCCCAGCGTGTTCTTGGGGAGCATGCCCTTGACGGCCTTCTCGATGGCCTTCTCGGGGTTCTTGTCGAGCAGCTCGTCGTAACGGACGGAGCGCAGACCACCCGGGTAGCCGGAGTGGCGGTACGCCATCTTCTGGGTCCGCTTGTTGCCGGAGAGGTGCACCTTGTCGGCGTTGATGATGATGACGAAGTCACCGGTGTCGACGTGGGGCGCGTAGATCGGCTTGTGCTTGCCCCGCAGGATGGAGGCGGCGGTGCTGGCGAGACGGCCCAGGACGACGTCCTGAGCGTCAATGACGTGCCACTGGCGCGTCACATCGCCGGGCTTGGGGCTGTACGTACGCACGGTTCGTAGCCTTCGCTTCGAGTGAATGGTCCTGAACAGGTCACCGAAACGATCACGACAGCCTGAGCCACTGCGGCGACGCATACCGCGTACGTGGGGTTGCTGGTCATCGGCCCGGTGGACCGGTGTAAGGGCCCGTCCCGTGAGAATGAGCAAGCCAATACACAACGAACATGCAGGATACCCGCGGGGCCGTGGCCGGGTCAAAACGGGACGGCTACCGCTGGGCAACCCCCATTTTACGGGCTTCCGGCACGGTGCTGCGCACGCCGGGCCGACGCTCCCCGCTTCTGGAGCAGTGCACCGCCAGCGTCACCGCCAGACCGCACAGCGTCACCGCGTCCCTGAAGGCCCGCCGCTGCACCGTTTCCAGATAGGGCCACGTCACCCCGGGCAGCTGCGGCACCAGTACCAGCCAGAACCAGGGCCCCCGCCCCACCGATCCCTCGCACGGCAGCCCGGACAGCAGCACCGGCACGACGACCAGCAGATAGTGGTCGTACGACGGCCTGGAGACCAGGAACGCCGAGAGCATCAGCATCGCCCCCGTCTCCGCGAACCTCAGCGGCCCCCCGCTCCCGCTCCGCCACCGCCGGTACGCGCACCCCACCCCCACCCCGGCCATCCCGAACGCGATCAGCCCGGCCGCCGTCCCCGGCACCCCCACCCGCGGCAGCACCGCGACCGGCGACGCCTCATAGAGCCGTACGAAACCGTCGTCGCCGCGGAGCAGAAACGGCAGGGTCCGAGTGAGGAACCCCGCAGGGTCCGGCAACGACAACGCAGCCCCCACGGACGCCGCCACCGGCACCCCGGCCATCGCCCCCAGCCCCCGCCACCGTCCCGCGAACACGAACAGCAACCCCATCGGCGCCAGCAACGGCTTCAGCGCGACCGCCGCCCCGAACACCACCCCCGCGGCCACCCACCGCCCCCGTCCGGCCAGCAACAAGCCGAACGGCAGAGCGAGCGCGGCCGTCGCCGTCCAGTTGCCCAGCAGGACGAGATGGGCGAACGGCGCGAATCCGGCCGCGAGGCCGATCAGGCCGAGGGCCGCGAAGCGGCTGCGCAGACCGACACCGTGCAGCCGTAGCGCGCACACCCAGCCGGCCACCAGACATCCGGTCACCGCCACCGGCACCAGCACACTCAGCGCCCACCGCGGCACCAGCGCCTGCGGAGCCGCCGCCAGCACCGCGCTCGGCAGATAGAGGAAGTGGGAGTCGTCATACGGCGAACCCCCGGCCAGCCAGACCCGCGCCGCCCGCACGACGATCGCGTTGTCCATCCCGCCGTCCGAGGTCACCCGCGCCGTACGCACCGCGAGGGCGACCAGTACGGCCCCGAGCGCCGCCCACAGATGCCACGTGGCGCGTCGTACCAACCACCCGGAGATGTCGCTTTTGTGCTCGCTCACCATGTGAACGCTAGGTGCCTGTGCGCCTCTTGGGGCGGACCGGCACACCCCGGCTCCGTCTAAGATGCGGCCCATGAGCTATGGGCAGCAGGGGGGACCCCAGTCCCAGTGGGATCCCTGGAAACCGCATTCCCAGCAGCCGTGGAACGACGGCGCCGACGGGACCCCGGACTGGGCCGCGCTCGCCGAGGCGTCCGAGAGCCGCAACAAGCGGCGCCGGCTGCTGTTCATCGGCGGGGGCGCGCTGGCCACCGTCGCCATCGGTGCAGCCGTCGCCGTGGCCGTGGTGTCGGCGAACGACGGCAACTCGACGGCAGGCAAGCCGACTTCGAACCTGCCCGCCACGGCGGATCTGCCGGGCGAGTCCGCCTCGGCGCCGTCGTTCGAGCCGACGAGTGCTCCGCCGCCGCTGGACCCGAAGGACTTCATCTCCAGCAAGAGCAAGGACACCGCCCCGCTCGGCGCCCAGATCCTCTTCCCGGGCACACAGCTGACCATGGGCGAGACGGTGTACAAGAAGGGCCCGACGGACGACACGAAGAACTGCTCCGCGGTCACCAAGGGCGGTCTCCCGAAGATCCTCACCACGGGCGGCTGCACCCGCTTCCTGCGCGTCTCCTACATCAGGGACGGCATCGCGGTGACGGTCGGGGTCGCCGTCTTCGACTCCGAGGCGCAGGCCGCCAAGGTCAAGGGCCAGGTCAACACCAAGAAGGACATCGTCAGGTCCCTCTCGGGCAAGGGCGTCGCGGACTTCTGCACCTCGTCCGTCTGCCGCTCGACCTCCAACTCCTACGGCCGCTACGCCTACTTCACCATCACCGGCTTCACCAACGGCCGGGACATGACGGACAAGGACACCAAGGCGTTCCAAACCGGCGACGACCTGGCCGAGTTCACGTTCCGCCAGATCCGCAGGCGGGGCGAGGCACAGGCGTCGGCAGCCGCCGAGTAGCAGGAGCGGCCGGCGACTCGTCCGCCGCCGGCCGCCCGCTCACAACCGCTTCGCGCTGCGCAGCGTCTTCGCGTAGTACCCGTTGCCGTCGAGCCGGGACACTCCGCCGACGTCGCCGATGGTCGGCCCATTGACCTCCTCGCGGCTCGACACGAAGATCAGATGCCCCTCGGTGTCATGGCCGAGGACCATGCCGACGTGGTCGAGTCGCTCGCCGGTGCGGGTGTCGAGCTTGAAGAAGACGAGGTCGCCCGGCTGGAGCTGGTCGATGGCCGAGGGCCGGTCCTTCGCCGAGATCCCGGCGAGCGGCAGGATGTCGACGCCCGCCTTGGAGCGGGCCATGCCGTTGGCGGTACGGGGCAGTCCGTCGCCGGAGGTGTCCGAGGACATCAGGGGGTAGCGGGCCCGGTAGCCCAGCACCATGCGCATGAAGCCCGAGCAGTCGATCGAGCGGGCCTTGGCGCCCTCCGGCTGCCCGACGACGCCGTCCCGGAACGGGTACTGCACCCCGAGGTAGTCGTAGAAGTCGGACTGCTCCAGGCGCAGGTCCCCGCCCTCGGCCCCGGTCGTGTTCAGCGGACCGAAGTTCGCGTCACCGGCGTAGACGGTGCCCTGCGCGTCCTTCTTCACCGGTGCGCCCGCCACGTACTGGAAGGCGAACGCGAAGATGTCGTCCTTCTTGCTGTCCTTGAACTCGGCGTACCAGTCCTTGAACCACTTCTTCCGCTCCGCGCCCTTGGCCCACGGCTCCGGCATCAACCGCACCCAGTCCGTGGTGCTGACCTTGGACGCGGTCGAGGCCGGCTCCTGGAAGGTGCGGGCCGGCCCGGTCAGGGTCGCGGTGCGCGCGCCGTCCGTGAAGACGGCCTTGATCTGGCCGTCGGACCCGCGCAGCACGGAGCGCGCCGGGTTCTCCAGCCGGGACCAGGTCTGCTTCCCGGTGTCCGTGGAGGCGGCGGTGCTGCGGCCGCCCTCCAGGACGCCGACGTTGCGCACCTCGGTGACGCCCTGTTCGTCCTGCCCCCGCAGTTCCACCGTGAGGTAGCCGGAGGTGCCGACGAGCGCCAGCAGTACCAGGCCCGTGACGACGGGCCGCGACTTCTTCTTCCCTGCCATCGTTGTGTGCTCCTCGGTTCTCAGACGGTCGGCATGACGCCGAGCAGCAGGCCGGCGGCGACGACGATGTAGGCCATGAGGGAGACGGTGCCGGTGGCCAGCAGCGTGGCCCCCTTGGGCTGGCGCACCATCTGGTAGGCGATCAGGCCCGGCACGATGAAGCCGAGCGTCTGGTTGCCGTACAGCAGCGGGAATTCGAGCGAGAGCACGATCATCACCGTGGCCTGCAACAGCACGCCCAGCAGCACCACCGCGGCGAACAGCCGCTTGCCGTACAGGATCACCAGCCGCTGCATGATCTTGGTGCCGCCATAGGTCAGGGCGGTGACGCCCACCACCATGGCCGCGCGCTGGAGGTCCTCGATGAGGGTGAGCGCGAGCCAGCCGGGGGTGATCATGCCGCCGGGCGACAGATTGGTCGTGAGATAGCAGAGCAGCGAGAAGAACAGGCCTATGGCAATGCCGAGGGCAGCCATCTCGGGGGTCAGGGCGGCGGTGGTCAACGGGGTCTCCGGACGAGGGGATGCGGGTTCAGGGGCGGAGCGGGCACACGGTCGGCGCCGGGCGCGGGACGGGTGTCAGGCGCGCGGCGGGTGTCCACCTCCGTCGTCGTCCGCCGGCCGGCGGAAGGGATCGTCGCCGTACGGCTGCTCCGGACCCGGGCCCTGCCCCTGGCCCTGACCGGGCCCGGGCGACGGCTGACGCGCGGTGCGGAACCATGCCGAGACCTCCGGGTGCCCGCCCTCGTACGGCTCCTGCCCCGAGCCCTGGGGCCCGCCGGAGGCGTACGACGGCCCTCCGCCGTGCGGCAGGCCCTGGCCGTACTGCCCGCTCTCCCCGTGGTACTGCCCCTGGCCGTACGACTGCGCCCGGTGCTCCCCGCCCGGCGCGGCCGAGGCATACGCCCCCGGCGCCTCGGCGTACCGCCCCGACGGCGGCCCCGGGATGGTGATCACCGGGATCTCCTGGGTCTGCGAGGCCTGGTACCGCTCCTCGTAGGCCGTGGGGTACGAGGCGTAGGGGTCCAGGCGCTGCGGCTGGTGCGGTGCGGCGGCGGCCGGCTGCCCGGGCTCGTCCGCGTCGCTCTCGTCGGCGGGGAGCTCGGCCAGGTATTCGAGGAGTTCCTCGCCCTGTCCGTGGATGTTGCCGATGGCGACCAGGGAGGAGCCGTCGGACATCCGGCCGAGCAGGGTCGGCATGAACTCGTCCGCCGCGCGGCGCTCACCGCCCAGGTCGACCGCACGGTCGCGCCAGTCCGCGGGGATGGCGTCGATGGCGCTCTTGGAGGGGTGGCCGATGACGAAGACGTTGTCCGGTTGCAGGTCGGGGATGATCTCGCCCATCTGCCCGTTGCGCTCCACCCGGTCCGGGCGGCAGTTGATCACGACGTTCAGCGGGCGGCGGATCGCGCCGAGGTCGAGCAGCTGGTTGATGTTCATCAGCGTCGACTCGGGGTCGTTCGCCGCGAACACGTTGGCGAAGGCGAGCCGCTTGCCGTCGGGGGCGACGTACTTTTCCACGGACAGCACGCCCGGGTCCGGCGGGGCGTCGTACATGCCCTGCAGCGCGACCTTGCGCTCGACGCCGAGCAGCTCCGCCACGACCAGCGCGATGGCGACGTTCTCCTTGAAGGTGAACCAGCTGAAGCCGCGCAGCTCCTCGTCGGTGACCGTCTCCGGATCGGCGTAGACCAGCTTGCAGTTACGGGCGTCCGCCTCCTCCTGGAGGATGTGGAAGCGCTCCTTCTCCGCGGTGACGCAGATGCCGTCCTCCGGCATCGAGCGGCACAGCGAGCGGGCCACGTCGTCCAGGGTCGGGCCCATCTCGGCGAGATGGTCCTCACGGACGTTGCACAGCACGCCGATCGTCGAGCGGATCAGCTTGCTCTGGTTGACCTCCTGGAGGGCCGGCATGACCGCCATGCACTCGATGACGAGGGCGTCGGGACGGTAGGTGGCGGCCCGGCGGACGATGCCGATCTGCTCGACCACGTTGGCGATGCCGAACTTGCGGTAGACCGGCTCCTCCGTCGCGTCCGGGTGGATGAAGCGCGCGGCGGTGCCCGTCGTCTTGGCGACGGTGACCAGGTCACCGCCGCGCAGGGCACCCGCGCACAGCCGGGTGATGGAGGACTTGCCGCGGATGCCGTTGACCAGCACCCGGGAGGGGATGGTGTGCAGGGCGGCGTAGTGCCTGCGCTGTTCGATGATGCCGGCGATCAGCAGGAACACCCCGCCGATCAGCAGCACGAAGTAGAGGTAGAGCACGGCCGGTCACCTTCCTCCGGCGCCGAGCCGGGGCTCGGCACTTAGGCGCGCCTGGTTCTGCCTGCGGGCCTGCAACTGCTGCCGGACCAGTTCGAGGCTGCGGACGACGGCCCCCACCTCGTCGTGATAGCGGGGGTACAGCACGGTCTTGAGGTCGCCGTCGGCCAGCTTCTCGGCGCTGCTCGCGAGGGCGCGCAGCGGCCGGACCACGACCAGGTGGATCCAGCCCAGGCAGACCACGATCAGCGCGAGCCCGAGCATCCCGGCGAGCACGCTGCGGTCCTCGCGCTCGTACGGGGCGATCTCGAAGTGCTTGGCGTTCTGCCAGCTGACCACGGTCCAGCCGACGTCGGCCGCCACACCGCCGCCGGAGAAGGGCGCCGCGGCGGCGACCGTGACCGAGCGCCCCTCACGGATGAGCAGCCCGTTCTCCACCGGACCCGCGCCGACGTGGACGCCGCCCGCCCGCACGAGGTCGGAGAGCGACTCGCGCGGCAGGTTCTCGAAGGCGAGGAAGCCGTCGCTGCCGGCGATGGTCCTGGCCTTGGTGTCGACCACGCGGACCTCGCCGAGGCCGGGCCGGACCAGGAGCGAGTTGAGGAACTCCACCCGTACCTCGCCGACCAGGGTCATGCCCTTGTGGTCCGGTACGGCGGCCCCGGCCTGGATCACCGGCTTCTTGCCGCCCTCGCCGGACACCCGGATGAGCGAGTCGCCCCCCTCTTCCTCACTCCAGTCGGCGTGCGGCTCGTCCCCGGCGCGGGCGACCATGTCGCCGCCCCGGTCGACGACGTACAGGGAGCCGTAGCGGGTGTGCTTGCGCAGGGCGTCGTCGAGCACGCCGGTTGTGGCGTCGGGCTCGTCCACGTCGATCAGCCGGGTGATGGAGACCAGGTCGGCCTGGGCCTCGTTGAGGGCCCGGCGGACCCGGTCGGCGACGAGGTCGGTGCGGTCGCGCTGGTCGTTGACCATGGTGCTGGGCACGCTCACCGAGGCATCCGTGCGGTTGAGCAGCAGACCGACGGGCACGCACCACAGCAACAGCAGTACGGCGGTCAGCGCCAGCGGCACCCGCAGCCCGAGCCGGGCCCTGCGGCCACCGCCCTCGCCGGAGCGGGGCTGCGCTCCCCCGCCGGACAGCTGCCCGCGCAGCCGTTCCAGGGCGGCGCCCACACGGGCGGCCTCGCCCCAGCGGGGCACGGCGACGGGGCGGGTGAGGTCGCCGCGGGCGAGCCGGCGGGACTCCAGGAAGAGCGCCAGCAGGGGCCGCTGCACCGCCATCCACAGCAGGGCCGCCGCAAGCAGCCCGAACACCACCAGGACTCCGGCCGCCACCAGTCCGTACAGCTCCCGCTCCTGCCCGACGGCGTGTTCCTGCACCACGGGCAGCATGGCCACGACGGTCAGGCCGAGGCCCGCGCCGACGCTGTGGCGCTGCTCCGGGTCGGCGGAGGCGAGGGAGGCGTATCCGGCGGTGGCGATACGGCCGTTGTAGGAGTTGCCGAGCAGGGTCCCGCTGACGCCCGGGTAGCCGCGGGAGCCGGGCTCGCGCGCGCTGACCGGGTCCGCCTCGGTCTCCTTCGCCGCCCGCTCGGACAGCCGGGTCATCTGCTTCGACAGGAAGGAGAGTTCTTTGCGCTCCGCGTCCGAGTTGAGCGCCTCGGCCTGCTCGAAGCCGGCCGTGGCGAGGACCTCGCCGCCCCGGGCCACGACCGCCATCGCGCGGAACGGGCCCAGGTTGATGGCGGGCACGGAGAGGCTGTTGGAGGCGATCAGCAGCTGCTGCGGACGGTCCTTCCAGTCGAGGAGGGCCATCGTCATCAGCCGTACGTCACCGGTCTCCAGGCGCACCATGCGGGGCGTCAGGGCGTGCTCACCGGTGAGGACGTCCTTGTCCAGCCAGGCGAGAGGAATCGTTTCACCCCTGGCGGCGAGCACCTTCCCGCTCTCCAGGTCCAGCACCGTGGTGCCGGTCCACTTCTGGTACGTGTTGCTCAGATCCGAAAGCACCCGCTCCGGGTCCGCGGGCTTCCCCGCGTTCAGCGCGGCCGCCGTGCGGTTCAGGTCGGTGACCCGCTCGTCGATCGACGCGCGTAGTGCGATGGCGCCGTCCTGCGCGAAGTGCTGCTGGGAGCCCAGTACCGCCTTCGGCACGGCAGGCTCGCCCGCGGGGCCGAGCACCTTGGCGGTCAGTGCGGCCAGGGCCAGGATCAGCAGGCACAGCAGCGCGATCGGCGGTCGTATGCCGCCCAGGAGCGGCATGTCCGCGCGTCTGCGCAAGCGTCGCCGCCCGCCCCGTCCGGGACGCGGCGCGCCTTGGGTTGAAGTCACCGGTGGTTTCCTTCGCCTCTTCACTACACAGGCGCTCGCAGGAGCCACCGCTGACGCGGGCATGAGACGCCGTCCCTTTAAAAGACTGTTGGCACGCGCCGGGGTTGGGTTCCGACGGGCAACACTGTCTGTGTCGCTCGTCACGTCCCCAAAGACAGCTGCTCAAGACCGTCGCCGCCCGGGGCGCCCCGGTTGTAGAGGAAGCCGCGGGTGCGGTCGGCGGCGAGCTGGTACCGGGCGAGCCGGTCCTCCGACAAGTCGCCGGGGTGGTCGAGCATCTGCTGAACATCCCTCAGCCGGTGGTCCACGACCGCACCCTCGGGCGCCTTCTCCCCGGCCTCCAGCTCCGGCGGGATGTCGACCAGGGTGGTCCGGTAGCGGGCGCCGACGTCCCAGCCGTCGGCCGTCTCCTTGAACTCGAACCAGCCGATCGCGCCCTCCTCGGTGAGCCCGCTCGGCGAGGAGTGCCGGGCCACCTGGTTGCCCAGGCCGTAGGCGATCCAGGTGCCGTTGAGCTTCTGGATGGGCTGCACCACATGGGCGTGGTGGCCGATCACCAGGTTGATCCCGGTCTCCTTGGTGATCCGCTCCGCCAGCTGCAGCTGCGGGACGCTCGGCTCGTTGTAGTGCTCCAGGCCCCAGTGGACCGAGAGGATCACCACCTCGGCGCCCTTCTTGCGGGCCCGCGCCTCGGCCTTCCTGATGGCGTCGATGCCGATCCGGTTGAAGGCCCAACGCTCCTTCTCGGGCGTGGGGTTGAGGAAGGACTCCCAGGAGAAGGCGAGATGGGCGACCTTGACGCCGTTGACGTCCCGGATGTTGATCTGCTCTGCTTCCTCGGGCGTACGCGCGGAACCGGTGTGACCGAGGCCCGCCTTGTCCATCGCGTCCAGGGTGCGCTTCACGGCCCCCAGGCCGTGGTCGTAGGTGTGATTGGAGGCCGTCGAGCAGGTGTCGTAGCCCACGTCCTTGAGGGTCGTGAGGATCTGCGGTGGAACGAGAAACTCCGGGTATCCCTCGAAGGGGCCCTTGGGCGTGCCGACCGGCGTCTCCATGTGACAGATGGCCAGATCGGCCTTGCTGATGACCGGCTTCACCCCGGCCATGAGCGGCCCGAAGTCCAGCCCGGCCTGTCCCTCACCGGTCTTCTTGGCGTCCTTGGCCGCCTGTTCGACCAACTCGGGGTGGATGAGCACATCACCCGCGGCGGCGACGGTGAACGAGCGTCCACCAGGCTTCAGCTGAGACCCGGACGGCCCGGAGGTACAAGCGGCGACCAGACCGGCCACAGCCCCCAGAACCGCCAGAGAGCGACCTATACGGAGAGACTTACGAAATGTCACCGCGACATATTCACACGCGCCTCACAACCCAACCGGTCTCTCGCGTCACAAGACAGTCACGTTTCGCTCGCATTCTTGCTCAAACGGTTTTGATTCTGGCGTTGGCCGGTTGTGACACGGCATCACCCGACGGGTCGGAACACTCGGTTCCGCAGGCTCGGGAGCTCGTGGACCTCCGCAGCCGGATCCTCACGTACACGGCCGACTTCGCGCCCGACGACCCGTACACCCCGCCCGGCGAGAGCCGGCTGGAGGAACTGGCACGCGGCGTCGCGCGCCTCCTGGACGGCGACGCGGCGGAGGCGGAACGGCTGCTCGCCCCGCTCGGCCTCGGCGTCACCCGCCTCACCGACACCGACTCCGGCCGCCGCTACGACGAGATCGCCGCCCTACGACCGAACGGCGAGGCCGCTCGCTGGGGCCGCCTCTATCTGACCGCGGACTCCGCGGTGCGCTGGAACGTACAGGTGCCGCACCCGGTGTCCGACCGCGACACCGAGGCACTCGGCGTCCGGCTCCTTGAGAACACCCCCTCGGGCTCCCTGGTGGTGGCCGGCGCCCACCGCCGCGCCGGCCGCACGGACGCCGCGGACGTCGCCCACCGCGAGGACAGCGCCTTCCACACCATCGTCGTCGAACTGCAGAAGCGCGGGGTGCCCGGTCTCCAGCTCCACGGCTTCGGCGAGTCGGACGACCGCCCCTACGAGGCCGTCGTCTCCGGCGGCTCGGCCCAGAGCACGTCCCGCGAGGCAACGGCGCTGGCCGACCGACTGGAGGCCGACGGGCTGCGGGTCTGCCGGGGCTGGTCGGCACGCTGCCCGCTGGAGGGCACCACGAACGTCCAGGGCATGTCCGCCGAGCGCCGGCACGCCGGCTTCCTGCACGTGGAACTGGCCCCCGACGCCCGGGACGACGGCCCCGACTCCGACGAGACCGCGGACGCCCTAGGCGATCTCCTGAGGAGCTGGGCGAACGGCTGAGGCCCCGGCCCCGCTCAGCAGCAGCCGGCCGGCCCGGGCAACGACCGCTTGTTCCGCGCCTCCTTGTTCCGCGCCGCGAGCAACTCGTCGGCGGGGTACCCGACCTCTTCGAGGGTCAGCCCATGCGGCCGTACGACATGCACGGCAGAGTCCCTGACGCCCGCGGCGAGCACCTTGCCGGGCCAGTCGGCGGGCCGGTGCCCGTCCCCCACGAACAGCAGCGCCCCGATGAGCGAGCGCACCATGTTGTGGCAGAAGGCGTCGGCGCGCACGGTGGCGGTGACGATCCCGTCGTCCCCCCGCACCAGACTCAGCTCCTGCAGCGTACGGATGGTGGTGGCGCCCTCCCGCTTCTTGCAGTAGGCGGCGAAGTCGTGCTCACCGAGCAGCCGTTGGGCAGCCTCGTTCATGGCGTCGACGTCGAGCGGCCAGTCGTGCCAGAGGACGTGACCGCGCAGCAGCGGGTCGACGCCGCCGGGATTGTCGGTGACGCGATAGGCGTAGCGCCGCCAGATCGCCGAGAACCGCGCGTTGAAGCCGCCGGGCGCCTCCCTGAGGGCCCACACCCGCACGTCCTTGGGCAGCCGCCCGGCGAGCCGCTTGAGCAACTTCCCGCTGTGCTCGGCCCACACCTCCCGCGGCAGATCGACATGCGCGACCTGCCCCCGCGCATGCACCCCGGCATCGGTCCGCCCGGCCACGGTCAGCTCGTACGTGGTGCCCCCGGACCGTGTGACAGTCCGCAGCGCGTCCTCGATCTCCCCCTGCACGGTCCGCCGCCCCCCGGCCTGCTTGGCCCACCCGGAGAACTCGGTCCCGTCGTAGGACAGATCGAGGCGGATACGTACGTGGTCGGGCTGTACTTCGTCACTCACCCCAGGATCCTCTCAAGTACACAAAAGCGGGCCCGCCCCTCGAAAGGAACGGACCCGCTGACGCGCCCCTTCAGGGGCGCGGGGAACTGCGCGAGCAACCACGACAAACCCGCAGCCGCAAACCGACCAGCACCCCGCAGACGCTTACGCGTCCTTGCTCTCCTCGGCGGAGCCCTCGTCGGCCTTGGTCGTGTCGACCTTGGCCTCAGAGACCTCGGCGTCCTTGGCAGCGCGCTTCGTCGCGGCCTCGGCCTCACCCGTCGCCTCCTGAGCGACCGTCAGCGCCTCGACCAGCTCGATGACAGCCATGGGCGCGTTGTCGCCACGGCGGTTACCGATCTTGGTGATGCGGGTGTAGCCACCCGGACGGTTCTCGTAGCGCGGGCCGATCTCGGTGAAGAGCGTGTGGACGACGCTCTTGTCCGTGATGACCTGGAGCACCTGACGGCGGTTGTGAAGGTCGCCCTTCTTCGCCTTGGTCACCAGACGCTCGGCGTACGGCCGCAGACGGCGGGCCTTCGCCTCGGTGGTGGTGATACGGCCGTGCTCGAAGAGCGCCTTCGCGAGGTTCGCGAGAAGCAGCTTCTCGTGCGCGGCACTGCCGCCCAGACGGGCACCCTTGGTGGGCTTCGGCATTGTTCTTCTCCTGTGTGTCTGCCCCGGCCGTGTCAGGTACCGGGGTCAGGAACCCGATGAGCGGATGCTCACCGGCAACGACCGATCAGTACTGCTCGGTCTCCACGAAACCCGCGTCCGCGTCGTCGTCGGCGCCGAAGGCGTCGGCAGCGGCCGTGGGGTCGAATCCGGGCGGGGAGTCCTTGAGCGCCAGGCCCATACCCGCCAGCTTCGCCTTGACCTCGTCGATGGACTTCGCACCGAAGTTGCGAATGTCGAGGAGGTCGGCCTCGGAACGAGCCACGAGCTCACCCACGGAGTGGATGCCCTCGCGCTTGAGGCAGTTGTACGACCGAACGGTGAGCTCCAGCTCCTCGATCGGCAGCGCCAGATCGGCGGCAAGGGCGGCGTCCGTGGGGGACGGGCCCATGTCGATGCCCTCGGCGTCGATGTTCAGCTCGCGGGCGAGACCGAACAGCTCGACCAGCGTCTTACCGGCGGAGGCCATGGCGTCACGCGGACGCATCGCCTGCTTGGTCTCGACGTCGACGATCAGCTTGTCGAAGTCGGTGCGCTGCTCGACACGCGTGGCCTCGACCTTGTACGTGACCTTCAGCACCGGCGAGTAGATGGAGTCGACCGGGATACGGCCGATCTCCTGGCCCACCTGCTTGTTCTGCACGGCGGAGACATAACCGCGGCCACGCTCGACCGTGAGCTCCATCTCCAGCTTGCCCTTGCCGTTGAGCGTGGCGAGGACGAGGTCGGGGTTGTGCACCTCGACACCGGCCGGGGGCGCGATGTCGGCGGCGGTGACCAGACCCGGGCCCTGCTTGCGCAGGTACATCACGACCGGCTCGTCGTGCTCCGAGGAGACGACCAGCTGCTTGATGTTGAGGATCAGGTCGGTGACGTCCTCCTTGACGCCCGGCACGGTGGTGAACTCGTGCAGCACGCCGTCGATACGGATGGACGTGACCGCCGCACCCGGGATCGAGGACAGGAGGGTCCGGCGCAGGGAGTTGCCGAGGGTGTAACCGAAGCCCGGCTCCAGCGGCTCGATCACGAACCGGGAGCGGAACTCGTCGACGACCTCTTCGGTCAACGAGGGACGCTGAGCGATCAGCATGTTGCGTTCCTTCTGTCAGGGGCGCCCGCTATTTGACGCCCTGATGTATTGCAAGGGTACGGGCGATACAGCCCCGAAGAGCCGTACCGCCCGAAATACCTCAGACCGAGCAGCCGTGCGTCAGACGCGGCGGCGCTTCGGCGGACGGCAGCCGTTGTGCGGGGTCGGGGTGACGTCCTGGATGGAGCCGACCTCGAGGCCCGTGGCCTGCAGGGAGCGGATCGCGGTCTCACGACCCGAACCCGGACCCTTCACGAACACGTCGACCTTGCGCATGCCGTGCTCCTGAGCGCGGCGGGCAGCCGACTCGGCGGCCATCTGCGCGGCGAACGGCGTGGACTTCCGGGAGCCCTTGAAGCCGACGTGGCCGGCGGAGGCCCAGGAGATCACGTTGCCGGACGGGTCCGTGATGGAGACGATCGTGTTGTTGAACGTGCTCTTGATGTGCGCGTGGCCGTGAGCGACGTTCTTCTTTTCCTTGCGGCGCACCTTCTTGGCAGCGCCCTGACGTCCCTTGGGGGGCATCTACAAACTCCTACGGGGAGGTGGTCGGTCCTACAGCGAAGACCGCTGATGAAGCGTTGTCCGCTGCGGACTACTTCTTGCCCGGCTTCTTCTTGCCGGCGATGGCGCGACGCGGGCCCTTGCGGGTGCGGGCGTTGGTGCTGGTGCGCTGACCGCGGACGGGCAGGCCGCGGCGGTGACGCAGACCCTGGTAGCAACCGATCTCGACCTTGCGGCGGATGTCGGCCTGGATCTCGCGACGGAGGTCACCCTCGGTCCTGATGTTGTTGTCGACGTACTCACGAATCGCGACGAGCTGCTCCTCGGAGAGGTCGCGAACGCGGGTGTTCGGGTCGACGCCGGTCGCAGCCAGCGTCGCCTTCGAGAGGGTCCGGCCGATGCCGAACACGTAGGTCAGGGCGACCTCCACGCGCTTTTCGCGCGGGATGTCAACACCGGAAACGCGTGCCATTCAATGGCTCCTGGTGATCTTCGGAGGTCTTCCGCAGAATCGGATCCCAGCCGCCGTACCAGGTACGAACTGGGTCCCCGGCCTCCGAACCGGGGGTGTCAGGCGAACGCCTGGATCCTGCGTATGAACATATTCAGCTCGCGTCGCGCGAAGTACTGCGAATGCAGATGGAGCGGTCTTGCGATCAGCCCTGGCGCTGCTTGTGGCGCGGGTTCTCGCAAATGACCATGACCCGACCGTGACGGCGGATCACCCTGCACTTGTCGCAGATCTTCTTGACGCTCGGCTTGACCTTCATTGGTGAGGTTCTCCGGGTCAGTGCCATCACCCCGGGGAGCCCGGGGCGCGGGCAAGATCTACTTGTACCGGTAGACGATCCGGCCACGCGTGAGGTCGTACGGAGACAGCTCCACCACGACCCGGTCGTCAGGGAGGATGCGGATGTAGTGCATACGCATCTTGCCGCTGATGTGTGCCAGGACCTGGTGGCCGTTCTGGAGCTCGACCTTGAACATGGCGTTCGGCAGAGACTCGACGACAGTGCCCTCGATCTCGATGGCACCTTGCTTCTTGGCCACGCTTCGCCCTTCGGAATCGACTACCTTGATCAGCTCTCGCGAAACTTTCACACCGCCTGCGAGTGCATGCGGACATGCGGGTACACGAGAGCCGACGAGTCAGTCTACGTCAGCGCATCCGGAAAGACGAATCGGGGAAGTGTGCCCAGACAGGCAGATCGTTAAGCGCCGGGAGGGTACGCCGTCAGGAGCGCCGTAAGGCGGACTCAGGCCAGCGGATCCGGAGCCGCGACGATCCCGTGCTCCGCCAGCTTCGCCTTGCCGCCGTCGGGAGCGGTGAGCACCAGGGGCCCCTCTTCGGTCAGCGCGACCGAGTGCTCCCAGTGCGAGGACCAGGTCCCGTCCGTGGTGATGACGGTCCAGTCGTCCGACAGGACCTCCGTCTTCGGCGTACCCAGCGACACCATCGGCTCGATCGCGAGGCAGAAGCCGGGGACCAGCTTCGGGCCCTTGCCGCGGCGCTTCTCGACGTAGTTCAGCAGGTGCGGGTCCATGTGCATCTCGGTGCCGATGCCATGACCGCCGTAGTCCTCGATGATCCCGTAGCGGCCGCCGCCCGGCTTCGGCTGGCGCCGGATGTACGTCTCGATGGCACGGGAGACGTCGACGAGCCGGTTGCCCTGCTTCATCGCCGCGATGCCGGCCCACATCGACTCCTCGGTCACCCGGGAGAGCTCGATCAGCTCCGGAGCGTGACCGGAACCCACGAACGCGGTGTAGGCGGCGTCGCCGTGCCAGCCGTCGATGATGGCACCGCAGTCGATGGAGATGATGTCCCCGTCCTTGAGGACGACGTCCTCGGACGGGATGCCGTGGACGACGACGTCGTTCACGGAGGTGCAGATCGTCGCGGGGAAACCGCCGTAGCCGAGGAAGTTCGACTTGGCGCCGTTCTCGGCGAGCACCTTGCGGGCGACCTCGTCCAGATCCCTGGTGCTGGCCCCGGGCACCGCGACCTCACGCGTGGCCGCGTGAATGGCGGCGACGACCAGCCCCGCCTCACGCATCTTGGCGATCTGCTCGGGGTTCTTGATCTGCACCATGATTGGTTGCGCCCTCCTGGCCACTGGTATCGCGGCGATCCAGGATACGCGTACGTCCAGGCCTACGGCGAAGCGGCCGAGGCCTCGTATGAGCCACGGCCGCCGGGCGGCCGCATACCCGCCGAGCCCAGCCGGCCACTCACGCCGGACGCCCGGCCGGGAAACCCCGGCCGGGCGTCTGCGTACACACGTGGAGCGGTTCTACTGGCCGTCCTCATCACGCTTCAGCGCCTCCATGGCGCGAGCCGTGACCTCCTCGACCTTGCCGAGCGCGGAGATGGTCACGACCAGCCCCTGCGCCTTGTAGTAGTCGATGATCGGCTCGGTCTGCGTGTGGTAGACCTCCAGCCGCTTGCGGACGGTCTCCTCCGAGTCGTCGTCCCGCTGGTACAGCTCGCCGCCGCAGACGTCGCAGACGCCTTCCTTCTTCGGCTGGCTGTATGTGACGTGGAAGACGTGGCTGGAGTCCTTGCGGCAGATCCGGCGCCCGGCGATCCGCTTGACGACCTCTTCCTCGGGGACCTCGAGGTCGAGCACCGCGTCCAGCTTCATGCCCTCGGACTGCAGCATCTCGTCGAGCGCCTCGGCCTGGGACACATTGCGCGGAAAGCCGTCCAGCAGGAAGCCGTTCTTGGCGTCCGGCTTCTCCATGCGGTCCTTGGCCATCCCGATGGTGACCTCGTCCGGCACCAGGTTGCCCGCGTCCATGTAGGACTTCGCGAGCTTCCCGAGCTCCGTCTGCTGGCTGATGTTGGCTCGGAACAGGTCGCCCGTGGAGATGTGCGGGATCGACAGGTTCTTGGCCAGGAACGCGGCCTGCGTTCCCTTTCCGGCACCCGGCGGCCCGACGAGGACGATTCGCATCAGCGGAGGAACCCTTCGTAATTGCGCTGCTGGAGCTGGCTCTCGATCTGCTTCACCGTCTCAAGACCGACACCCACGATGATCAGGATGCTGGTCCCGCCGAACGGGAAGTTTTGGTCTGCCCCAAAACCAGCCAACGCCATCGTTGGCACGAGAGCGATCAGGCCCAAGTACAGCGAGCCCGGCCAGGTGATCCGGTTGAGCACGTAGGAAAGGTACTCAGCGGTCGGTCGGCCAGCCCGGATGCCCGGGATGAAGCCACCATACTTCTTCATGTTGTCCGCGACTTCCTCGGGGTTGAACGAGATCGCCACGTAGAAGAACGCGAAGAAGACAATCAGGAAGAAGTAGAGAGCGATGTGAACCGGCGCCGACGTCTTCGCCAGGTTCTGCTGGATCCAGGTCGACCATCCAGAATCCGAATTCGTGAACTGGACGATCAATGCGGGGATGTAGAGCAGCGACGACGCGAAGATGACGGGAATCACACCCGCCTGGTTCACCTTGAGCGGGATGTACGTAGACGTACCGCCGTAGGAACGGCGGCCGATCATGCGCTTGGCGTACTGCACGGGGATACGGCGCTGAGCCTGCTCGACGAAGACCACCAGGCCGACCATCACCAGGCCGACCAGGATGACCGTGCCGAACTCGATCCAGCCGTCGGCCAGGGTGCCCTGCTGCTTGATGGCCCACAGAGCGGCCGGGAAGGTCGCGGCGATCGAGATGAACATCAGGATCGACATGCCGTTGCCGATACCGCGGTCGGTGATGAGTTCGCCGAGCCACATGACGACGGCCGTACCGGCGGTCATGGTGATGACCATCGTGATGGTGGTGAAGATCGAGCGGTCCGGGACGATCTGGCCGGCCACCTGGCAGTTCGGGAACAGTGAGCCACTGCGGGCGGTGGCCACCAGGCCGGTGCCCTGCAGGATGGCGAGCGCCACGGTCAGATAACGCGTGTACTGCGTGATCTTCGCCGTGCCGGCCTGTCCCTCCTTCTTCAGGGCTTCCAGTCGCGGGATCACGACGGTCAGCAGCTGCAGGATGATGCTCGCCGTGATGTACGGCATGATCCCGAGCGCGAAGATCGTGATCTGCAGCAGCGCGCCGCCACTGAACATGTTGACCAGGCCGAAGATGCCCTGGTTGGTGCTCGCCTGGTCGACGCAGACCTGAACGGCCCTGTAGTCGACGCCGGGGATCGGGATGTGCGTACCGACCCGGTACACCACGACGATGCCGAGCGTGAAGAGCAGCTTCTTGCGCAGGTCGGGCGTCTTGAACGCCCGGGCGAACGCGGTGAGCACGGTGCCTCCTGCGACCCCCGCGCAACTGCGTCAAGGGTGACGGTCTTGAGGTTCGACTAATAGGACGACTTAGCTAACGGTCAACTGCCGCTCAGAGTGCCTCACAAGAAGCACTAAGTAGAAGTGGGCAGTGCAGGCCACCTTACCGGCGAGACCGCCCCCCTTGGAACGACCAACCGGGGATACCCCATTTGTGGGGTATCCCCGGTCGGGATCGCTCAAGTCATCGAGACGCCTGATTCGTTCAGACGAGCTCGGTGACGGTACCGCCGGCGGCGGTGATCTTCTCCTTGGCGGAGCCGGAGACGGCGTCGACCGTCACCTGCAGCGCCACGGAGATCTCGCCCTGGCCGAGAACCTTGACGAGGCTGTTCTTGCGAACGGCACCCTTGGCGACCAGACCCTCGACGGTGACCTCGCCACCCTCGGGGTACAGCGACGCCAGCTTGTCGAGGTTCACGACCTGGTACTCGGTCTTGAACGGGTTCTTGAAGCCCTTCAGCTTCGGAAGACGCATGTGGAGGGGCATCTGGCCACCCTCGAAGCGCTCCGGAACCTGGTAACGGGCCTTCGTGCCCTTGGTACCACGACCGGCCGTCTTACCCTTCGACGCCTCACCACGACCAACACGGGTCTTGGCGGTCTTGGCGCCCGGGGCGGGACGGAGATTGTGGATCTTGAGCGGGTTCTGCTCCGCCATGATCAGTCGACCTCCTCGACCGTCACGAGGTGGCGGACGGTGTGCACCATGCCGCGGAACTCGGGGCGGTCCTCCTTGACGACCTGCGTGTTGATGCCCTTGAGACCAAGGGAGCGCAGGGTGTCACGGTGGTTCTGCTTGCTGCCGATGTACGACTTCGTCTGCGTGATCTTGAGCTGTGCCATTACGCACCAGCCCCGGCACGCGCACGCAGCAGAGCCGCGGGGGCGACGTCCTCGAGCGGCAGACCACGGCGGGCCGCGACCTCCTCGGGACGCTGCAGGCCCTTCAGGGCCGCCACGGTCGCGTGCACGATGTTGATCGCGTTGTCGGAGCCGAGCGACTTCGACAGGATGTCGTGGATACCGGCGCACTCGAGCACGGCACGCACCGGACCACCGGCGATAACACCGGTACCGGGCGACGCGGGCTTGAGCAGCACGACGCCGGCAGCCTTCTCACCCTGGATCGGGTGCGGGATGGTGCCCTGGATACGGGGGACCTTGAAGAAGTGCTTCTTGGCCTCCTCAACACCCTTGGCGATGGCGGCCGGCACCTCCTTGGCCTTGCCGTAACCGACACCCACGGTGCCGTCACCGTCGCCCACCACGACCAGCGCGGTGAAGCTGAAGCGACGACCACCCTTCACAACCTTGGCGACACGGTTGATCGCGACAACGCGCTCAACGTAAGCGGTCTTCTCGGCGGCAGCTGCGCCGCCGTCACGGCCCTTCCGGTCCCGCCGCTCGCCGCCACCGGCACCGCCACCGCGGCGCTGGGGTCCAGCCATTGGAATTACCTCTCTCTTTTTCCGCTAGCTACGGAAGCGGCTCAGAACTTGAGCCCGGCTTCGCGGGCGGCGTCCGCCAGGGCGGCGATGCGCCCGGCGTACTGGTTGCCACCACGGTCGAATACGACGGCCTCGACGCCGGCGGCCTTGGCGCGCTCAGCGACCAGGGCACCGACCTGCTTGGCCTGCGCGGACTTGTCGCCCTCGCCACCGCGGATCGAGGTGTCCAGGGTGGACGCCGACGCGAGGGTGTGCCCCTTGATGTCGTCGATCACCTGGGCCACGATGTGGCGGTTCGAGCGGGTAACGACCAGACGCGGACGCTCCGCCGTTCCGTTGATGTGCTTACGGATCCGGATGTGGCGGCGCTTGATCGCGGCGCGCTTGTAGGCGTCGCCCTTGAGGATCTTCTGTCCGTATGCCATGGCTTACTTACCCGCCTTTCCGACCTTGCGGCGGATGACTTCGCCCTCGTACTTGACGCCCTTGGCCTTGTACGGGTCGGGCTTGCGCAGCTTGCGGATGTTGGCCGCAACCTCGCCGACCTTCTGCTTGTCGATGCCCTCGACCGAGAAGCGGGTGGGGGCCTCCACCTTGAAGGTGATGCCCTCGGGCGCCTCGACCAGGATCGGGTGGCTGTAACCGAGGGAGAACTCCAGGTTCGAACCCTTGGCGACAACGCGGTAACCGACACCGCTGATTTCGAGCTTCTTCACGTAACCCTGGGTCACGCCGGTGATCATGTTCGCCACCAGCGTGCGGGACAGGCCGTGCAGGGCCTTGTTCTGACGCTCGTCGTTGGGGCGGGTGACGTTGAGCACGCCGTCCTCACCCTTGGCGATCTCGATCGGCGCCACGACGGTGTGGGTCAGGCTGCCCTTGGGGCCCTTGACCGAGACCGTCTGGCCGTCGATGGTGACGTCCACGCCGGCGGGAACCGCGATGGGGAGCTTGCCGATGCGCGACATAGCTGTTTCCTCCGTTCCCTTCTGCTACCAGACGTAGGCGAGGACTTCTCCGCCTACGCCCTTCTTGCCGGCCTGCTTGTCGGTGAGAAGCCCGTGGGACGTGGAGATGATCGCCACGCCGAGGCCGCCGAGCACCTTCGGCAGGTTGGTGGACTTCGCGTACACCCGGAGACCGGGCTTGGAGATCCGCTTGATGCCCGCGATGGAGCGCTCACGGTTCGGGCCGAACTTCAGCTCGAGGACGAGGTTCTTGCCGACCTCGGCGTCCTCGACCTTCCAGCCCGTGATGAAGCCCTCCTGCTGGAGGATCTCCGCGATGTGCGACTTGATCTTCGAGTGCGGCATCGCCACGGTGTCGTGGTACGCCGAGTTCGCGTTCCGCAGACGCGTAAGCATGTCTGCGATCGGATCAGTCATGGTCATGAATTGGCCTTCGGCCTCTCTCGCCGGGGTTTCCTGGTGCGCCATCCCTCTCCCCGATCCGAGACGGGACGGGTGCGGCGCGGTGGACCTACGGCGTAGTAAGTCGTACGGGCGCGACAGGCGCCCAACCCCACAAGCCTAAGCCATGCGGGGGTGGGCCCCTGTCCACCCAGATGCTTACCGAGAGACTCCGGAATCCCTTATTAAGGGGATTACCAGGAGCTCTTGGTCACGCCCGGCAGCTCGCCACGGTGAGCCATCTCACGAAGGCACACGCGGCACAGGCCGAACTTGCGGTACACGGAGTGCGGACGGCCGCAGCGCTGGCAGCGGGTGTAGCCACGCACACCGAACTTGGGCTTGCGAGCAGCCTTGGCAATCAGAGCCTTCTTCGCCATCTCGCTCACGCCTCCTTGAAGGGGAAGCCGAGGTGACGAAGGAGCGCGCGGCCCTCAGCGTCGTTGGTCGCCGTGGTGACCACGGTGATGTCCATACCCCGGACGCGGTCGATCTTGTCCTGGTCGATCTCGTGGAACATGACCTGCTCCGTGAGACCGAAGGTGTAGTTGCCACGGCCGTCGAACTGCTTGGGGGACAGACCACGGAAGTCGCGGATGCGCGGGAGCGCGAGCGACAGGGTGCGGTCCAGGAACTCCCACATGCGGTCGCCACGAAGCGTGACGTGGGCACCGATCGGCTGGCCCTCACGCAGCTTGAACTGCGCGATGGACTTACGGGCCTTGGTGACGGCCGGCTTCTGACCGGTGATCGTGGTGAGGTCGCGGATGGCGCCCTCGATCAGCTTGGAGTCGCGGGCGGCGTCGCCCACACCCATGTTGACCACGATCTTGACGAGACCGGGAATCTGCATGACGTTCTCGTACTTGAACTCGTCACGCAGCTTGCCCGCGATCTCCTCGCGGTACTTCTGCTTCAGACGCGGAGTGGTGGTGGTAGCCATCAGATGTCCTCACCCGTCCGCTTGGCAACGCGGATCTTGTTGCCTTCGTCGTCGAAGCGGTAGCCGACACGCGTGACGACCTTGTTGCCGTCCTTCTCAACGACCAGCTGGACGTTGGAGACGTGGATCGGCGCCTCGGTCGTGACGATGCCGCCGGCCTGCGAACCGCGAGCGGTCGGACCGGCCTTGGTGTGCTTCTTGACCCGGTTGACACCCTCGACCAGGACACGGTCCTCGCGGGGGTAGGCCGCGATGACCTTGCCCTGCTTGCCCTTGTCCTTACCGGTGATGACCTGGACCAGGTCGCCCTTCTTGATCTTCATGCTTACAGCACCTCCGGAGCCAGCGAGATGATCTTCATGAACTTCTTCTCGCGCAGCTCGCGCCCGACCGGGCCGAAGATGCGGGTGCCGCGAGGGTCGCCGTCGTTCTTCAGAATGACGGCGGCGTTCTCGTCGAAGCGGATGTACGAGCCGTCCGGACGGCGGCGCTCCTTGACGGTGCGAACGATGACCGCCTTGACGACGTCACCCTTCTTCACGTTGCCACCGGGGATCGCGTCCTTGACGGTGGCGACGATGACGTCACCGATGCCCGCGTAGCGGCGACCGGAGCCACCGAGCACACGGATGCAAAGGATTTCCTTCGCACCAGTGTTGTCGGCGACGCGCAGTCGCGACTCCTGCTGGATCACGTCTATCTCCTGTGTGTCTGCCGGTTCCCGGCAGGGGCCGCCTCGTTACGAGGCGAGCCCCTGCCGAGCCTGGCGGAACTGACCTGCGGGTTTGCCCGCAGGAAATTACTTGGCCTTCTCGAGGATCTCGACGATGCGCCAGCGCTTGGTCGCCGACAGCGGACGCGTCTCCATCAGGAGGACGCGGTCGCCGACGCCGGCAGCGTTCTGCTCGTCGTGCGCCTTGAGCTTGTTGGTACGGCGGATGACCTTGCCGTACAGCGCGTGCTTGACGCGGTCCTCGACGGCGACGACGACGGTCTTGTCCATCTTGTCGCTGACGACGAGACCCTCACGGGTCTTGCGGAAGCCGCGGGCCTCTGCAGTCTGCTCAGTCACGTTGCTCTCACTCATCAGGCGCTCTCCACCGTCTCGATGCCCAGCTCGCGCTCACGCATCAGGGTGTAGATCCGCGCGATGTCCTTACGGACGGCCTTGAGCCGACCGTGGTTCTCGAGCTGGCCCGTCGCCGCCTGGAAGCGGAGGTTGAACAGCTCTTCCTTGGCTTCGCGGAGCTTGTTCAGCAGCTCCTCGTCACCCAGTTCGCGCAGCTCGGACGCCTTGGTACCGGCCGACATCACGCTTCACCTGCCTCGCGCTTGACGATCCGGCACTTCATCGGCAGCTTGTGGGCCGCACGAGTCAGCGCCTCACGGGCGATCTTCTCGTTGGGGTACGACAGCTCGAACATCACGCGTCCGGGCTTGACGTTGGCGATCCACCACTCCGGAGAACCCTTACCGGAACCCATGCGGGTCTCGGCGGGCTTCTTGGTGAGCGGACGGTCCGGGTAGATGTTGATCCAGACCTTGCCACCACGCTTGATGTGACGCGTCATGGCGATACGAGCGGCCTCGATCTGACGGTTCGTCACATACGCCGGGGTGAGCGCCTGGATGCCGTACTCGCCGAACGCAACCTGCGTTCCACCCTTGGACATACCGCTGCGCTTCGGGTGGTGCTGCTTGCGGTGCTTGACCCTACGGGGGATCAGCATTTCGGTCAGGCCTCCGTTCCGGTGCTCTCAGCCGGAGCGGACGCGGGAGCCTCGGCCTTGGGGGCCTCGGCGCCGGCAGCCTGCTGCGGCTTGCGACCGCGCCGCTCGCCACCACGGCCACCACGGGCCGGGCGGTCGGAGCCGCCACCGCGAGCCGGGCGGTTACCCGCACGGGCGGCAGCGTTCTCGGCGCGGACCTCGGCGATGTTCTTGACGTCGCCCTTGTAGATCCAGACCTTCACACCGATGCGGCCGAAGGTCGTCTTGGCCTCGAAGAAGCCGTAGTCCACGTTCGCGCGGAGCGTGTGCAGGGGCACACGGCCCTCGCGGTAGAACTCCGAGCGGGACATCTCGGCGCCACCGAGGCGGCCACCGCACTGGATCTTGATGCCCTTGGCGCCGGCCTTCATGGCGGACTGCATGCTCTTACGCATGGCCCGACGGAAGGAGACGCGGGAGGAGAGCTGCTCGGCAACGGCCTGGGCAACCAGCTGAGCGTCGGTCTCGGGGTTCTTGACCTCGAGGATGTTCAGCTGGACCTGCTTGCCCGTGAGCTTCTCGAGGTCACCGCGGATGCGGTCGGCCTCGGCGCCACGGCGGCCGATGACGATGCCCGGACGCGCGGTGTGGATGTCCACGCGGACACGGTCACGGGTGCGCTCGATCTCAACCTTCGAGATACCGGCGCGCTCCATGCCGGACGTCATCATCCGACGGATGGCGACGTCTTCCTTGACGTAGTCCTTGTACAGCTTGTCGGCGTACCACCGGGACTTGAAGTCCGTGGTGACACCGAGCCGGAACCCATGCGGGTTAACCTTCTGGCCCATTACCGGGTTCCTTCCTTGCTGGCGACGACCACGGTGATGTGGCTGGTCCGCTTGCGGATCCGGTAGGCACGGCCCTGGGCACGCGGACGGAACCGCTTCAGGGTCGGGCCCTCGTCGACGTACGCCTCGCTGATGAACAGCGAGGTGGCGTCCGGGTGGTCGTAGTTGTGCGCGGCGTTGGCAATGGCGCTGTCGAGCACCTTGCCGACCGGCACGGAGGCTGCCTGCGGAGCGAATCGCAGAACAGCCTGGGCCTCCGTGGCGTCCATGCCACGGATGAGGTCCACCACGCGGCGGGCCTTCATGGGCGTGACGCGGATGTACCGCGCCTGGGCCCTGGCTTCCATGGTTGTCCCTTCAGTTTCTTACGTGTCTGAATGCGATCCGCTACTAGCGGCGCTTCGACTTCCGGTCGTCCTTGACGTGGCCCCGGAAGGTGCGCGTCGGCGAGAACTCGCCGAGCTTGTGGCCGACCATCGACTCGGTGACGAACACCGGGATGTGGGTCTTGCCGTTGTGCACCGCGAGCGTGTGGCCGAGCATGGCCGGCACGATCATGGAGCGACGGGACCAGGTCTTGATGACGTTCTTGGTGCCTGCCTCGTTCTGCGTTTCCACCTTCTTGATCAGGTGGTCGTCGACGAAGGGCCCCTTCTTGAGACTGCGCGGCATCTAAACCCGCTCCTAGCGCTTCTTGTTCGTCTTGCGGCGGCGGACGATGTACTTGTTCGAAGCCTTCTTCGGCGAACGAGTACGACCCTCCTTCTGACCCCAGGGGCTGACCGGGTGGCGACCACCGGAGGTCTTGCCCTCACCACCACCGTGGGGGTGGTCAACCGGGTTCATCGCCACACCGCGAACGGTCGGACGAACGCCCAGCCAGCGCTTGCGGCCGGCCTTGCCCCAGTTGATGTTGCTCTGCTCGGCGTTGCCGACCTCGCCGACGGTGGCGCGGCAGCGCACGTCGACCAGGCGGATCTCACCGGAGGGCATGCGGAGGTGGGCCATCGAGCCCTCCTTCGCGAGCAGCTGCACGGAGGCACCGGCGGAGCGGGCGAACTTCGCGCCGCCACCGGGACGGAGCTCGATCGCGTGGATCGTGGTACCGACCGGGATGTTGCGCAGCGCCAGGTTGTTGCCCGGCTTGATGTCGGCCCCGGGACCGTTCTCGACGCGGTCACCCTGCTGCAGGTTGCGCGGGGCGAGGATGTAGCGCTTCTCGCCGTCGGCGTAGTGCAGCAGCGCGATGCGCGCGGTGCGGTTGGGGTCGTACTCGATGTGCGCGACCTTCGCCGGCACGCCGTCCTTGTCGTGACGACGGAAGTCGATCACGCGGTAGGCGCGCTTGTGGCCACCACCCTGGTGGCGGACGGTCACACGACCGGAGTTGTTACGGCCACCCTTGCTGTGCAGGGGGCGGACCAACGACTTCTCCGGCGTGGACCGCGTGACCTCGACGAAGTCGGCGACGCTGGAGCCACGACGGCCCGGCGTAGTCGGCTTGTACTTGCGGATTCCCATTTCTCAGTCCTCGTCCGATATCGGACGATCCGGACCGCCCTTAGGCGGTCGGACCGCCGAAGATGTCGATACGGTCGCCCTCGGCAAGGGTCACGATCGCGCGCTTGGTGCCGGCACGCTGGCCGAAACCGGTGCGGGTGCGCTTGCGCTTGCCCTGGCGGTTGATCGTGTTGACCCCGGTGACCTTGACCTCGAAGACCGCCTGGACGGCCTGCTTGATCTGGGTCTTGTTGGCGCTCGGGTCAACGATGAACGTGTACTTGTTCTCGTCGAGAAGCGCGTAGCTCTTCTCGGAGACGACCGGCTTGATCAGGACGTCACGGGGGTCCGTGTACGCCTTGCTCGCCGGGGTCTCGACGGTGTTCTTGCCCTCGGCGGCGTGGCGACGCGCCTTCGCGACGCGCGCGGCCTTGGCGGCCTTGGCCGCCTTGGAGGCAATGCTCGGGTGACGCGTAGCCATCAGGCCTCGCTCCCTTCGGTGTCATTGGCCTTCGGGCCGGACACGAAGGACTCGAAGGCGGCCTGGGTGAAGACCACGTCGTCCGAGACGAGAACGTCGTACGTGTTCAGCTGGCCCGGCTCCAGGATGTGGACCTGGGGCAGGTTGCGGGCGGACAGCCACGCGGCCTCGTCGGCGCGCTCGACGACCAGGAGCAGGTTCTTGCGCTCCGAGATCTTGCCGAACAGGCTCTTGGCGGCCTTCGTGGACGGGTTCTCGCCCTCGATCACGCCGGAGACGACGTGGATGCGGTTGTTGCGGGCCCGGTCGGTGAGGGCGTGGCGCAGGGCCGCGGCCTTCATCTTCTTCGGGGTCCGCTGCGAGTAGTCACGCGGCACGGGACCGTGCACGACGCCACCACCGGCGAACTGCGGCGCGCGGGTCGAACCCTGACGGGCGCGACCGGTGCCCTTCTGGCGGTAAGGCTTCTTGCCACCACCACGGACTTCGCCGCGGGTCTTGGTCTTGTGCGTGCCCTGACGGGCAGCGGCCAGCTGCGCGACGACGACCTGGTGAAGCAGCGGAACGCTGATCTTCTCTACGTCGAAGATCTCCGCGGGGAGCTCGACGGAACCGGCCTTGTCGCCCGCCGGCGAAAGGATGTCAACAGTGCTCATCGGTTACCTCAGGCCCCCTTGGCCGCGGTGCGGACCAGGACGAGGCCGCCGTTCGGACCGGGAACCGCGCCCTTGATGAGCAGCAGACCCTTCTCCGCGTCAACGGCGTGGACGGTCAGGTTCTGGGTGGTGACCCGCTCGTTGCCCATGCGACCCGCCATGCGGAGGCCCTTGAACACACGGCCCGGGGTGGCGCAGCCACCGATGGAACCGGGAGAGCGGTGCTTGCGCTGGGTGCCGTGACCGGCGCCGAGGCCCTTGAAGTTGTGACGCTTCATGACACCGGCGAAGCCCTTGCCCTTGCTCTTGCCGGTGACGTCGACCTTCACGCCTGCCTCGAAGACCTCAGCCGTGACTTCCTGGCCGAGCGTGTACTCGGAGGCGTCAGCGGTGCGGATCTCGACGAGGTGGCGACGGGGGGTGACGTCGGCCTTCGCGAAGTGACCCTTGAGGGGCTTGTTCACCTTGCGCGGGTCGATCTCGCCGAAGGCGAGCTGCACGGACTCGTAGCCGTCGGCGTCGTTCGTACGGACCTGGGTGACGACGTTCGGGCCGGCCTTGACGACGGTGACCGGAACAACACGGTTGTTCTCGTCCCACACCTGCGTCATGCCGAGCTTCTCGCCCAGGATGCCCTTGATCTGCTTAGCCATCTTTCAGATCACCGGCCTCAGAGCTTGATCTCGATGTCGACACCGGCCGGGAGGTCGAGTCGCATCAGAGAGTCAACGGTCTTGGGGGTCGGGTCGAGGATGTCGATCAGGCGCTTGTGCGTGCGCATCTCGAAGTGCTCGCGCGAGTCCTTGTACTTGTGCGGCGACTTGATGACGCAGTACACGTTCTTCTCAGTGGGCAGCGGCACCGGGCCCGCGACCGACGCACCAGTACGCGTCACCGTCTCGACGATCTTCTTCGCCGAGCTGTCGATGACCTCGTGGTCGTAGGCCTTGAGCCGGATGCGGATCTTCTGTCCCGCCATGGCTACTCAGTAGTCCTGTCTCTCTTACGCTCTGGAACCCGGTGTTCCCTTGCCCTGCTCCGACCCACGCGGTCGGGCGTGTCGCACTCCCGCTGACACAGATGCCCCTTGTTCGAACATCCCTGCGTGGGAACACGGCCCTTCCGGAACCGCAAGCCGGGAGCTAGGAGGCCCACCGGATGCCTGGCCGGTGCCGCGCTCACACTTCCCGGAAGATTCCCGTACGTCCGCCCCAGCGCTGCCTTACGGCAGTTAGGGCGACGAGTACTGTGGGACTCGCTTCCAGTCCTCCCGGCGGGAGGCGCGCAGCATCAACACTCGACCGAGCAACTCGGACAGTCTGCCATACGGGGCCCGGGCTCCGCCAATCGAGCCGGAGAGAATACCCCGAGGGTGACGCAGATCAAACCCTGCTCGCCGCGCCCTTGGACCGGCCGGGTACACGCCGTTGGATCTGTACGTTTCCGTCCGGCTTGTCCTCGGTCAGCGCCCGGATCACCCCATGATCCGGGGACAGCCGGCACGCGGGATCCGTCCGGGCGGCGTCCCCGGTGAGTGCGTAGGCCTGGCAGCGGCAGCCGCCGAAGTCCTGGTCGCGGCGGTCACAGCCGCGGCAGGGATCCGGCATCCAGCCGGTGCCGCGATAGCGGGTGAAGGCCCGGGAGTGGTCCCAGATCCAGTCCAGCGGATGGTCCCGTACGTTCGGCGGGTCCAGGTCCGGCAGCGCGGCGGCGGCCGGGCAGGGCAGGACGGTGCCGTCCGGGGTGACGGTGAGCGAGACCGCTCCCCAGCCGCCCATGCAGGGCTTGGCGACCCCGTCGAAGTAGTCGGGGACGACCCAGACGAGCTCGGGCCCGCCCGGCAGCCGCTCCCGCCACCGCCGCACGGCGTCCCGCGCCCCGGCCAGCTGCTCGCGCGTCGGCAGCAGCGCGGCGCGGTTGAGCAGGCCCCAGCCGTAGAACTGGACGTTCGCCAGCTCGACGCGGTCCACGCCCCAGGCCACCCCCAGCTCGACAAGGGCGTCGAGGGCGTCGAGATTCTCGCGGTGCAGGACGACATTGAGGCCGAGCGGGAGGCCGGCGGCCCGGACCAGCTCGGCGGCCCGTTCCTTCGCGGCGAAGGACCGACGTCCGGCGATCTTGTCGGAGGCGTGCGGGTCGGCGTGCTGGACGGAGAGCTGGACGCTCTTCAGCCCGGCGCGGGCGAGCTCGGCCAGGCGGGCCTCGTCCAGGCCCACGCCGCTGGTGACCAGCTGGGTGTAGATCCCGGCGGCCTCGGCGGCGGTGACGATCCGGTCCAGGTCCCGGCGCAGCAGCGGCTCGCCGCCCGACAGATGGGTGTGGACGACGCCGAGCTCGCCCGCCTGGCGCATCACGTCCGCCCACTGCTCGGTGCTCAGCTCACGCGAACGGCGCGTCAACTCAAGGGGGTTGGAGCAGTACCCGCAGCGCAGCGGGCAGGCGTGGGTGAGCTCGGCCAGCAGGGCCCAGGGGCGTGCGGGCGGTGGCGGATCGGCCGGGGTCATCGGAGCCAGCCCTCCTCGCGCAGCCGCTGGAGGAAGGGAGGGACCTCGGTGGCGACTGGGGCGCCGGGGAAGCGGGTGGCCAGCTCGTCGACGATGTCGCCCACCGCGCGCGTGCCGTCGCACAGGCCGACGACCTCTGCGGCCGAGCCCCTCAGGACACCGACGCGCTCCGGGAGGAGCAGCAGGTCGGCGTCCCGTACGGGGTCGTGGCGGCGCACGATGGCGGGGGCCAGGGCGGGCCGCCAGTCGGTGCCGGGCGGCGTGCTCACTCCTGCTCCCGGTGGCCCGCACGGTCCACGGCGTCCAGCAGCGACCACAGGACGTCGCACTTGAAGCGCAGCGCGGCCACCGCACGCTCCTGGTCGTCGCGGGCGCGGGCCCAGCCCAGCACCAGGTCGAGCGCCTCGCGGCTGTCGCGCCGCCCCTGGGCGACCCGGGTGCGGAAGTAGGCGAGGCCGTCGGACTCGATCCACGGGTAGTGGCGCTCGAAGGCGTCGATGCGGGTGCGCATCAGGTCCGGCGCGGACAGTTCGGTGAGCGAGGCGGCGACGGCTTCGAGAAGTGAGCGCAGCCGGCAGAAGTTGACGTATCCGTCGACCGCCAGCCGCACGCCCGGCAGCGCCGAGTCGGTGCGCAGCATCGTCTCGCGGTCCAGGCCGGCTGCCTCCCCGAGCCGCAGCCAGCGCTCGATGCCGCCCTCGCCGGTCTGCGCCCCGTCGTGGTCCTGGATCCGGCGCAGCCACATCCGGCGCAGCTCGGAGGTGGGGAGCTTGGCGGTGATCAGGGCGTCCTTGACGGGGATGTGGCGCTGGTAGTGGAAGCGGTTGACGATCCAGCGGCGCAGTTCCTCGGGGCTCAGGTCGCCGCTGTGCATCCGGATGTTGAAGGGGTGGCGGTGGTGGTAGCGCTCCTCCCCCACCGCGCGCAGTCGTGCCTCGAACTCCGCTGGGCTCCAGGGCTCCCCGAGCGGGGCGAGGGTCGTGGCTGCCGTGTTCATGGCTCGATCACCATCCCGTCGTGCGCCACCTCGATGCCCAGCCGGGCGAGCCGCTTGTGCTGGGGTGCGGCCGGGTCGACGAGGGGGTTGGTGTTGTTGAGGTGGGTGTACAGGCACCTCGCGGAGAGCTGGGCCAGCCGCTCGGCGGTGCCGGCCGGCCCGTCGATGGGCAGATGGCCCATGCCGGTGGCGGTGCGGGAGGAGATGCCGGTACGGCGGGGCTCCTCGTCGTCCCAGAAGGTGCCGTCCACGATGACGCAGTCGGCCTCCTCGGCGGCCTGCTGAAGGCGCTCGGGCCAGGCGGCCAGCGCCGGGGCGTAGAGGGCGGAGGTACCGGAGGCGGGGTCGTACAGGCGCAGCGCGACGACCCAGGCCTCGTCGTCCGGGGCGTCGGCGGCGTACCGCGGGCGTTTGCCGGACACCGGGATGCCGCTGATCTGCAGGCCGGGGGCGTCTGCGGCCAGTGGCTCGGCACCGTGCCCGGGCAGTTCCCGCCAGGTCACGTCGGTGTACGGCGCCAGCACCTCGCCGAGGCGCAGGCGCTCCAGCAGCGCCTGCCGGACCGGGGCCGTCGCCAGCACCTCGAAGCCGTCGGCCTCGCGCAGCCGGGCGATGCCCAGGGTGTGGTCGAGTTCGGCGTCGGTGAGGATCACTCCGGCGAGCGGGGTCTGCCGGGGGCCGGGGCCCGGGTGGAGCTCGGGCCGGTCTTCGATCTGGTCACCGAGGTCGGGGGTCGCGTTGACGAGGTACCAGCGGCCCTCGCCCGTCCGAACCGCGAGCGAGGCATGCCGGCGGCGCCGCCGCGGATGGGCGCGTGCACCGGAGCAGCCGGGGCACGCGCAGTTCCACTGGGGGATGCCGCCGCCGGCGGCCGTGCCGAGTACCAGCAGCAGCATGGCGGCCGCTAGCGCGTGCTGAGGGAGTAGGCGGTGACCTCCAGCGCGGTGTCGACGACCTCGAAGGCGGGGGCCTGCCAGGTGGCGTCGTCCTGCCGCGCCGAGGGGGTCTGCTCAACCGGCTTCAGCGGTTCCTTGGTCTCGTGCATCGCTCGTACGTCCTTTCCCTGTCGGTTACTTGACGGTGGGTCACTTGATGGGGACGCGGAGGATCTTGTCGTTGCCGTACCCCAAGTCGCTTGTGCCGACCCACAGTTCGTTCGCGCCGGGCACCTTGGCGATGGCGCGCAGCCGGCCGTACCTGCCCGGGTAGAAGGCGGTCTTCGTGCCGAGGCGCTCGCTGTTGCCGTCGATTGGGACGCGCCACAGCCGCCGGCCGCGCAGCGACGACACGTACAGGACGTTGCGCACGACGGCGATCTGGGCGGGCACGCCCCGCTCCGGGCTGAAGGTGGCCTTGGGGTCGGTCATGCCCTTGCGGGAGCAGGTGCCCTCGCAGTGGGGCCAGCCGTAGTTGGCGCCCCGCTTGATCAGATTGAGCTCGTCCTTCGCTTCCTGCCCGATCTCCACCGACCACAGCCGGCCCTTGCGGTCCCAGGCCAGGCCCTGCGGATTGCGGTGCCCGTAGCTGTAGATGTGGTTGCCGAACGGGTTGCCGGGGGCCGGCTTCCCGCTCTTGGTGATCCGCAGGATCTTCCCGTTGATCGAGTTCTTGTTCTGCGCGAGCCTCGGCTGAAGCGCCTCGCCGGTGGAGACGTAGAGGTACTTGTCGGGGCCGAAGGCGATCCCGCCGCCGTTGTGGTCGCCGCCCCGCCGGATGCCGGTGAGGATCGGCCGGTAGTTGCGGAGCGAGGAGCCGTCGTAGTCCATCCTGACGACCCGGGTCTCGGTCTTCGTGGTGTGCATGAAGAACACCTGCTTGTCCTTCCTGCCGTCCCAGGTCGGAGACGGGGCGAGACCCAGGAGCCCGCCGGCGCCCTCGTCGTACGGCTCGGGGACGGTGTACGGCACCTCGCCGACCCATCTCTTCCTGCCGTCCCGGTCCAGGCGATGGACCTGGTACGACAGCCGCTCGGTCACCAGGGCGGTGCGGCCGTTCGGCAGGAACGAGATGCCCCAGGGGGTGTGCCATCCCTTCGAGAGCGTCTTGACGCCGGCCGGCGCGCCGCCGTCGGCGTTCGGGGCGGCGGACACCGGCTGCGCCAGGCCGGTCGCCAGCAGTGCGGCCGCGGTGGCGAACGAGGCTAGGCCGAACCGGGATGAATGCGCCGTCGAGCGGCGTATGTCGGTCATGGAGACGTCCTTCGTCCTTGCTCGGGGCGTGCGGCCGGCTAGCCGACGGTCACGCGAAGGATCTTGTCTTTGCCGTCCGCGCTCCTCGAAGTGCCCAGCCACAGCTCGTCCTTGCCGGGAACCTTCGCGAGGGCGCGGAACGCGTAGCCGGAGTGGACGGCGGTCTTCGCGCTGTCGCCCCTGCCCGCGAGCGCAGCGTCGACGGGGACGCGCCAGAGCTTCCAGCCGCGCAAGGTCGACACATAAAGGTGGTCGCCGGCGACAGCGATCTGGGCGGGAGCCGTGGTGTGGTCCCAGGTGAGCTTCGGGTCGGTCATGCCCTTGGCGGAGCAGACGCCCTCGCAGCCGGGCCAGCCGTAGTTGGCGCCCCGCTTGATCAGATTGAGCTCGTCCTTCGCTTCCTGCCCGATCTCCACCGACCACAGCCGGCCCTTGCGGTCCCAGGCCAGGCCCTGCGGATTGCGGTGCCCGTAGCTGTAGATGTGGTTGCCGAACGGGTTCCCGGGAGCCGGCTTCCCGCTCTTGGTGACCCGCAGGATCTTCCCGTTGATCGGGTTCTTGTCCTGCGCGAGCCGCGCGTGGGTGGCCTCGCCGGTCGCGACGTAGAGGTACCTGTCCGGGCCGAAGGCGATCTTGCCGCCGTGGTGGTTGGAGCCCCGCTTGAGTCCTCCGAGGACGACCTTGTAGCCGCTCAGCGACTTGCCGTCGTAGTTCATCCGCACGACCCGGCTCTCAGACGCCGTGGTGTGCATGAAGAACACCTGCTTGTCCTTCCTGCCGTCCCAGGTCGGAGACGGGGCGACCCCCAGCAGCCCGCCCTTCGCGGCGTCACCGGGCTGGAAGACGGCCACCTTCGGGACCTTGCCGATCAGGGTCCGGGTGCCGTTGTCGCGGAGGCGGTAGACGCGGGCGGACTCGTTCTCGGTCACCAGCGCCGAGCGCCTGCCGGGGAGGAAGGAGATGGCCCACGGGTTGGACCAGCCCGTGGAGAACGTCGATACGTCGACGGCGGCTCGCGGCGGGAGATCGCCGGCCGCGGCGGCGGTGGCCGGTACCGCGCCGGCCAGCAGGGCGGCCGCAGCGGTGAGTGAGGTTATGCGGAACCGGGACGAGAACCGCACCCAGTGGCCTGAACGTGCCATGCCGAACCTTTCGTGATCCCCTCACAGCAATCTCCGCGAGGCGTGATCGGCATGCCACTTGGGTGGGCCGCGGGGGTGAGACCCCGCGGCCCCCGCGGCCGAGATGGTGGCGAGCCTCAGCCCTCCACCCGGCCCCGGCGCGGCCCGGCGAGTTGTCGCGGGGCCGGCTCGGACGGGTCCTGCGGGGCGAGAAGGCGTAGCGCTTCCCGTAGCAGCGTGCTTGAGGTGTGCACGGTGTAGGGGAAGTAGACGACCTCGACGCCCACCCTCGCGAACTCGGTCTCGTACGTCGTCCAGACCTCCGTACCGAGCCAGTCGTCACCTTTGAAGATGACGTCGAAACCGACTTCCTTCCAGATCTCGATCTTGTCGTCCACGGTCGCGACGAAGGCCTCGTCCACATGACGCACACTGCGTACGATCTGCAGCCGTTCCGAGAGCGGTACCACGGGCGGCCTGCCTTTCAGGCGCGCCACGAGTTCGTCGGAGCAGACGCCGGCGATGAGCCGGTCGCAGTGCCCGCGCGCTCGGCGCAGGATGTTCAGATGGCCCACGTGGAAGAGGTCGAAGACCCCCGGCGCGTAGCCGAGACGTTCTCCCATCAGCGCTTTTCCTTCGGACGCTCATCGGCGACCGGGGTGACTACGAGCGCGTCCGACCTGAGTGAGGTGTTCTTGCCGTCGGTGACGGCGATCCGGTAGCGATGACGGGAGCCGGGGACGACGGAGTCCGTGTACTTCATCGTGGGGCGGTTCCACTCCGCGGACCGCCGCGTCGGCGAGGCCACGAGCCTGCCGTCCCGGTAGATCAGATACGTGAGCTCCGCGTCGTCCCGGTCCCATGAGGCACGCCAGGTGAGCGTGACACGACCGGCGCTCGAGGTGGAGGCCTTGAGCTGGGGCACCTCTTCCGGGGCGCCCTGGTCGGGCCCGGGCGAGAAGCGGGTCAGACTCTGCTGGGGCCTGCCATTGACCATGGTGAACTCGCCGCCCGCCCAGAGGACTTCACCGGCCATCTTCAGCGTCCGGGGGCCGTTGCCCTCGCCGGTCCCTCCGTCCGTGTCGGGGAACCAGTGCAGGATGTGCCGGTCGCGGACGGACTGGGCCAGGAAGTGCTGGCGGCCGTTGTGCTCGGGGAAACCGCCGGGTGTGTCACGGCAGTCGTGGGCGTGGGACCCGCTGTAGAGAACGCCGTTGTGCACGGCGACGGCCTGAGTGGCGCCCAGGCAGGTGTCCTTCCACACCATCTTGCCGCTGCCGAGGCGCCCGGCGAGACGGCCGTCGAAGATGCCGGTCCCCCTGCCCTCAGCCGCGACGTAGAAGTTGGTCGCGTCGCGTGTCAGCGCCTTCACGGACGATCTCGGCGGCAGCCAGTCCGCGTACGAGGTCACCGTCTTGCCCGTGACCGGATGCAGGGCGACGAGCGACTTCTCCAGCTCGCCGTTGAGCAGGTAGAAGTCGCCGCCGACGAGGAGCTTGCCGAACTCCGGCGCGGCGAGGACGGCGTGTACGGGAGCGTCGATCTCCGCCTTGAAGGGCAGCAGCTTCCCGCCGCGGGTGAACGCCGCGATGCGCTCCCTGTCCTGACCGTTGACGAGCGTGAAGTCGCCCCCGAGATAGACCGCGTCCTTCGTGACATCGATGGCCCGCACCCACGACGACATGGTCGGACGGAAGTCGTCGCGCAGCGAGCAGCCGGCGGTGTTGAGCGCGGCCGCACCGGACGCCCCGGACGTACCGGCCCTGGTGAACGAGCCACCGACGTACAGCACCTTGCCGCCAGGCGACGCCTTCAGCGCCCGTACGGTGTCACCGCTGCCGGAGAACGGCAGGGCGCACGGCAGGAGCCTTCCGGTGGCGGCGTCGAACGCGGCGAAGTTCTTGCGTGCGACCTCGCCTTCACCGGGCTTCGCGCCCGGAGGGCGGACCTTGTCGAAGGTTCCGCCGACGTACACGACACCGTTCGCGTACTCGATCGACCAGACGATGCCGTCGGTCTGCCAGGTCGCCAAGGTGTCGGCGGTCAGGGTCTTTTCGTCGCCGACGGCTGCCGAAGCGGTGGCGGTGAGGAGCGAGGCAGCCGCGAGGAGGGCCACGGCCGATGCCGTGGTGGCCCCCCTCTTCATGCTTTTTCTGAGGCGCATGGAACTTCCCGGGTTGCAGCGAGTACGAGTGATGAGAGGGAGAGAGGGTGTGGCTGTCTCGATCGGAGACGGCCTCATGTGGCGCGTTCGCGCAGAACACCGACGAGTTCACGCACCCCCAGAGGTGTGCGAAATCGCCACAAACTTATACCAAATACGGAAAATCCCGTCGCCATTGCGACGGCAAGTCCGACGGCCGTGTCACCCACCAGGAACCTCGTGGGAAGGACCAGAGCCGCCGTGAGGCAGAGGCCGGCACCGGTCGCCATGAGGTACCCGCCGTCGACGATGGAGAAGCCCGGGTGTCGTCGCACCAGGGCAGCCGACGCGACGTTCTCGACGACGATCGCCGCTCCCCAGGACAGGGCGGCTCCCAGGGCGCCCCATCGGGGCACCGCGAGAAGACCGACGGCCAGCTGCACCGCGAACGCGGCGCCGGTCACGGCGAGATGCCATGAACTCTTACCGGCCATCAGAAGCACCGTCTGGGCGTTGCCCACCCCGACATTGACCGCCGAGGCGAAACAGAGCAGGACCAGCGCGTCCGCCCCCTGCACGAACTCGGGCCCGAACAGGGAGAGGACGGTGCCGGGGAAACTCACGAGGAACACCAGCAGCGGCCAGGAGAACAGCACGCTCCAGCGCGTCGAGATGCGATGCAGATGGCAGGCCAGCTGCTTCTCGTCCACGGCGAGGAGGCGGCTGATCTCCGGAGCGACGGCCAGGCGGATGGCGAGCTGGAGCAACGTCGCCGCGACGATGACACGGCCGACGGCTGTGTAGATGCCCGCCTCTTCGCTGGTGGCCAGGCTCGACAGCAGGATGACGCCCACCCAGATCGCGCTGATGTCGAACACGGAGGAGATCGCCCGCGGTGCGGAGAATGCCCAGAATCCGTGCCGTGGGTCAGCCACCTCGGGTCCGGGCGGGTGTCCGAGGCTTCTACGGCGGCACCGGCGCACCGCGTACCAGGCGACCAGGACACCGCCCAGGGCGGGAACGAGCCAGGCGGCGGCCAGACTCAGCACACCGGGAGCCAGCAGCGCGACCGGTACGGCGATCAGAACGCGCAGTACCGGTTTGCCGATCTGCTCGACCCCGACCAACGCAATCACCGTGCCGTAGCCCTGGGTCGCGCCGAGCAGGATCAGGGTGACCGTGGCCAGGGGGAGAAACAGTGCGAAGAGCCGGACCAGAGTGACCGCGTCCTGCGGAGGGAGGTTCGGCAGCAGTGAGGTGGCGGTCGCGGGAGACAGAAACAGCAGCGCGGCGGCCCCGGTGCTCACCACGGCTCCCGGTAGGAGCGCCGTACGCAGCAGCGCCCCCACCTGCCGGCCGCCGCCTGTGGCCACGTCACGGGAGACGAAGCGCACCAGTCCCGTGTCGGCGCCGAGCTTGCAGGTGTTGCTGAGGATGGTGAAGACGGCGACGCCGGTGAACACCGCTCCCGCCCCATGCGCGCCGAGGGCACGAGTGACCAGCATGACGAGGACGTAGCCGAAGACGGCGCTGACCGTCGAACCCAGGAAGCCCCACCAGCCGCCCCGAGCGGTGGCGGCCACCCCGCTCCGGGTGGCCTCACCGCCTGCGCCGACAAGGGTCGTTCCGGAGGCGCTCATCCTTTGGCGGCGCTGAGCGTGTCGTCCTGGGACAGGCCCTGGGCTCCGTCGGCACGGGCGGCCGGCATGGCGAGCGAGCCCGGCCCGCCCGGACGGCGGCCACCGTCCGCGGCACCGGGGAGCAGGCTCCGCCGGGTGCCCGTGCAGAGCACCACGCCCACGATGCGTCCGCCCGAGCAACCCATCAGCTCGCGGACCTGTCTGAGGTGGTCGCGCCTGGTGTGCTCCAGGCCGCCCACGATGAGGACACCGTCCGCACGTTGGGCGACCGCGAGGCCGTCGGCGTGTTCGAGCAGAGCCCTCGTCACGACGACCTTGGACCTTTCGGGACCGGCGCCCGCGACGGCACGCGTCACCATCAGGGACATCGGGATGTCGCCGGTGGTGGTGTCACGTGTGTCGGGAGAGAGCGTGATACGCCCCGCCGTACCCGCGTCGACGACGGCCCGGCCGTCCACGAGAGGGAGCGCGTCGGCGTCGTCACTCGGGTCCTCCGTCGTCAGCGGCAGGCGTGCCGCGAGGCCCGGTGTACTCGCCGTGGCGTCCACCAGCAGTACGTCCTCACCGAACTCGGCGAACGCTGCGGCGAGATTGACTGCGGCCGCCTCGGCGTCGTGGACCCGCTTCGGCGCCACGACCAGCAGTGTGCCGCCGGCCGTACGGGCCGCGCCGTGCCGGAGGTGGAGGGCGAGAGCGCGGTACGACTCCGCGCGGCTGCTCGCGACCCGGCCGACCTCCAGCAGTTCGCCGTTCGCGGCGGTGCCCGGGATGATGGCCAGCACCGGGGCGCCGACGGCGCCTTCGGCCTCGCCGAGCGAGCGGATCCGTGGTTCGAGGGCGGACCGCAGCCAGGCGAGCACGATGGCCAGGACAAGACCACCCATCAGGCCGAGACCGATGAGCGCCACGGGCCCCGGTCCCGCCGGGTGCTTCGGGGGTTCGGCCTTGCGTACGACATCACCTCCGGTGGTGTCGCGGGATTCGAAGTCGGAGATCCGCTTCTGCAGCGCGTTGATCTGCTCCCGCAGAGCCGCGTTTCCTTTGCCGCCTTCCGCGGTGCTCTTCTTGATCAGCGGGGCGACCTGGCGTTTCAGCGTGGTCGTCATGCGGGCCACCGTGGCGTCGGTCCGCTCCTTGCGGTCGGCGAGATAGGCGTCGACGAACGCGTTGGTGACCCGGGCCGCCCGCTTCGGGGTGCCGGCCGTGTACTCGAACCGGAGAATCTGGGTGTGCGGCGGATTGCTGACACGCAGCTCCTCCAGCAGCGCGTCGGCACGGGACGGTTCGCGCAACGCTCCTGCCGCACGGGCCGCGACGGTGGCGCTGAGCGCGATCTGCTGTTCCGTGCCCATGCTCACCTGGTTGTCGACGGACACGCCGTAGGTGCTGAAGGGGTCCACCGTCGACCGGACGAGGACCTCACCGGTGGAGGTGTAGCTGCCCGCACGGAGCAGCAACAGCAGCACTCCCCCGAGCAGCCCGAGGACGATACCCAGCGCGATGGTCACGCGGTACCTCAGCAACTGGCGCAGCTGGTCGCGGAGCTGGTCCGGTTCGCCGTACCGGTCATCGAAACTGGCGGAGCTGGTCACGGGTGCCTCCTGTTCCGAGGATGGATGCGTGGCCGCCGGTCGCGGGCGGCGGCGCCGGTGAGGGGAGCCGGAATGACCGGGCGGCGGGGCGGGTGATGAACAGCGGGGTGATCAGGAGCAGCAGCATCGGCCCCACGATGGCCAGGAGGCTGCCGCGCAGGAAGATCAGCTGGTAGAAGGCGAAGGCGGGGATCAGCAGGAACGCCAGCGTGGCCGGCCGGCCCCGTAGCCGTTCCCTGATGTCGTCCATACGGCGTCCGGCCGCACCCAGCAGACAGAAGACGGCCACCACGGCGGGGAAACCGGCCCACGAGTAGCTCTCGATCCACAGCGGTGCCGAAAGATTCCAGAACTCGTAGCCCGCGTGCTGAGCGAGAGTGATACCGAGGGCCTGCGGCTTTTCCGGCCACACGGAGCGCGGCACCATGAACGCCACGGGTCCGAGCGCGCCCGACGGAGAGAAGCCGTTCTCCTCCACATGGTCGACTCCCGTCTGCATCTGCTGGAAGGAGTCGTAGTCCATGTTCGAAGTGAGCTGCTCCGTCAGGCTCACCACATGGACGGCTTCACGCTGGCTGTAGCGGAAGTAGTCGCTGTAGGGAAAGACGAGCAGCACGACCGCCGTGAGCGCCGCGGCGGTGATGCGAAAGGCCCGCGGGCGGTTGAACCGGCTCCATGAGAACAGCAGGGCCAGAAGGACGGTCCCGGCCCAGAAACGCGGCCTGCTGATCGGGTTGTTGACGACCACGTTGAGCCCGAGCAGCAGCGGGAGCAGCATCCAGCGGGCGCTGCGCAACCACCGGTCGCCCCTCGGCCGGCGGGGCAGGTGGATCAGGCCCATCAACGCCCAGAAGGCGGGGACGGCGAGGATCCAGGTGCGCAGCGTCCGCTCCGTGTCGGTCGCGGCTTCCGACTGCCACAGGGCCTGTCTGCTGGTGAAGAAGGCACCCAGCCCTCCCATCCGAGGGATGAGTACGACCGCGAGAACGAGCGACAGGCCGGACAGGACGAGCACGGGCAGGGGCGCGAGCCTGCGGGAGAGCAGCGGTTCGAGAACGACCGAGCGTTTGCCGGCGCGCCCGGCGGCCAGGAGCACTCCGGCGCTGTAGGCGAGGAGCCCGACTTCGATCAGCACGGTGGCGGAGAAGGCGTTGGCTTCGTCGGTCCGGTATTCGAGGGGATAGGTGTCGGTGGCGAGCATGGCGAGCGGCGCCAACCCGAGCCATACATAGGCGAAGAGCCAGAAACCGAATGCGACGAACCGTACCGATGTGCCAGTGAGCACCCACGCGAGCGCACTGCCGGTATGCACGACGACGACGCACTGCACCACGAGCGCGGCGCCGACGTGCCCCTCGCAGGTCTGGAGGACCAGCCCCGGCAGGAGGCCGATGAGTACAGCGGCCCAGGCGCATACCGCGGCCACGGAACGCACAACCGATTCACCCTCTCGCCTTCGGCCGACAGGTCATGAAGTACTGCGAGCTCAGCCACCAGGGCATGTTCGGCACCGGGCTCATCTGCTCGGCCGCGATATAAAACCGCTCGCTGACGGTCTCGCGCAGCTCACGGAAATCAAAACCCTTGTGTGTTGTGCGCGGATCCCGCGGTCGACTCACCGGCATTCCGACCATCGCCTTCAGAACTTCCGTGGGCGTGTACTCCGACTTGAGCGAGCGGCTGCGAATCATCCAGTTCGACACCTTCGGCGCGATGGCCAGGCCGCACATGATGGGCACGGAAATCACAAGCGCGCCGTTCGGTTTGAGAATGCGCAACGCCTCTTCGAGCAGAGCGTCGAGTTCGTCGTCGTAAAGATGCTCACAGACCTCGAATGCGGTCAGCACATCCACGCTGTGCGCAGCGATGCCTTCCATCGATTCCGAATACTCCGATTCGGGGTACGCCGGTTCCATGTACGGGTCGTGCCCGATGAGCGTGATGTCGGGGCGCACCTCGCCAAGCATGTGCAGAAAGAGTCCCGGCCCTGCGCCGAAATCGACGACCGTGCCGCGTTTCGGGCATACCCGGACGACAAGATTGACCGCTGTCGACATGCGGCTGCGATGAGCAAAACGGGCGAGCGGATTGCCGGACTTGACCGTCTGCTCTTCGTAAGAGATTGTGCGCATCACTCTTCGAACGTAACAGGGATGTCCATCACACAAAGAGCGACGCGCCGCAATAATTCACAGCTGCCCATAACACAAAACACCATCGAAGCCATACCGAAATTCCGTTTCGAAATAGCTCACCCGGCATCCGAGCGGCGCACGGTCCGCAGGATGTCCTCGAATTGTGAAGCGCAGCCCTCCAGGGCGAACTCCCGCTCGGCCAGTGCCCGGCTCTCCTTGCCCAGGGCCTCCGCGCGCACCGGGTCGTTCAGGATCTCGCGGACCCATGCGGCCGCTTCGGCCAGCGAGGACTCCTCGGGGGCGAACACCGCCGAGCCGGCCTGCCGGAGCAGCTTCGCCGCCAGGTTGTCCGCGGGCATCAGGCCCAGCACCGGGCGTCCGGCGCACAGATAGGACAGCGTCTTGGAGGGGACCGAGAACTCGCCGGCGTCCGCTGCCAGAAGCACGACCAGCACATCGCCCGATCCCAGCACCTCGGGCAGCCGGTCGTAGGGCTGGAAGGGCAACAGGGTCAGGTCGACACTTCGGGCGAGGGCGGCCTCCCTGATGACCGGGACGGCCGGGCCGTCGTTGACGACGACCAGCCGGACCCGTTCACCCTGCTCCCGCAGCGTCTCGGCGAGCCGCACCAGCAGGACGGGGTTGTGCTTGAGGCCGATCGTGCCGGAGTACAGCACGGTTCTGACGCCGGTGAGAGCGTGCTCCGCCGACCAGGCGTTGGCACGCGCCTCGGGGCGGATCTCGTCCAGCGGCGCCCAGTTGGGGATGACGGTGACCTTGTCGGCGGTGCCCCACTCCCGGTGGATCCGCACGAAGGAGTCGGCGATCACCACGATCGCCGCGGCGCGCCGCGCCGACCACTTCTCGCCCTGCTCGAAGACTCTGGCGGCGACGCCCATCAGCCTCGACACACCGGCGGCGGCGAAGCTCTTCAGCGCGACGGCGGTGATGTCCTGGTGCCACAGCACCCAGGGGATGCGCAGCGCCCTCAGCGCCGCCGCGGCCACCACCAGGGTGGGGATCGGCAGGTTCCCCAGCAGCGCCACATCCGGCTGCTCGCGCCGTACCTGCCGGGCCAGCTCCAGGCCCAGCCTGGTCTCCTGGAAGAGGCGTCGGACGTAGGCGCCCTTGTCGAGCGCGATGTGGTCGCCGATGGTGACGAAGCGGAGCCCGGCGACCGCGTCCCGTGCGAGGTTGCCCTTCCCGGAGACATAGGCCGGGCAGGTGGAGTGGACGACGTCATGACCGCGGCGCGCCAGCTCACGGCTGAGCTGAGCCTGGAACGGGTGCCCGCTGTAGTCGTGGACGAGGATCCTCATCGGCTGCCCTCCCGGCCGGTTCGAGGGATCAGGAGCCGGCGCGCTTGACCTGGTCGTAGACCCAGGCGTAGGTCTTCTCCAGTCCTACGGCCAGGGGGATCGACGGCTCCCAGCCGTACAGTTCGCGGATCAGGGCGTTGTCGGAGTTGCGGCCGCGCACCCCCTGCGGGGCGTCCAACTGGTACTTGCGCTCGCAGCGGATGCCCGCGATCTCCTCGACGATGTCCACCAGTTGGTTGATGGTGACCAGTTCGGAGGAGCCGAGGTTGACGGGGACACTGCTGGCCCCGTTCATGAGCAGCTGTGTGCCGTGGAGGCAGTCGTCGATGTACATGAAGGAACGGGTCTGCCGGCCGTCGCCCCAGATGTCGATGCGATGGTCGCCGGAGATGACCGCCTCGGCGATCTTGCGGCAGACAGCCGCCGGGGCCTTCTCGCGGCCTCCGGTCCAGGTGCCCGCGGGACCGTACACGTTGTGGTAGCGCGCGACACGGCAGGTGAACCCGTAGTCCTCCTCGAAGTGGCGGCACATGCGCTCGGAGAAGAGCTTCTCCCAGCCGTAACCGTCCTCGGGCTGCGCCGGATACGCGTCCTCCTCCCTCAGCGCCGTGACGTTCGCGGCGACCTGCTTGTCCGCGGCGTACACACAGGCGGACGAGGAGTAGAAGTAGCGCTCGACGCCGGCCTCGTGCGCGGCCTTGAGCATATGGGTGCTGGTCAGCACCGACATCATGCAGGCGGCCTTGTGGTTCTCGATGAATCCCATGCCGCCCATGTCGGCGGCGAGCATGTACACCTGGCCGGCGTCGCGGACAGCGTCACGGGCGCTGTCCAGAAGCGACAGATCGGCGACGACGTTCTCGGCGTCGCGGTGCAGTTGATGCCATTCGTGCTGCGGCCTGATGTCGATGCAACGGACCGTCAGCCCCTGGGAGAGGAGGTCGGCAGCGAGGTGCCCACCGATGAATCCTCCGCCGCCGGCAACAACGACGTCCACCTGCTTGGTCATGGCAGCTCCTTCAGAAACCCAAGATCTGATGTGAGACCCGCCTGGTAGGTTATGCACCAATTATCCGGATTAGCGCAATATGCCACGCTCTTCCGCACCTTGAGTCACCTGGTTGGTGAGCGTTCAGAGACCGCGGTAGAGCTCTTCCAATCGGTCCGCCACCGCGTGGATGGAGTAGCACTCCTCGACAGCGCGCCGGCCCGCTCGCACCAGCCCGTCTCGCCTGTTCTCGTCGGTGAGCACCGCGCAGACCGCGTCGGCCATCGCCCGCGGGCTGCCGTCCGTGACGACCGCCGCTTCGCGGCGCGCGAGTTCGTCCGCCATGCCGCAGGTGTCGGTGCACACCACGGGCGTCCCCGCGGACAGGGCCTCGATCACGGTCATGGGGAACGGCTCGTCCACGCTCGGCAGCACATACACCGCCGCTTTCGCATGGGCCCGCAACGCCTCGGCGTACGACAGCGCCCCACCGTAGGAGACGACGTCCCCGAGCCGATGGGCGGCGATGAGCCGACGCACGGTGGGCAGCAGGCCCTCGTCGGCCCCGTACAGGGTGAAGCGCACAGCGGGCAGTTTCGCGTGAACCAGCGCGGCCATCTCGACGAACGCATCCGGGCGCTTGCGTGGGTGCAGCCGCGCCATGAAGAGCACCTCAGGAGCGTCCGGCCGGCGCTCCACCGCCGCGTCGCCCCCGGGCCGCACCCCGTTGGGCAGCGTCAGCAGGGGCGGCCCCTCGGGTCCGACGACCTCGGCCACGGCCCGCCGCTCGCGCTCGGTGAGCACGAGACAGCCGCGCGCGCGGCGCAGGAGAGGCACGTACAGCCGGTCGAAGAGTCTGGCGACAACCCGGTGGCGTGGCTCCACCATTCCATGCGTCTGCGTGAAGAACCTCTTGCCGCGCAAGGTGGCCACGGCCAGCGCGGTGAGGGAGACGAGGTCGCGCCCCGCGTGGATGTGCACCACATCGGCTCTGCCCATGGAGCGCCACATGTCGCCGACGAGCAGCGGGTGCATGATCCCGGTGAAGCGGCCGGGCAGCAGCGCGCGCGCCGGACGCGTTCGCAGCGGCACGGAGCCGATGTGTGCCGGTGCCCGGGAGCTGCCTCGCCACAGGGACAGGAGCGTGACCTCGTGGCCGCGCGTCGCGCACTCCTCCAGCTGTCCCGTCGCCACGCTCGTGGGGCCGCCGAACGCTCCGTCCTCGCTGACGAGCGTCACCACATGAACGAGCTTCATCTCACTCCCCTCGCCGTGACGAGCTCACCCTGCGCGATGTCGCGACGGGCGACCGCCGAGGCGCCCACCACAGCACCACGGCCGACGGTGACCCCTCGCAGCACGACGGCCCGTGCCGCGATCCAGGCGCCGGGCTCCAGGCGGATGGGCCCGTTGTCGAACTCGAAGGTGGGGATGCGGCATTGATGGCTTCCGGTGCACAGCAGGGCGTCCTGGGAGACACAGACATCGCTGCCGATGGTGATCCGCTCGAGGTTGAGCAACCAGGCGCCCTCGCCGATCCACACGTCGTCGCCGACCTCCAGCCGCCACGGCCAGTGCACCCGCACCCGGTGCCGGATCAGCACCCGCCGCCCGATCCGCGCGCCGAAGGCCCGCAGCAGAACGGGCCGCAAGCGGGCCGGGAACCACCACTTGACGAAGACAAGGTTGAGAACGGCGAACCAGAGCGCCTGAACGAGCAGGGGGCGCCCCTTGTCGTAACCGGCTCCGGTGAAGCCTCGCAGGGAGCGTTCCACGGCGGTCGGCGCGGCGGTGTCTGCCACGGGTCGGGCCTTCCTTGTGACGGGAACGAATCGAGTCAGGAGAGTTCTCGGAACCACTTGGCGAAGAACGCGGGCACAAGCAGCAGGTGGGCCGCGAGCAGGGCGGCATACAGCGCGAAGAAGAGCTTCTGGTTCCCCAGGAACAAGAAGCTCAGGCACAGCAGGCCGTAGTCGACGGGCAGCAGTGCCACACCGCGCACTGTGGAGGGCGGGCGCGGCGGGCCGGAGTGTCCGTCGGCTCCTCGCCGTCTCAGCTGTTCGGTCAGGATTCCGCCGAAGAACAGCAGGACGGCAGCGAACTGGAAGGCGATCGGTGTGAGGAGCAGGGCGGGGCGCGGCAGGTCGAAGAAGCGGTAGAAGGAGATCAGAACCGCCGCATGGACGCTCAGGAGCTTCGCGCAGTCCACCACGTGGTCGATCCACGCCCCGGCGGAGCTGGCCGACCCGTGCAGCCGGGCCAGTTGACCGTCCGCCGAATCGAGCGCGAACCCCACGAGCAGGGCGAGCGCCACCCATCCGCCGAGCGTGTGCGAGGGGGAGCAGAGGGCGATCGCGACAATGGCCGGAAAGCTGACCAGCCCGCTTGCGGCGGTCACGTGGTTGGGCGAAAGCCCGATGCGGTGAGCCGCGGCCGCCAGCAGCCGTCCGGCCGGCCGGTTGACGAATCGTGAGTAGCCGGGAACCCCACGGGCGGGCTTCTGCGCTTTCGAGAGTTGCGTCAGTGTGCTGAGGAATTCCACTCTCTCAACCCCATGCCTGAAGTAATCGCGCCCAACGTAAATGCTTGGCCCTCCGCACCTGATGCGACAAGCCGACTTATTACGGGATTTACCCGATTGGCCGCGACTATGAGCATTGCCGGTCCGGCTCCTTGAGATGCCGGCATGGGATTGATGCCGCACCCTTGTCGAGTCCGGTCATCAGTAAGCCCCGCGTCCGTCCAGCACAGCGCGCACCGTGCGGCCCATGACCGTCATGTCCCATGCCCACGACCAGTTGTCGACGTACCGCAGATCGAGCGAGACGGTCTCGTGCCAGGACAGGTCGGATCTGCCGCTCACCTGCCACAGTCCCGTGAGGCCGGGTTTGACGCTCAGTCGGCGCATCTCCACCTGGTTGTAGCGGGCGACTTCCTCGGGCAGCGGCGGGCGGGGTCCCACCAGCGACATATGGCCGAGCAGGACATTGACCAACTGGGGCAGCTCGTCCAGCGAGTAGCGGCGCAGAAAGCGCCCGACCGACGTGACCCGCGGATCCCGGCGCAGCTTGAACATATGGCCGTCGTGCTCGTTCGCCGTCGCCAGAGCACCCTTCATCCGGTCCGCGTCCACGACCATGGTCCGGAACTTCCACATGGGGAAGGGCATTCCCTTCCGACCGACGCGGGTCTGGCGGTAGAGGACCGGGCCCGGCGAACTCATACGCACCGCGAGTGCCAGCGCCGCGAACAGCGGGGCCAGCGCCAAGAGCAGGACGAGCGAGCCCGTCCGGTCCGTGACAGCCTTGAGCAGCATCGGTAGGCCACGGCGTGCCGGCGGTGAGACGTCCAGCAGTGTGAGCCCGGCCGCCGAGGTGATCCGGACCCTGCGCCGGGCCACTTCGACGACGCCGGGCAGCACCATCAGCCGACGGCCCCGGTCGTGCAGAGCCCAGGACAACCTACGAAGCCGGTCCCCGCACATGTGCCTGTCTGTGGCGGCGAAGACCAGATCGGCACCGAGCGCCTCAGCCGCACCCGCCACGGGCGCGGCGTCCTCGTCCGGAGCGGTCGGCGCACCGACCCGCAGCCGGGCGGACACGGGCACACCGGAGACCACGCCGCCCTCGCCCAGCACACATGCCCCGACCACCACGTAACCGTGGTCCGTACGCTCGGCAAGCTGTCCGACCACGGCATCCACGGTCGCGGCCTCCCCGATGACGAGGACGCGTCGAAGCCCTCGCGCGCGTCGGCGCAGGGTCAGTAGGTAGCGGTGGATCGCCTTCCGGCAGACCACGGTGACCGCCAACGACGGGCACAGTGCGGCAAGAACCGCGGCAGGGGCGTCGCCGAGCCCGGACACGGTACGCAGCACGGCCAGGACGCCGAGCAGTACCAGCCAGTCCCGCACCACTGGTCCGACCGGAGCGCCTTCGTCCCATGTCCAGGGTGCGTAGCGGCCGGCGGCAAGGCCCATGAGAACCCAGACGACGGTGATCGCCAGCGCCTGGTGCACAGGGTGGGCCGCACCGATCGCGGAGAACGTCACTGCCGTCGGCAGCGCCATCCCAGCGGAGTCGACACCGATCGCGAGCGGTGGACACCACCTGTCCGCGGGGGCTTTGCGCATGGTTGTCCGGTGCGGCGTGAGGGGTACCGCCTGCCCTGACACCGCGCTGGTGGACTGCCGCATGGTTCTCCCTGTGACCCCGGCCCTCAGCGAACACGTGGGGCGCGGCTGCATCGGAGAAGCAGCTCACGCCCTGCGCAAGGGTTGTATCAACCTTTTTCACGTATGTCCTACTTACATGAATTACTGCCAGGTTCGACTTCCTGCCCTCAACGCCGCGCCGACGCTCGGCCTTTCCAGTGCTCTGGAACCCGGACGGCCTACGAGGACGAACCTCGGAGAGTGACACCGGTCCGATTGTGCAAATGATCAGATTGCCCGGCGGCCGATGACAGTCCGTCAGAGCCCGCGCAGCCGAAGAAGCGGCGCGAGGGTCCGCAAGGGCGAGATCCGGTACACCAGAACAGAAGGAGCACTCGTCGTGCGAGCAACCACTCGAACAACTACCCGGTCGACACGAGCGAGATGGGGAGCGCGGTGCGTCGGCCTCGGCCTGACCACGGCGCTCGCGGTCACCCTCGCGGCCGGTCCCGCGTCGGCTCAGCCGGGGCCCCCCAGCGCCTCCGGCGAGCAGCCGGTGGAGGTGGAGGACAACCCGACCTTCACATCGCTGCCCACCAACATCACCCCCTTCACCTGCGACCGGATCGTCAAGGTCGATCCGGTGACGGCGGGGTCGTTCGGGGACGACGACGAGATCACCATCCTCAACATCGGCACCGACAACACCTTCGACTTCGAAATCAGCGACGACTTCGCCGCTGTCGGCGTCATCGTCAAGGGCGGCCCGAACGCCAACCTCTATGACTACCGGCCCACGGGCATCCAGGCGGACCAGGACCTCCACGCGCCGCTCAACACGAGCAGCTCGCCCCCGGACGACTTCTACGGCCTCAGCCACGTCGACTTCTGCCTCGTCGAGGACGGCTCCAACACCTGACGCGTCCCACACGGCGGGAAAGCAAAGGGGCCCGTACGACCGAAGTCGTACGGGCCCCTTCAGGAGCTCGCGCTGGAGCTACCAGGTCAAGTCAACAAGCTTACTTGTTGATCTTGGTGACCTGGCCGGCGCCCACGGTCCGGCCACCCTCACGGATGGCGAACTTCAGGCCCTCCTCCATGGCGACGGGCTGGATGAGCTCGACCTTCATCTCAGTGTTGTCGCCCGGCATGACCATCTCCGTGCCCTCGGGGAGGGTCACAACACCGGTCACGTCAGTCGTACGGAAGTAGAACTGCGGACGGTAGTTGTTGAAGAACGGCGTGTGGCGGCCACCCTCGTCCTTGGACAGGATGTAGGCCTGCGCCTCGAACTCGGTGTGCGGGGTGACCGAGCCCGGCTTGATGATGACCTGGCCGCGCTCGACGTCCTCGCGCTTGATGCCGCGGAGGAGCAGACCGACGTTCTCACCGGCCTGGCCCTCGTCGAGCAGCTTGCGGAACATCTCGATGCCGGTGACCGTGGTGGTGGTCTTCTCCTGCTTGATGCCCACGATGTCAACGGTCTCGTTGACCTTCAGGACACCACGCTCGATACGGCCGGTGACGACCGTACCGCGACCGGTGATCGTGAAGACGTCCTCGATCGGCATCAGGAACGGCTTGTCGACGTCACGCTCGGGCTGCGGGATGTTCTCGTCGACGGCCTTCATCAGGTCGAGGACGGTCTGGCCCCACTCCTTGTCGCCCTCAAGGGCCTTGAGCGCCGAGACCTTGACGACCGGCAGGTCGTCGCCCGGGAACTCGTACTCGGAGAGCAGCTCACGAACCTCGAGCTCGACGAGCTCCAGGATCTCCTCGTCGTCCACCATGTCGGCCTTGTTCAGGGCGACGACGATGTACGGAACACCGACCTGGCGGGCCAGGAGCACGTGCTCCTTGGTCTGCGGCATCGGGCCGTCGGTGGCGGCGACCACGAGGATGGCGCCGTCCATCTGGGCAGCACCGGTGATCATGTTCTTGATGTAGTCCGCGTGACCGGGGCAGTCGACGTGGGCGTAGTGACGCGTCTCGGTCTGGTACTCGACGTGCGCGATGGAGATGGTGATACCGCGCTGGCGCTCCTCGGGAGCCTTGTCGATCTGGTCGAAGGCCGAGGCCTCGTTCAGGTCCGGGTACGCGTCGTGCAGCACCTTGGTAATGGCGGCCGTAAGGGTCGTCTTACCGTGGTCGATGTGACCGATGGTGCCGATGTTGACGTGGGGCTTAGTCCGCTCGAACTTCGCCTTCGCCACGGGGTCCTCCTGTGGAGTGGTTCTGAACGCCTTGCTTCATCGGCGCCAGGTGATCTTTGCTGGAAAGCCCGGGCCTCGGGGCAAACATCCGTGTTTGCGGGTGTTTGCCCCTCAAGGCTCCGGAGTCAAGCCTAAAGCGTGTGAACGCGGAGCGTTACTCGCCCTTGGCCTTCGCGATGATCTCCTCGGCGACGTTCCGCGGAACCTCGGCGTAGGAGTCGAACTGCATGGAGTAGCTGGCCCGGCCGGACGTCTTGCTGCGCAGGTCGCCGACGTAACCGAACATCTCCGAGAGGGGCACGAGGCCCTTCACGACGCGGGCACCGGCCCGCTCCTCCATGGCCTGGATCTGGCCACGGCGGGAGTTGATGTCGCCGATGACCTCACCCATGTAGTCCTCGGGCGTGGTGACCTCGACGGCCATCATCGGCTCAAGGAGCACGGGGCTGGCCTTGCGCGCGGCCTCCTTGAAGGCCTGCGAACCGGCGATCTTGAACGCGAGCTCGGAGGAGTCGACCTCGTGGTAGCCACCGTCGATCAGGGTGACGCGCACGCCGGTCATCTCGTAACCGGCGAGGATGCCGAACTGCATGGCCTCCTGCGCACCGGCGTCGACCGAAGGGATGTACTCCTTCGGGATACGACCACCGGTCACCTTGTTCACGAACTCGTACGAGGCGTCGCCGCCCTCGATCGGCTCGATCGCGATCTGCACCTTGGCGAACTGGCCGGTACCACCAGTCTGCTTCTTGTGCGTGTAGTCGACGCGCTCGACGGCCTTGCGGATCGTCTCACGGTAGGCGACCTGCGGCTTGCCGACGTTGGCCTCGACCTTGAACTCACGGCGCATACGGTCGACCAGCACCTCGAGGTGCAGCTCGCCCATACCACCGATGATGGTCTGGCCGGTCTCCTCGTCCGAGTGGACCTGGAAGGACGGGTCCTCCTCGGCCAGGCGCTGGATCGCGACGCCCAGCTTCTCCTGGTCGCCCTTGGACTTGGGCTCGATGGCGACCTGGATGACCGGCGCCGGGAAGTCCATGGACTCCAGGATGACCGGGTTCTTGTCGTCGGACAGCGTCTCACCGGTGGTGGTCTGCTTCAGGCCCATGACGGCGACGATGTCGCCGGCGCCCACCGACTCGATCTCCTCACGCTTGTTCGCGTGCATGCGGTAGATCTTGCCGATGCGCTCCTTCTTGCCCTTGACGGAGTTCAGCACGGCGGTGCCGGACTCCAGGCGGCCCGAGTAGACCCGGACGAAGGTGAGCTTGCCGAGGTGCGGGTCGCTCATGATCTTGAACGCCAGCGCGGACAGCGGCTCGTCGTCGGACGGCTTGCGCTTGACGACCAGCTCGGGGTCCTTCACGTCGTGGCCCTCGATGGCCTCGACGTCGAGCGGGGTCGGCAGGTAGCGCACGACCGCGTCGAGCAGGGGCTGGACGCCCTTGTTCTTGAACGCGGTGCCACAGAACACCGGGGTGACCGTGGTGTCGCTGGACTTGCCGGACGCGATGGTGATGCGACGGATCGCGGCGTACAGCTGCTCCTCGGTGGGCTCGACGCCCTCCAGGTACAGCTCCATGATCTCTTCGTCGTTCTCGGCGACGCCCTCGATCAGCTTGCCGCGGTACTCCTCGGCAGCCTCGGTGTGCGTGGCCGGGATGTCGACGACGTCGTACATCTCGCCCTTGGCGGCCTCGGCGGACCACACGAGCGCCTTCATGCGGACCAGGTCCACAACGCCCTTGAAGTCGGCCTCGGCACCGATCGGAAGCTGCATGACCAGCGGCTGCGCACCAAGGCGGTCCGAGATCATGTCGACGCAGCGGTGGAACTCGGCACCGGTGCGGTCCAGCTTGTTCACGAAGCAGATGCGCGGCACGCCGTAACGGTCGGCCTGACGCCACACCGTCTCGGACTGCGGCTCGACACCGGCGACCCCGTCGAACACCGTGACGGCACCGTCGAGGACGCGCAGCGAGCGCTCCACCTCGACCGTGAAGTCGACGTGCCCGGGGGTGTCGATGATGTTGATCGTGTAGTCGTTGTCCTCGAGCGGCCAGTGACAGGTGGTGGCAGCAGAGGTGATCGTGATGCCACGCTCCTGCTCCTGCTCCATCCAGTCCATGGTGGCGGCGCCGTCGTGGACTTCACCGATCTTGTAGCTGACGCCGGTGTAGAAGAGGATCCGCTCGGTGGTGGTCGTCTTGCCCGCGTCGATGTGGGCCATGATCCCGATGTTGCGGACCTTGGCCAGGTCAAGTGAAGTGGTAGCCATAAGGCTTCAGTCTTCTCTCGGTCTCGATGGGGTCTGCGACTACCAGCGGTAGTGCGCGAAGGCCTTGTTGGACTCGGCCATCTTGTGGGTGTCCTCGCGCTTCTTCACGGCCGCACCGAGGCCGTTGGAGGCGTCGAGAAGCTCGTTGAGGAGACGCTCGGTCATGGTCTTCTCGCGACGGGCGCGCGAGTAACCGACCAGCCAGCGCAGCGCGAGCGTGTTGGCACGACCGGGCTTGACCTCGATCGGAACCTGGTACGTCGCACCACCGACACGGCGGGACTTGACCTCGAGGGTCGGCTTGATGTTCTCCAGCGCGCGCTTCAGCGTGATGATCGGGTCGTTGCCCGTCTTCTCACGCAGGCCCTCCATGGCGCCGTAGACGATGCGCTCGGCGGTGGAGCGCTTGCCGTTCAGCAGCACCTTGTTGATGAGCGACGTGACAAGAGGGGAACCGTAGACCGGGTCGATGATGACCGGGCGCTTCGGGGCGGGGCCCTTACGAGGCATTTCTACTTCTCCTTCTTGGCGCCGTAGCGGGAACGGGCCTGCTTGCGGTTCTTGACACCCTGGGTGTCGAGGGAGCCACGGATGATCTTGTAGCGAACACCCGGCAGGTCCTTCACACGGCCGCCGCGCACGAGCACGATGGAGTGCTCCTGCAGGTTGTGTCCCTCACCCGGAATGTAAGCGGTGACCTCGATCCCGCTGGTCAGACGCACACGCGCGACCTTACGCAGGGCCGAGTTCGGCTTCTTCGGGGTGGTCGTGAACACACGCGTGCAGACGCCACGGCGCTGAGGGGAACCCTCGAGTGCGGGCGTCTTGTTCTTCTCGACCTTGTCCTGCCGGCCCTTACGGACCAGCTGCTGGATCGTAGGCACTACTTCTCCGGTTTCTGTGTGCCGAATGGTGAAGCTAACCTGGAACGTCGCCGACCCACGCGGTCGGGTGTGTCGAATCCGGCGGATTCCCGCCGCGAGGCGAAAAGAGCACAGATTACGGTGGCCGCTCACAGCTCGCTATGCGGTTGAAGGCACGCACGAGAGCCAGGGCACACCCCAGGCACAAGGTCTGAGCGTACCTACCTCATTCGCTGCGGTCAAAACAAATGGGCCTCGCCCGCATCGCCATACGGCCGATGTCAAGACCGCACGAGGTGTTTGATCTTCGAATTGCCGATTCGGGCACGCCGGACCCCGATCCGCGCACCTCTCCGACCGCGCGCCCACGAGGCTACGCCGACACTGCGACGGCCACGAGCATCAGCGTCATCACGAGCGCCCAGGCCCCGGTCGACAGCCATCCCAGCACCAGCCCGGTCAGCGCGAGGGCGTCGCCGCCCTCCCCGGTGCGCCGTATCTCGGTACGCGCCGCGTGCCCGAGGACCACGGCCGGGATTCCGGTCAGCCCGAAGCTCACCAGACACAGCACACCGCAGATGGCGGAGCCGACCGCCTTGCCGTTGGTCCGCGGCCGGGACGCCGGCAGGAAGGTCTGCGGCACGGGCGTGACGGGCGCCGGATGCGGCATCGGGCCCTGGGGCAGGTCGGCCACGAGCAGGGCGAGCTCGCCCACCGTACGGGCCGTGTAGGCGCGCGTGACCCGCTGCTCGAACTCGGGCTGCTCCAGCCGCCCTTCGCCGTAGCCGGCCCTGAGCACGTCCACGGCGCGCTCACGGTCGGCGTGCGAGGCGAGCATCGCCGGGAGGGCGGGCCCGGACCACGGCTGCGGGACGCCGCCGCCCTGCCGCCGCTGTGGGGCGCCTTCGCCCTGCCATGGCCCCGGAGTGCCGCTCCCCTGCCACGGCTGCCAGGGCTGCCACGACGGTTGCGCCATGGAGAGCACCTCCCCCGTACTGGTCGGAGTCCTTCCATGATGCTCCGAACCGGCATTCCAGGCATCGGGGTCCACCCGGATAAAACCCGGAGACGGCCCGGAGATGGCCCGGGAACGCCGAAGGGCGGCCACCCCGAGAGGTGACCGCCCTTCAGTGCTTCAGACGCACGCCTTACTGGTTGTACGGACCGTAGTCGTAGTCCTCCAGCGGAACGGCCTGGCCGGAGCCCGTGCCGAACGGCGAGTAGTCGATGTCGTCGTAGCCGACGGCCGAGTACATCGCGGCCTTCGCTTCCTCGGTCGGCTCCACCCGGATGTTGCGGTAGCGGGACAGACCCGTACCGGCCGGGATGAGCTTACCGATGATGACGTTCTCCTTGAGGCCGATGAGGCTGTCGGACTTGGCGTTGATCGCCGCGTCCGTCAGAACTCGGGTCGTCTCCTGGAAGGAGGCGGCCGACAGCCAGGACTCCGTCGCCAGCGAGGCCTTGGTGATACCCATCAGCTGCGGACGACCGGAGGCGGGGTGACCGCTCTCCTGGACCACACGACGGTTCTCGGTCTCGAACTTGGAGCGCTCGACCAGCTCACCGGGCAGCAGCTCGGCGTCGCCGGACTCGATGATCGTCACACGGCGCAGCATCTGCCGGATGATGATCTCGATGTGCTTGTCGTGGATCGACACACCCTGCGAGTTGTAGACCTTCTGGACCTCGCCGACCAGGTGGACCTGGACGGCACGCTGGCCCAGGATGCGCAGCACGTCGTGCGGGTTGGTGGCACCCACGGTGAGCTTCTGGCCCACCTCGACGTGCTCGCCCTCGCTGACCAGGAGTCGGGCACGCTTCGAGATCGGGTACGCCGTCTCGTCGCTGCCGTCGTCCGGGGTGACGACGATCTTCTTGGTCTTCTCGGTCTCCTCGATCCGGACGCGGCCGGTGGCCTCGGAGATCGGGGCGACACCCTTCGGGGTACGGGCCTCGAAGAGCTCGACGACACGCGGCAGACCCTGGGTGATGTCGTCACCGGCCACACCACCGGTGTGGAAGGTACGCATCGTCAGCTGGGTACCGGGCTCACCGATGGACTGGGCGGCGATGATGCCGACCGCCTCACCGATGTCGACCAGCTTGCCGGTGGCCAGCGAACGGCCGTAGCACATGGCGCAGGTGCCGACGGCGGACTCGCAGGTCAGGACCGAACGGGTCTTGACCTCCTCGATACCGGCCTTGACCAGCTGGTCGATGAGGACGTCACCGAGGTCGACGCCCGCCGGGGCGAGCACCTTGCCGTCGACGACGATGTCCTCGGCGAGGCAGCGCGCGTACACGCTGGTCTCGGCGTTGTCCGCCTTGCGCAGGACGCCGTCGGCGCCGCGCTCGGCGATGGCCAGCTTGAGGCCACGGTCGGTGCCGCAGTCCTCCTCGCGAATGATGACGTCCTGGGAGACGTCGACCAGACGACGGGTGAGGTAACCCGAGTCGGCGGTACGAAGGGCGGTGTCCGCCAGACCCTTACGGGCACCGTGCGTGGAGATGAAGTACTCCAGCACGGACAGGCCCTCACGGAAGGACGCCTTGATCGGACGCGGAATCGTCTCGTTCTTGGCGTTCGACACCAGACCACGCATACCGGCGATCTGACGCATCTGCATCATGTTGCCTCGTGCGCCCGAGTTCACCATCATGAAGATCGGGTTGGTCTTCGGGAAGTTCTCGTTCATGGCCTCGGCAACCTCGTTGGTCGCCTTGGTCCAGATCGCGATGAGTTCCTGGGTGCGCTCGTCCTTGGTGATCAGACCGCGCTCGTACTGCTTCTGGACCTTCTCGTCCTGCGCCTCGTAGCCCTTGACGATCTCCTTCTTCGCCTCGGGAACGACGACGTCGGAGATGGCGACGGTGACACCGGAACGGGTCGCCCAGTAGAAGCCGGCCGCCTTCAGGTTGTCGAGCGTCGCCGCCACGATGACCTTGGGGTAGCGCTCGGCGAGGTCGTTGACGATCTCGGAGAGCTGCTTCTTGCCGACCTCGTAGTCGACGAACGGGTAGTCCTCGGGCAGCAGCTCGTTGAAGAGCGCGCGGCCCAGGGTCGTCCGCAGACGGAACGAGTCACCCTGCTGCCACTCCGGCTCGCCCTCCTCCTGCGCCGGCGGGGTCCAGCCGCGCGGCGGGATGGTGCCGACCGGGAAGCGGATGTCGATCTTCGACTGGAGCGAGAGCTCGCCCGCGTCGAAGGCCATGATCGCCTCGGCCACGGACGCGAAGGAGCGGTCCTCGCCCTTCACGTTCCGCATCTCGGAGTCGGTGGTGAGGAAGAACAGACCGAGGACCATGTCCTGGGTCGGCATCGTCACCGGACGACCGTCGGCGGGCTTGAGGATGTTGTTCGAGGACAGCATCAGGATGCGGGCCTCGGCCTGCGCCTCCGCGGACAGCGGAAGGTGCACGGCCATCTGGTCACCGTCGAAGTCCGCGTTGAACGCGGTGCAGACGAGCGGGTGGATCTGGATGGCCTTGCCCTCGACCAGCTGCGGCTCGAAGGCCTGGATGCCGAGACGGTGCAGGGTGGGAGCACGGTTCAGCAGCACCGGGTGCTCGGCGATGACCTCTTCGAGGACGTCGTACACGACCGTGCGGCCGCGCTCCACCATGCGCTTGGCGCTCTTGATGTTCTGCGCGTGGTTCAGGTCGACCAGGCGCTTCATCACGAACGGCTTGAAGAGCTCCAGCGCCATCGCCTTCGGCAGACCGCACTGGTGCAGCTTCAGCTGCGGACCGACGACGATCACGGAACGCGCGGAGTAGTCCACACGCTTACCGAGCAGGTTCTGACGGAATCGACCCTGCTTACCCTTCAGCATGTCGCTGAGGGACTTCAGCGGGCGGTTACCGGGACCGGTCACCGGACGGCCGCGACGACCGTTGTCGAAGAGGGCGTCAACAGCCTCCTGAAGCATGCGCTTCTCGTTGTTGACGATGATCTCGGGCGCGCCGAGGTCGAGGAGCCTCTTCAGACGGTTGTTGCGGTTGATCACACGGCGGTACAGGTCGTTCAGGTCGGAGGTCGCGAAGCGGCCACCGTCCAGCTGCACCATCGGGCGAAGGTCCGGCGGGATGACCGGGACGCAGTCCAGAACCATGCCCTTGGGGCTGTTGCTGGTCTGCAGGAAGGCGGAGACGACCTTGAGCCGCTTCAGGGCACGGGTCTTCTTCTGACCCTTACCCGTGCGGATGATCTCGCGGAGCCTCTCGGCCTCCTCGTCGAGGTCGAAGGACTCCAGGCGCTTCTGCAGCGCCGCGGCACCCATCGAGCCGTCGAAGTACGTGCCGAAGCGGTCACGCAGCTCGCGGTAGAGGAGCTCGTCGCCCTCCAGGTCCTGGACCTTGAGGTTCTTGAAGCGGGTCCACACCTCGTCGAGGCGGTCGATCTCGCGCTGCGCACGGTCACGCAGCTGCTTCATCTCGCGCTCGGCACCCTCGCGCACCTTGCGGCGCACGTCGGCCTTGGCGCCCTCGGCCTCCAGCTCGGCCAGGTCGGTCTCGAGCTTCTTGGCGCGGGCCTCCAGGTCGGCGTCCCGGCGGTTCTCGATCTGCTGACGCTCGACCGAGACATGCGCCTCCAGGGAGGGCAGGTCGCGGGTACGGCGCTCCTCGTCGACGAACGTGATCATGTACGCCGCGAAGTAGATGACCTTCTCGAGGTCCTTCGGCGCCAGGTCCAGCAGGTAGCCGAGGCGCGACGGGACACCCTTGAAGTACCAGATGTGCGTGACGGGGGCGGCCAGCTCGATGTGGCCCATCCGCTCACGGCGCACCTTGGCGCGAGTCACCTCGACGCCACAGCGCTCACAGATGATGCCCTTGAACCGGACACGCTTGTACTTGCCGCAGTAGCACTCCCAGTCCCGGGTCGGACCGAAGATCTTCTCGCAGAAGAGTCCGTCCTTTTCGGGCTTGAGGGTGCGGTAGTTGATGGTCTCGGGCTTCTTGACCTCGCCGTGGCTCCACTGACGGATGTCGTCAGCCGTGGCCAGACCGATCCGGAGCTCATCGAAGAAGTTGACGTCGAGCACTATGCGTCAATCCCTCTCAGGGTTGTAAGTCATGGGGTCTGATACGGGGGTCCTGGGGCCGGAGGCCTTCATGACGAAGGCCTCCGAACTCCCGTCAGACCTCTTCGACGCTGCTCGGCTCACGCCGGGACAGGTCGATGCCAAGCTCCTCCGCAGCGCGGAAGACGTCCTCGTCGGTGTCGCGCATCTCGATGGACATGCCGTCCGAGGACAGCACCTCCACGTTGAGGCACAGGGACTGCATCTCCTTGATGAGCACCTTGAAGGACTCGGGGATGCCGGGCTCGGGGATGTTCTCGCCCTTGACGATGGCCTCGTAGACCTTCACGCGGCCGGTGACGTCGTCGGACTTGATGGTCAGCAGCTCCTGGAGGGCGTACGCGGCGCCGTATGCCTCCAGCGCCCACACCTCCATCTCACCGAAGCGCTGGCCACCGAACTGGGCCTTACCACCCAGCGGCTGCTGGGTGATCATCGAGTACGGACCGGTCGAACGGGCGTGCAGCTTGTCGTCGACCAGGTGGTGCAGCTTCAGGATGTACATGTAGCCGACCGAGATCGGCTCCGGGAAGGGCTCACCCGAGCGGCCGTCGAACAGCGGCGCCTTACCGGTCGGGAGCACCATGCGCTCGCCGTCGCGGTTCGGGATCGTGTGCTCCAGCAGACCGGCGAGCTCGTCCTCGCGCGCACCGTCGAAGACGGGGGTCGCGACGTTCGTGCCCGGCTGGACCGCGTCGGCGCCGATCGCCTGGAGGCGCTGCGCCCACTCCTCGCCGAGGCCGGAGACGTCCCAGCCGCGGCTGGCGAGCCAGCCGAGGTGGATCTCCAGGACCTGTCCCGGGTTCATTCGGGACGGCACACCCAGCGGGTTGAGGATGATGTCGACCGGGGTGCCGTCCTCCAGGAACGGCATGTCCTCGATCGGCAGGATCTTGGAGATGACACCCTTGTTGCCGTGACGGCCGGCGAGCTTGTCACCGTCGGTGATCTTGCGCTTCTGCGCCACGTACACGCGCACAAGCTGGTTCACACCGGGGGGAAGCTCGTCGCCCTCCTCGCGGTCGAAGACACGGACGCCGATGACCTTGCCGATCTCGCCGTGCGGCACCTTCAGCGAGGTGTCACGGACCTCACGGGCCTTCTCACCGAAGATCGCACGGAGCAGGCGCTCCTCCGGCGTCAGCTCGGTCTCACCCTTCGGCGTGACCTTGCCGACGAGGATGTCACCGGCGACGACCTCGGCACCGATACGGATGATGCCGCGCTCGTCGAGGTCGGCGAGGACCTCCTCGGAGACGTTCGGGATGTCCCGGGTGATCTCCTCGGGGCCGAGCTTGGTGTCACGGGCGTCGACCTCGTGCTCCTCGATGTGGATCGAGGAGAGGACGTCGTCCTGCACGAGGCGCTGCGACAGGATGATCGCGTCCTCGTAGTTGTGACCCTCCCACGGCATGAACGCCACGAGCAGGTTCTTGCCCAGCGCCATCTCGCCGTTCTCGGTGGCCGGACCGTCGGCCAGGACCTGGCCCTCGATGATCCGGTCGCCCTCGAGGACGATGACCTTCTGGTTGACCGAGGTGCCCTGGTTGGAGCGGGCGAACTTGGCCAGGCGGTACGTGATGTACGTGCCGTCGTCGTTGGCGGTGGTGATGTAGTCCGCGGAGACCTCCTGGACCACACCCGCCTTCTCGGCCTTGACCACGTCGCCGGCGTCGACCGCGGAGCGGTACTCCATGCCGGTGCCGACGAGCGGGGCCTCGGACTTAATCAGCGGCACGGCCTGACGCATCATGTTCGCGCCCATGAGGGCACGGTTGGCGTCGTCGTGCTCGAGGAAGGGGATCATGGCGGTCGCGACCGACACCATCTGGCGCGGCGAGACGTCCATGTAGTCCACATCGTCACCGGCGACGTAGTCGACCTCGCCACCACGGCGGCGGACGAGTACGCGGTTCTCGGCGAAGCGCATGTCGTCGTTGAGCGTGGCGTTGGCCTGCGCGATGACGAAGCGGTCCTCTTCGTCGGCCGTCAGGTAGTCGACCTCGTCGGTGACCACACCGCCGGTGACCTTGCGGTACGGCGTCTCCACGAAACCGAACGCGTTGACGCGGCCGTAGGAGGCGAGCGAACCGATCAGACCGATGTTCGGGCCTTCGGGCGTCTCGATCGGGCACATACGGCCGTAGTGTGACGGGTGCACGTCACGGACCTCGAAGCCGGCCCGCTCACGGGAGAGACCACCCGGGCCGAGCGCGGAAAGACGCCGCTTGTGCGTCAGACCCGACAGCGGGTTGTTCTGGTCCATGAACTGCGACAGCTGGCTGGTGCCGAAGAACTCCTTGATGGAGGCGACGACCGGCCGGATGTTGATCAGGGTCTGCGGCGTGATCGCCTCGACGTCCTGGGTCGTCATGCGCTCGCGGACGACGCGCTCCATACGAGCCAGACCCGTGCGGACCTGGTTCTGGATGAGCTCGCCGACGCTGCGCAGACGGCGGTTGCCGAAGTGGTCGATGTCGTCGGTCTCGACGACGATCGTCTGACCGCTGTCGGCGACCGTCTCGGTCTCGCCCGCGTGCAGCTTGACCAGGTACTTGATCGTCGAGATGACGTCCTCGACGGTCAGGATGCCCGCGTCCAGCGGAGCGTCCGCACCCAGCTTCTTGTTGACCTTGTAGCGGCCGACCTTGGCGAGGTCGTAGCGCTTCGGGTTGAAGTACAGGTTCTCCAGAAGCGTCTGCGCGGCCTCACGCGTGGGGGGCTCGCCCGGACGCAGCTTGCGGTAGATGTCGAGCAGCGCGTCGTCCTGGCCCTGGGTGTGGTCCTTCTCCAGGGTGGCGCGCATCGACTCGTACTCGCCGAACTCCTCGAGGATCTGCTCGGTGGTCCAGCCGAGAGCCTTCAGGAGAACAGTGACGGACTGCTTGCGCTTGCGGTCGATGCGGACACCGACCATGTCGCGCTTGTCGATCTCCATCTCCAGCCAGGCACCCCGGGACGGGATGATCTTGGCGGAGAAGATGTCCTTGTCGGACGTCTTGTCGATGGAGGAGTCGAAGTAGACACCGGGCGAACGGACCAGCTGCGACACGACGACACGCTCGGTGCCGTTGATGACGAAGGTGCCCTTGTTCGTCATGAGCGGGAAGTCGCCCATGAAGACCGTCTGGGACTTGATCTCACCGGTCTCGTTGTTGGTGAACTCCGCCGTCACGAAGAGCGGGGCGGCGTAGGTGAAGTCGCGCTCCTTGCACTCGTCGATCGAGTTCTTCGGCGGCTCGAAGCGGTGGTCCCGGAACGTCAGCGACATCGACCCGGAGAAGTCCTCGATCGGGGAGATCTCCTCGAAGATCTCCTCGAGGCCGGACTTGGTGGGGACATCCTGACCGGACTCCAGAGCCTCCTCGACCCGACTCTGCCAGGCGGTGTTGCCGAGCAGCCAGTCAAAGCTCTCGGTCTGCAGCGCGAGCAGGTTGGGAACCTCGAGGGGCTCCTTGATCTTTGCAAAGGAGATGCGCAGCGGGGCAGTGCTGGCGCCGTTGTTCATATTCGCGGTCGAGGCGTTGCGCGAGGCGGCCAAGAGGGGGTCCTTCCGAGGGCTCGGACTCACTACGCGCGTACCGGCCCCTCACTGGCGCACAGAGACAGGTGTTTCCTTCTCCGACCAAAAATGGCCAGGTCAGGGACGGTCCGGTCATCGATGCTAAAGCGAGGGCATGCCCCTGGTGACGGGCAGGGGACAGCTAACAGGCAGCGCAAAGGGTCAGTGTAGCCACTTGGCACACTGATGTCCAGTGCGGGTTTTTCGCGACCCTCGTTGTTCTCAACGCCCTCGGCATGCTGCCCTCAATGCACGTTGATACTGCCCTCTTCGTCGCCGATCCATGCCTCGGATTCGGATCCTTGTGGCGACGCGTCCTGAGAATTGCGCGCTGCGTGCGGTTCGTCAAGGCCCCCATGCCCGAACCCAGGACGGCCCGGAGACACGACGAAGATCACCATACCCCCCGCCTTAGCGGGCGCAAGGTAACCGCGGCCGCGCCCCCAGGAACGCCGAAGAGCGACCACCCGAATGGATGATCGCTCTTCGGTGCGACTGCGTTACAGCCTCAGGAGGCTGGATTCAGCAAGCGCGGCGGTCGAACTCGACCGAAAGGTCTTACTTGACCTCGACGGAGGCGCCGGCGCCCTTGAGGGACTCGGCGGCCTTCTCGGCGGCGTCCTTGGCGACCTTCTCGAGGACGGGCTTCGGGGCGCCGTCCACGAGGTCCTTGGCCTCCTTCAGGCCCAGGGAGGTCAGCTCACGCACGACCTTGATGACCTGGATCTTCTTGTCGCCGGCGCCGGTGAGGATGACGTCGAACTCGTCCTTCTCCTCCTCGACCGGGGCAGCGGCACCCGGGGCACCCGGGGCGGCGACAGCGACGGCCGCAGCGGCGGCGGTGACGTCGAACTTCTCCTCGAACGCCTTCACGAACTCGGAGAGCTGGATCAGGGTCATGTTCTCGAACTCGGCGAGCAGTTCGTCCTGGGTGAGAGCCACGATGGCTTTCCTTCCACTTAATCGGCTGGTGCCGGGATGTACATGTCTGGCGGGCGTACGTTGGCCCGCTACGACCTCCGCCTCAGGCGGCGGCGGTCATCGTGCGAGCCGAATTACTCGGCACCGCCCTGCTCGTCCTGCTTGGCACGAAGCGCGTCCACGGTGCGGACGAGCTTCGACGGGAGCGCCTGGAAGACCTGAGCAGCCTGGGTCTGCTTGCCCTTCAGGGCGCCCGCCAGCTTGGCGAGCAGAACCTCGCGGGACTCGAGGTCCGCAAGCTTCTTGATCTCGTCGGCGCTGAGCGCCTTACCGTCAAGGACACCGCCCTTGATGACGAGATTCGGGTTGTCCTTGGCGAAGTCACGGAGACCCTTCGCCGACTCCACCGGGTCACCGGTGACGAAGGCGACAGCCGTCGGACCGTTGAACAGGTCGTCAAGCGTCGAGATCCCGGCCTCGTTGGCCGCAATCTTGGTCAGCGTGTTCTTCACCACGGCGTACTGGGCGTTCTCACCGAGCGACCGGCGCAGTGTCTTGAGCTGCGCCACGGTGAGACCGCGGTACTCGGTCAGCACAGCGGCGCTGGAGTTGCGGAACTGCTCCGTCAACTCGGCAACCGCGGCAGCCTTGTCGGGCCTCGCCATGAGCCTCGGCCTCCTTCCGGGTGATTCGGACCGCGCGGACCCGAAGGAGGACTGTGGAAAACGAAACGCCCCGGCGCAGGCGCACGGGGCGGACTCGACCGGCTGCACACACGTGGACGTGCGTACTCCGGGAGCTCTTCCACTGTCACCTGCGCGGGTCGTCCGCATTTTCAGCGGATCCTTCGGCCACCGCGCCCTCTTGTGAGCGCACGGTAACGACCAGCGGTCTTGGGCTTCTGTAGGAGAGTACGGGACGCGGCCGCCGTCAGGCAAATCGGCCCTTACGCCTCTCAGCTCCCGCTCTTCTTCAGCGGCTTGCGCAGGTCAGCCGTGTCGTCGGGGCGGGGCGCCCGGACCTGCACCGGCTTGCCGTAGTCGAGGAAGGTGAAGGTGAGGTCGAGCTCACCGTGGCGGCCGAGGCCCTGGGTGCGCAGGCGCTTGACCCGGTCGTCGCCGTCGATCCACACGTCGAGGGTGAGCTCGTCCACGCCCAGCTTCTCGTACTGGTCGAGGCTGCGCTCGTGTCCCGCTCGGGTGGCCTTGTCCCCGGTCTTCTTGATCGCCGCCCGCAGCTCGTCGACGGTGGCCTTGCCGACGTAGTGCGTGGTGCCGGCGTCGTCGACCGTCTCGCTGCCGACCCGGCGCACGTCGTCCGCGGCGGCCAGGAAGGCGGCCTCGCGGGCCGGGTTGCGGCCGACCTGGTCCCGCATGCTGCCGACGTTCATGCGCAGGCCGCTGTCCGTGGTGAACTCGGCGGCCGGGCCGTAGCTGATCCAGTGCCTGCCGCCGATCTGATCGACCATGTCGCCGGTCGCGCTGCCGTACAGCACGCCGTCGACCAGCCGCATCTCGGTCTCGCCCCGCTGCTCGCCACTCAGGCCGACGATCTTGAGGCTGGCCGCCACCGGCTTCGTGCGGACGGTCCCCTCGTCGGCTATGCGCCCGCGCTCCGGGAACTGGCCGGTCACCCGGTAATGCAGCGACGGGGCGCCCTCGCTCTCCGCCACGGCCCGCGCGACGGCGTCGGCGGCCGAGGAGCCCCCGGCTGGCCCTTCCGCGCCGGCTCCCGTCCCACAACCGGCGAGCAGCAGCACCGCGGCCGGCAGAGCGGCACGTGCGGAGACGGGCAGCGCGGCGCGTGCGGAGACGGGCAGCGCGGCGCGTGCGGTAAGTCTCATTGATTCCCCTAAGGAACACATGGCCGGTGCTCGGTCGGGGCACCGCAAGATCGGGAGCGTAGCCCAGGCAGCCCGAGCGGACCTCCGAATACTCCCGAGCGGACCTCCGAATACCTACGAGGCGCCGCCGACAGTCCCTTCCTTCAGCAGCTCCTTGAGATCGGCGGTGTCCCCCGTCGGAGGCTTCTCGACCGCCGCCTTCACTCCGTAGTCGCTGTAGTACGCGGTCTGGGTCAGCGGCCCCGTGGCCGTACGGCCCTTCTCGACCTTCTTGACCAGCAGGTCCCGGTCGTCGACCCATATGTCGACGGTCTGGGTGGCGGCGCCCTCCAGGCTCACCGTGCCGGAGTAGCGCGTGGTGCGCTTGCCGCTCACCGACTCCTCGCCGACCTTGCGAACGTCCCTGGAGGACATCAGCAGCTTCACCGAGGCGTGCGGGGCGGTGCCGCGCATCTGGTCGGCGAGATCGGCTCCGGAGCTGCCGGCGAGGTTCTTCAGGTCGTCGTAGGCGTACTTGATCCAGTGCTTGCCGTCGGCCTTCTCGGCGAACGCCTCGCCCATGCGCGCGTAGTAGGCGTCGGGGAGATAGCGGGCCTCCATCGACGTGGTGCCGAGGCGGCGCATCGTCTCGGCCGTCGTGCCGCCGGTGTATGTGATCGTCAGGGCGCCGGTGAGGCCGTCGCTCCAGGCGAGGGCGCCCTGGGCCTTCATGGACAGCGTCGAGCCCACGGTCGTCGTGGACCTCACCCTGGCGGATTCGGCCCGGTCGGTGGAGCGCTCGACGGTGCGCAGGGCGGCCGTCACGGCGCGGGAGGGCGTGGGGAGGTCCTCATCGGTGCGGTCGGAGGAGGTGCAGGCGGCCAGGGCCGTCAGTGCGGTCAGCAGCGCGATCCAGAACGCCGACCGACGCGCCCTCGTGCTCGTCATTCGTCCCCCCTGTGCGATCCCCGTGAATGCACGTTAACCCAGGGCACTGACAAACAGCCGTGGAACGCGGACGGGCCCCGCACCCGGGAAGGGTGCGGGGCCCGTCGTCGAGCCTGGTGAGCCGATGGCTCAGACCGCGGCCGGGTCCTCCTCGACGAGGAGGTTGCGGGTGCGGTTCGGGTCGACGGGGATGCCAGGGCCCATCGTGGTGGTGATGGCGGCCTTCTTGATGTAGCGACCCTTGGCGGCGGACGGCTTCAGACGGAGGATCTCCTCCAGCGCGGCGCCGTAGTTCTCCACCAGCTTGGTGTCGTCGAAGGACGCCTTGCCGATGATGAAGTGCAGGTTCGAGTGCTTGTCGACGCGGAACTCGATCTTGCCGCCCTTGATCTCGGTCACGGCCTTGGCCACGTCCGGGGTCACGGTGCCGGTCTTCGGGTTCGGCATCAGACCACGCGGGCCGAGGACACGGCCGAGGCGGCCGACCTTGCCCATGAGGTCCGGGGTGGCGACGACGGCGTCGAAGTCCAGACGGCCCTTCGAAACCTCGTCGATCAGCTCGTCGGCACCGACGATGTCGGCGCCCGCGGCACGCGCGGCCTCGGCACGGTCACCGGTCGCGAAGACCAGGACCCGGGCGGTCTTACCGGTGCCGTGCGGAAGGTTCACGGTGCCACGGACCATCTGGTCGGCCTTACGCGGGTCGACACCCAGACGGAAGGCGACCTCGACGGTGCCGTCGAACTTGGTCGTGGACGTCTCCTTGGCGAGACGGACGGCCTCGAGCGGGGCGTAGAGCTTCTCCCGGTCGACCTTGGCGTCCGCAGCGCGGAGAGACTTGCTGCGCTTGCTCACTACTGCTCCTGGGTTTTCTTAGGAGTTGTGGTCCGGGCCGAGCAGGCCCCGCCACTCACTTCTGCTTGGGGGTTGAGGTCAGCCCTCGACCGTGATGCCCATGGAACGGGCGGTGCCAGCGATGATCTTCGCGGCGGCGTCCAGGTCGTTGGCGTTGAGGTCGGGCATCTTGGTGGTGGCGATCTCGCGGACCTGCGCCTCGGTGATCTTGGCGACCTTGGTCTTGTGCGGCTCGCCAGAGCCCTTCTCCACGCCCGCGGCCTTGAGGATCATCTTGGCGGCCGGCGGCGTCTTGGTGATGAAGGTGAAGGAACGGTCCTCGTAGACCGTGATCTCCACCGGGATGACCCAACCGCGCTGCGACTCGGTCGCGGCGTTGTAGGCCTTGCAGAATTCCATGATGTTGACGCCGTGCTGGCCCAGCGCGGGGCCGACAGGCGGGGCCGGGTTGGCGGCGCCGGCCTGGATCTGGAGCTTGATGAGCCCCGTGACCTTCTTCTTCTTGGGAGGCATGCTCTCTCCGGGTCCTTAGTGAGAGGTGTTCCGCCGCCATCCGTACCGTGGGCCACCTGGAACGGTGAGCGTCCGGATCATCCGGATGGAGGCATACCGCACAACGATAACGGGTAACGCGTCAGGGCCAAAACCGGCAGCTCAGGCGCTTGACCAGAACTCCAGCTCCGCCACTCCGCTCCCCAATCCGACGGCGTACGACGAAAGGGCCTCCCATCAGCGGAATCCGCCGACGGGAGGCCCTTCGCGAGAGCTGCTGTACCGCTAGTTCTTCTGGATCTGGTCGAAGGAGAGCTCGACCGGCGTCTCGCGGCCGAAGATCTCCACCAGGCCCTTGACCTTCTTGGAGTCGGCGTTGATCTCGTTGATCGTGGCCTGCAGCGTGGCGAACGGGCCGTCGGTGACGGTGACCGAGTCGCCGACCTCGAAGTCCAGGACCTGGACCTCGACCTTGCGCTGCGGGGCGGGCTTGCCCTCGGCCTCGGCGGCCTCGCGGGCGGCCTTCTCCTCGGCCTCCGGGGCGAGCATCTTGACGATCTCGTCCAGGGTCAGCGGGTACGGGTCGTAGGCGTTGCCCACGAAGCCGGTGACGCCGGGGGTGTTGCGGACGACACCCCAGGACTCGTTGGTCAGGTCCATGCGGACCAGGACGTAACCCGGCAGCTTGTTCTGCTTGATCGTCTTGCGGTCGCCGTTCTTGATCTGGACGACCTCTTCCTGCGGCACCTCGGCCTGGAAGATGTAGTCCTCGACGTTCAGCGAGACGGCGCGCTGCTCAAGGTTGGTCTTCACGCGGTTCTCGTAACCGGCGTAGGTGTGGATGACGTACCACTCGCCGGGCAGCGTGCGCAGCTCCTCGCGCAGGGCGGCGACGGGGTCGACGGGCTCGGCCTCCTCGGCGGCCTCTTCTTCCTCGCCCGCGTCCTCGTCCTCGACGTGCAGCGCGGCCTCCTCGGCCGGCTCACCCGCCTCGGCGTCGGCAGCCTCGACCTCGTCCAGGTCCTCGTCAGCGCCTTCGACGATGTCGAGCTCGTCTTCCACGGACTCGGCATCCTGCCCGAGCGGCTCGACGGCGTCGTTCAGGTTCTGGTCAGACACGGTGGCTGCTTCTTCCTGGATACAAGGGGTGGAACATGCGAAAAGGGGCGCCGGTAACCACGGCGCCCTTCGCTCTTGGCTCAGCCGAAGACGTACTTGGCAGCGTGGTCGAGCCCATAGTCAATCACGGTCACCAGGGCGATCATGATGGCGACGAAGAAGATCACCACGGTGGTGTACGACGTCAGCTGGTTGCGCGTCGGCCAGACGACCTTGCGGAGTTCCGCAACGATCTGACGGTAGAAGAGGGCGAGCCGCTTCAGCGGGCCCTTCTTCGCGCGCTTGCCGCCTTTGCGGCTCTTCTTCTCCTGCGCCTCATCCTGGGCGTCAGGCGTGTCGATGGAGCCCACGGCGTCCGCCATTCGTCCTCACCTGAAATCCCGGGTCGTGGCCGTGCCGCGCCCGGTCTGAGCCGCACGGCGTTGCAATGCTGTACGTACATGCGCACACATCCTGGCGAAGGTGTGTGTAGCAGGGCCGGAGGGACTTGAACCCCCAACCGCTGGTTTTGGAGACCAGTGCTCTACCAATTGAGCTACGACCCTTTGTGTGCCCCCCAACGTACCGCATCCGGACGAGTGCTCGCTGTGCACTCTCGGCTGTGGGCTGCTGAAGGCCAACGAGGTGAGAGTGTACGTGGTCCTGGGCGCGTCGTCGAACAGAAAGTGGCCGATGGGGGCTTGATACGCGAAAGATCGCCGGGGGAACGACGGTGCGGCAACGCAAGATCGCCCAGGCCGGGGGCCCGATCCGGACGGATGTTCAGCCGATGTTCAGTCCGTGAAACCCGTGTGCCAGGCGCGTTTCCTGTCTGAAACGATGGGCCCCATGAGCGCTGCAACCCCTCCGACCGAGCGCCGGGTCTCCGCCCGAGTCGGCGCGATCTCCGAGTCCGCCACCCTCGCCGTGGACGCCAAGGCCAAGGCTCTCAAGGCCGCCGGGCGTCCGGTGATCGGCTTCGGCGCCGGTGAGCCCGACTTCCCGACCCCGGACTACATCGTCGAGGCCGCCATTGAGGCCTGCAAGAACCCGAAGTACCACCGCTACACGCCGGCCGGCGGTCTCCCTGAGCTGAAGGCCGCCATCGCCGCGAAGACGCTGCGCGACTCCGGCTACGAGCCCGACGTCTCGCAGATCCTCGTCACCAACGGCGGCAAGCAGGCCATCTACGAGGCCTTCGCCGCGATCCTCGACCCGGGCGACGAGGTCATCGTCCCGGCGCCGTACTGGACGACGTACCCGGAGTCGATCCGGCTGGCCGGCGGTGTCCCGGTCGATGTCGTCGCCGACGAGACGACCGGCTACCGCGTCACCGTGGAACAGCTGGAGGCGGCCCGTACGAGCCGGACGAAGGTCGTCCTCTTCGTGTCGCCGTCCAACCCGACCGGCGCCGTCTACAGCGAGGCCGAGACCGAGGCGATCGGCCGCTGGGCCGTCGAGCACGGCCTGTGGGTGATGACGGACGAGATCTACGAGCACCTGGTCTACGGCGAGGCCGCCGCGGTCTCCCTCCCGGGGCTCTTCCCCGAGCTGCGCGACAAGTGCGTCGTGGTCAACGGTGTCGCCAAGACGTACGCCATGACGGGCTGGCGGGTCGGCTGGATCATCGGCCCGAAGGACGTGGTGAAGGCCGCGACCAACCTCCAGTCCCACGCGACGTCGAACGTCTCGAACGTGGCACAGGTGGCCGCCCTCGCCGCCGTCTCCGGTGACCTTGAGGCGGTCGCGAAGATGCGCGAGGCGTTCGACCGCCGCCGCAAGACGATCGTGCGGATGCTCAACGAGATCGACGGCGTGCTCTGCCCCGAGCCCGAGGGCGCCTTCTACGCGTACCCGTCGGTCAAGGCCGTGCTCGGCAAGGAGATCCGCGGCAAGCGCCCGCAGAGCAGCGTCGAGCTGGCCGAGCTGATCCTGGAGGAGGCCGAGGTCGCGGTCGTCCCGGGCGAGGCCTTCGGCACGCCGGGGTATCTGCGGCTGTCGTACGCGCTCGGTGACGAGGATCTCGTCGAGGGAGTGAGCCGGATCCAGAAGCTGCTGGCGGAGGCCAGGGACTGACGTCCGCCTTCTGCCCATGAGGGCACCTCCGAATTTTCGGAGGTGCCCTCATTTGTTTGTGCGAGCAAGACCACTAAAGGGGAAACGGCTACCGGGACGGCGGACACGTACGGCAGGATCCTGGAATGGAGCGTGTACGTGATGTCTCTGAACTGCCGAAAGCCCATCTGCACCTGCACTTCACCGGTTCGATGCGGCCGACGACCCTGCTGGAACTGGCCGACAAGTACGGTGTGCGTCTGCCCGAGGCGCTGACCGACGCGCTGACCAGGGGGGAGTCACCGAAGCTGCGGGCTACGGACGAGCGAGGCTGGTTCCGCTTCCAGCGCCTGTACGACGCGGCGCGCTCGTGCCTTCGGCAGCCGGAGGACATTCAGCGGCTGGTCAGGGAGGCCGCGGAGGAGGACGTCAAGGACGGCTCCGGCTGGCTGGAGATCCAGGTCGACCCGACGTCGTACGCGCCCCGGCTGGGCGGTCTGATCGCGGCACTGGAGATCATCCTCGACGCGGTGGAAACGGCGTCGCGGGACACGGGGCTCGGGATGCGTGTCCTGGTCGCCGCGAACCGGATGAAGCACCCGCTGGACGCCCGCACGCTGGCGCGGCTCGCGGTGCGGTACGCCGACCGGGGCGTGGTCGGCTTTGGGCTGTCGAACGACGAACGCCGGGGCATGGCGCGGGACTTCGACCGTGCCTTCCACATCGCCCGCGAGGGCGGTCTGCTGTCGGCCCCGCACGGCGGCGAGCTGACCGGGCCGTCCTCGGTCCGTGACTGCCTGGACGACCTGCACGCGAACCGGGTAGGTCACGGGGTGCGGGCGGCGGAGGATCCTCGGCTGCTGAAGCGCCTCGCCGAGAGAGGCGTGACGTGCGAGGTGTGTCCAGCGTCGAACGTCGCCCTCGGTGTCTACGAGAAGCCCGAGGACGTGCCGCTGCGCACGCTGTACGGGGCCGGCGTCCCGATGGCCCTGGGCGCCGACGACCCTCTGCTCTTCGGCTCACGGCTCGCCGCCCAGTACGACATCGCCCGCCACCACCACGCCTTCACGGACGAGGAGTTGGCGGAACTGGCCCGGCAGTCGGTGCGCGCGTCGGCGGCGCCGGCGGAGGTGAAGGCCAAGCTCCTGTCCGGGGTGGACGACTGGCTCGTCTAGCCCATGCCGGCAGGGGTCAGCCGGCGATTCCGACGAGCAGCGTGCGGGCCAGCCGGGCGGCGAACTCGTCCACCGGCGGCCGTACGGCCTCCCTGGTCGCGTCATAGGCGAACGCCCGCTGCGCGCAGGCCCCCATCAACAGCGACGCCGCCGCGAAGGTGTCGGCGTCCGCGCTGACCCGGCCCATCTCCTGCTCGGCCCGGAGATAGAGGTCGAGCTCCTGGATCGGTACGTGCGGGCCCGCCCCCATCTGCCGTACGGCGTCGTCGTGCCGCCGCTTGAGCTCGGTCTGCGCGTACAGCGACGCGGCGATCGGGAAGCTCTGCTCGTAGAACAGCGCCGCCTGGCGGGCGATCTCGGTGAGATTCTCCTCCAGGGAGTGCCGGCCCGGCTCGGCGGCGAGGCTGCTGAGCAGCGGGCGGAGCGGGGGCAGCCGTTCGGTGAGCACCCGGATGAACAGCTCCTCCTTGCTGTCGAAGTGCTTGTACAGCGCCGCCTCGGAGCATCCGGCCGCCCGCGCGATCTCCTTCGTCGTGGCCTTCGCCAGCCCGACCGTGAGCATCAGGTCGTGCGCGGCGTCGAGCAGTCGGACGCGGGTGGGCCGAGTCTCCATGGAATCTCCAATCGCCCTTGACGGGTGGGTGAGTACTTACTCACCCTAGAGGAAGCAGGGGTGAGTAAGTACTCACCCACCCATCTCATGGGGACGGGAGCACTCATGAAACTCACCGTTTTCGGCGCCACCGGAGGCATCGGCACGGAGATCGTCCGCCAGGCTCTGGACGCCGGTCACGAGGTCACGGCCGTCGTACGGGACCCCGCGCGACTGCCCCTTGTCGGCGACCGTCTGGAGGTGTTCCGCGCGGATCTCACCGACCCCGGTGCGCTGCGGCCCGCCGTCGCCGGACGGGACGCCGTGCTGTCCGGCCTCGGTGCGCGCGGGCGCGGGGACGCCGGGGTCGCGACGCGGCTGACACGTACGGTGCTGGCGGCCCTGGAGGCGGAGAAGGTGCGGCGGCTGCTCGTGGTGAGCGCCGCGCCGGTCGGGCCCGAGCCGGAGGGGGACGGGTTCCTGGACCGTGCTGTGCGCGGTGTCGTCTCGGCGGTCCTCAAGGACATCTACGCGGACCTGCGGGAGATGGAGTCCGAGGTCGCCGGTGCCCCCGCGGACTGGACGCTCGTACGGCCCCCGCGTCTGCAGGACAAGCCGCTCACCGGCAGGTATCGCACCGTCGTAGGCGGGTTTCCGCTCAAGGGGCGCTTCATCGGGCGGGCGGATGTGGCGCACGCGATGCTGGGGATGGTCGGGGACCCGGCGACGGTGAAGCAAGGGGTGGGCGTGGCCTACTGAAGGCCTACTGAAGACCCACCGGAGGGCAGCGCCTAGAGGCTGACTCCGACCGTCACCGGTTCGTTGACCAGCGTGATCCCGAAGGCCTCCCGGACCCCGGCGACGACCTCGCGGGCGAGCGCGAGGAGGTCCTCGGTGGTCGCTTCGCCGCGGTTGGTGAGCGCGAGGGTGTGCTTGGTGGAGATGCGGGCGGGGCCGGTGCCGTATCCCTTGGTGAAGCCCGCCTTGTCGATGAGCCAGGCCGCGGAGGTCTTGGTGTGCCCCTCCCCCGCCGGGTAGGCCGGCGGCTCCACGCCGTCGCCGAGGTGGGCGCGCACGCGCGCGTGGAACGCGGCGAACTGCTCGTCGGTGAGGATCGGGTTGGTGAAGAACGATCCGGCCGACCAGGTGTCGTGATCCTCGGGGTCCAGGACCATGCCCTTCCCGGTGCGCAGCTTCAGCACGGTCTCGCGGGCGGCGGCCAGGGGCACGCGGTCGCCGACCTCGACACCGAGGGCACGCGCCGTCTCGGCGTACTTGATGGGCGCCGAAAGGCCGCCCGCGTCCTCCAGCAGGAAGCGGACGCGCAGGACGACGTAGCGCTCGGGGTCGGCCTTGAAGCGGCTGTGGCGGTAGGAGAAGGCACAGTCGGAGTTCGGGATGACGACGGTCTCGCCGGTGCGGCGGTCGTACGCGATCACCTCGGTGATCGTCGAGGAGACCTCCTGGCCGTAGGCGCCGACGTTCTGAATCGGCGTGGCGCCCGCGGAGCCGGGGATTCCGGCGAGGCACTCGATCCCGGCGAGCCCGGCCTCGACGGCGCGGGCGACGGCGTCGGTCCACACCTCGCCCGCGGCCAGTTCGAGCGTGCTTCCGGAGAGCTCGAAGCCCTTGGTGGCGATGACGAGTGCGGTGCCCGCGAAGCCCTTGTCGCCGATGACCAGGTTCGATCCACCGCCGATGAGCAGCAGCGGGGTCCCGGCGGCGTCCGCCTCGCGCACGACGTCGATCACCTCGGCGTCGGTGGTGGCGGTGACCAGGCGGGTGGCGGGGCCGCCCAGCCGGAAGCTGGTCAAGGGGGCGAGGGGAGCGTCGTGGAGTTCCTGCACGCGCTCAAGACTACGAGACGGCACTGACAGCCCCGGCACCCATGGGGAGTGCCGGGGCCGATGCGCGTGCCACGCGCGCGTGCCGTTCACGTCAGCCTCCGGAAGGCCTCCTTCCAGTCCAGCGGAAGCTCGTCGCTCGACACCTGCCAGGTGGCGAACTTGGCGTCCCGCATCTGCGCGGACAGACCCTTCGAGGTCGGGGCATGAGTGCCGGAGCGGGCGAAGTCCTTGAGCGCGGACGGTGACTCCCAGGCGGACAGCGTCCAGAAGGTCCGCTTGAAGGGCTCGGCCTTCAAGGTGGCCCCGTATGCGCCGGGCGCCCGGCTCACCTGCCGCCACACGCCCGGCGTACGGGCGAGGAAGCGGAGCGCTCCCCAAAGGGTGCGGGTCTCGAAGCGGGAGGCGAAGACGTGGACCTCGGCGCCCTGCGGTGCGGGGTTCGGAACGGTCCAGGGAAGGGTGGGCATGACTGCTCCTCATGGTCCGGGGTTCGGGTGCGGTCAGTGGGGCGAGTCGGGGTCACTCGGGTCGGTGGCTCAGCGGGAGGCCGTCTCCAGCGCCCGCTCCGGCGCCTGCTCCGGCATCTGCTCGGCCGCGCTCCCAGCCACGCCGTCGTGCCGCCGCGACGGGATCAGCAGGGCCGCGATGCCGGCGAGCGCCACGACCGCGGCGCCGGTGACCAGGGCGGGCTGCAGGCCGTCGACGAAGGTCTGGCCGGTCTCGTAGCCGCCCTGCGCGGAGAAGATCGACCCCATGACCGCGATGCCGAGCGCGCCGCCGACCTCGCGCAGTGCGTTGTTGGCGCCGGAGGCGATGCCCTGCTCCGAGGCGCGGACGCTGGACATGACCAGGTGGGAGGCCGGGGCGAAGAACAGGGCCATGCCGACGCCGCTGATGATCAGGCCGGGCAACTGGGCGGCGTAGGAGACGTCGACGGTGACCACGGACGCCATGTAGGCGAGGCCGGCGGCCTGGAGGAACAGGCCGGTGGCGACGACGGGCCGGCCGCCGATGCGGTCGGACAGAATCCCGGCGATCGGCGCGACGACCATCGGCATACCGGTCCACGGCAGCATCCGCAGCCCCGCCTCGGTCGGCGAGTAGCCGAGCACGCCCTGCATGTACTGGCTGAGCAGGAAGATCGACCCGAACATGCCGAGGAACATCAGCATGCTCGCGGCGTTGATCCCGGAGAACGCCCGGGAGCGGAACAGCCGCATCGGCAGCATCGGGTTCTTGGCGCGGGTGCTGTAGAGGACGAAGCCGACCAGCAGCGCACCTCCGGCGAACAGGCCGGTCAGGACCAGGCGTCCGGTCCATCCGTCGGCGGGGCCACGCACCAGGCCGTACACGATCCCGAAGAGTCCGCCACTGGCGAGCAGGGTGCCGGGGATGTCGAGCCGGGCGCCGGTGCCGTACGACTCGGCGAGGCGAAGTCGGGCGAGCGGCAGCAGGACGATGCCCAGCGGAACGTTCAGCCAGAAGATCCACTGCCAGGAGATGTGCTCGGTGAGGCTGCCGCCGATGAGCGGCCCGGACGCGATGGCGAGCCCGTTGACGGCGCCCCAGATGCCGTACGCCATCCCGCGCTTGGCCGCGGGCACGGCCGCCGTGAGCAGGGTCAGCGTCAACGGCATCATGATCGCCGCACCGGCGCCCTGCACCGCGCGGGCGGCGATCAGGGAGTCGATGCCGGGCGCGAGGGCCGCGGCGGCGGACGCGCCGGTGAAGATCGAGATGCCGACGACGAAGAGCCTGCGACGGCCGAAGCGGTCGCCGAGGGCCGCACCGAACATCAGCAGGACGGCGAAGGTGAGTGTGTAGGCACTGACCGTCCACTCCAGGTCGTGCAGCCCTCCGCCCAGGTCCTCGCGAATGGAGGGCAGTGCGGTGGTGACGACGAGGTTGTCGAGCGCGGCCATGAACCCGGCGATGCTGGTGATGACGAGAGCCCATACGGCCCCGCCCGGGCGGCCTGTCCGCGCGTTCTGATCGGTGTGGTGTGACATCGCTCCCCCTGGGGTGATGCGTTCCGGTTTTCCAGTTCTGATGGATAGTTATCGATCACTAACTTTCGCGGTCATAAAAAGGGCAGACCTCCCCGCCCCTACGGCCGATTCTCGTCCCGCTCCGCCGGATTCATGCCCGCCCAGACCCGGTGATCGGGCGGGAAACCCATGGCCACCAGGCAGTTGATGAGCATGCCGTACGCCATGAAGGTCGTCGTCTGGTTGACGTCCGCCCCCAAGGGCAGATGGACGGTGTCCCACAGGCGCGTCCAGCCGGCGCGCACGGCCTCGCCGAACTCGTGGTCGCCCTCCTGCTCGGCGGCCGCCACGGCGAGGTACATCTGCATCTGCATCATCAGCCGGTCGGGCTGCTCCGAGACGACCTTCCGGTACGCGTCACCCATGGCGTGCAGGGCCTCTTCGCCCTCCAGGCCCTCGGAGGCCTCCGCGAACATCCGGATGGTGTCCTCCACACAGCGCTCGGCCGCCGCGAGGAAGATCGCCTTCTTGCCCGGGAAGAGCCGGAAGAGATACGGCTGCGAGACACCGACCCGCTTGGCGATCGCCTCGGTCGACGTGCCGTAGTAGCCACCGCGGGCGAACTCGGTCGTCGCCGCGCGGATGACGCTCTCGCGCCTCTCTTCTGCGCTCATCCTGACCATGCAAGTAAGTTAGTACTCAATCACTAACTAGGTCAAGGGGGATCTGCCGGAATAACTCGTCGGCCGGAATGTGTAAGGGGCGCCCCGCCACGGAGAACGCCCCTTACCTCACGGCACGCGCGTGCCGCTCACGCAAGCTGTACGACCGCGCGCGACATGCCGAGCACCTTACGCCCCTCGCTGGCCACGGTCAGGTCCACTCGGACCCTGTTGTCGTCGAGCTTGACCGCGACCTTGCCGCTGACCTCGATCGTGGCACCCAGGTCGTCGTTCGGCACGACGACGGGCTTGGTGAAGCGGACGCCGTACTCGACGACCGCGCCCGGGTCGCCGACCCAGTCGGTGACCACACGGATCGCCTCGGCCATGGTGAACATGCCGTGCGCGATGACGTCCGGCAGCCCGACCTCCTTGGCGAACTTCTCGTTCCAGTGGATCGGGTTGAAGTCCCCCGACGCGCCCGCGTACTGAACGAGCGTGGCACGGGTCACGGGGAAGCTCCGGGCGGGCAGTTCGGTGCCGACCTCGACGTCGCCGTACGCAATCTTCGCCGTCATAGCCGCTCAGGCCTCCCCTTCTTCGGCGTCCGCACCACGGGCCACGAGCTTCGTCCAGGCGGTCACGACGTGCTCCCCCGCCTCGTCGTGGACCTCGCCACGGATGTCCACGATCTCGTTTCCGGCCATGGACTTGATGGCCTCGATGGTGGAGGTGACGGTCAGTCGGTCACCTGCGCGCACCGGGCGGGTGTAGGCGAACTTCTGGTCGCCGTGCACCACCCGGCTGTAGTCCAGGCCCAGCTGGGGGTCCGCCACGACCTGTCCCGCGGCCTTGAACGTGATCGAGAAGACAAAGGTCGGCGGGGCGATCACATCGGAGTGGCCGAGCGCCTTGGCGGCCTCCGGGTCGGTGTACGCCGGGTTGGTGTCCCCCACGGCCTCCGCGAACTCACGGATCTTCTCCCGACCCACCTCATAGGGGGCGGTGGGCGGGTAACTCCGCCCCACGAAGGACTGGTCGAGCGCCATGGCTCGGTACCTCCTGCTGTCTGCTGCGGTTGACCTGCTGGTCCGCCGGCTGATTTCACCCGGGCTCGGCCCGAACCGACCGGTAACCCGGCCTGAAACGACACGAGGCCGCCCCCGCAATCGGGGGGCGGCCTCGTGTACGAGCCTGATTTATCGCGTCTCGCGATGCGCGGTGTGCGCATTGCAACGCGGGCAGTGCTTCTTCATCTCAAGACGATCCGGGTTGTTACGCCGGTTCTTCTTGGTGATGTAGTTCCGCTCCTTGCACTCCACGCAGGCCAGCGTGATCTTCGGGCGGACGTCGGTGGCAGCCACGTGAGTGCTCCTTGACGAACGGATGGAATGAACTAACGCAAGAAAGAGTAGCCGATCGAAGGACCGACCCCGCAATCGGCTACTGTCAGTAGCGGTGACCGGACTTGAACCGGTGACACAGCGATTATGAGCCGCTTGCTCTACCGACTGAGCTACACCGCTGTGATGCGATCGGGCCCCGCCTTGCGACGGGAACCTCTCACACCAGAGCCCCAAAACGGAATCGAACCGTTGACCTTCTCCTTACCATGGAGACGCTCTGCCGACTGAGCTATTGGGGCGAGCGATGAAGACATTACACGCTCAGTCGCCGTTCACCCAAATCCGTTTCGCGGGCCCCGCCCACGGCCGATCGGCGCAGCGCACCCCCGCCTCGCAGGCCCCCGAGGCACCGCGGAAGCGGCTCCCGTGCGGCGGACCACACCGGTACGACTATTGCGCTCCTGCGCGCCAAGGCCTGGCCGTCACCCTAGGCTCGACTCACTCTGCGTGATCTTGTCTCTGGAGCACGATGCCCGACAGCAACCCCCAGCCACCCCACTCGTCGTCCCCGTCGGGCTCGTCCGGACCGGCCGAGCCAGGTGCTCTGCTGCTGTGCGGGGCGCGGCTCACCGACGGCCGGACCGTGGACGTACGGCTGGACGGCGGGCGCATCGAGGCGGTCGGCACGGCCGGAAGCCTGGCGGCGGGCGGCACGCGCGCGTGCGGCGCGCGAGTGGACCTCGGCGGCTACCTGCTCCTGCCGGCCCCGGCCGAACCACACGCCCACGGCGACACCGCGCTCTCCGCGGACGAGGGCGGACCGGTCTCCTACGACCCCCATGACGTCCAGCGCAGGGCCACCGAGGCCGCCCTGCTCCAGCTCGGGCACGGGGCCACGGCGCTGCGGGCACACGTGCGCGTGGGCGAGATCCAGGAGCTCAACGCGCTCGCCGCCGTACTCCAGGCCCGGCGTTCGCTGCGCGGGCTCACCGAGTTGACGACGGTGGCGATGCCTCGGCTGCTGACCGGAGTGGCCGGAGCCGACGGGCTCGCGATGCTGCGGGACGCATTGAAGATGGGCGCGTCGGTGGTCGGCGGCTGCCCCGACCTGGACCCGGATCCGACGGGTTATGTGGAGGCGGTCCTGGAGGTCGCCTCCGAGCACGGCTGCCCCGTCGACCTGCACACCGACGCCACCGACCCGGCCCGTCTGTCCCGCCTCGCCGCGATGGCCGGCGGCCTTCGACCCGGTGTGACGCTCGGCCCGTGCGGCGGCCTGGGGCACCTGCCCTCCCAGCTGGCCTCCCGCACCGCGGACCAGCTCGCCGCGGCCGGAGTGACCGTCGTGTGCCTGCCGCAGGGCGGCTGCGGGGGCGTGGAACGGCGCGCCACGGCGCCCGTACGACTGCTGCGCTCCGCCGGGGTACGCGTCGCCGCCGGAAGCGGCGCCCTGCGGGACGTCTCGAACCCGGTGGGCCGCGGAGACCCGCTGGAGGCCGCCTATCTGCTGGCCTCACGCCACGGACTGCGCCCCGAGGACGCGTACGACTGCGTGAGCGGGTCGGCGCGGGCGGCGCTGGGGCTGCCCGAGGTGCGGGTGGAGGCGGGCTTCCCGGCCGAGTTGCTGGCGGTGCGCGGGGAGCGGCTGGCGGGGGCGCTGTCACTGGCGTACAGCCGGATCGTGGTGCACCGGGGGCGCGTGGTGGCGCGGACGAGCGCGGTGCGGGAGTACTGCAACTCGGCCGCGACCGCGGAGTTGGGGCTGCCTCGGCAAGGGCGGGGGGAGTTGTCGTGAGGGATGGCTTGCGTTAGGGGCGGGGTGTCCGTGCGTCAGGGGCGGGGTGGCGTGCGTCAGGGGCGGGTGAGGTGCGTCGCGGGGCATGTGGGTGGCGAGCACGTGGGTGGCGCACGCGCCCGGCGTACGCGTATGAGGTGCACGGTCCCAGAGGCGTGAGGCGTGAGGCGTGGCTGAAGTCGTGCGGCGAATGCGGCTGTCCGGGCGTACGGTCGGAAACATGCGCATTGTCATCGCTGGTGGTCATGGTCAGATCGCGCTGCGGCTGGAGAAGCTGCTCGCCGCGCGCGGAAACGAGGTCGCGGGGATCATCCGCAAGGCGGAACAGGGCGACGACCTGCGGGAGGCGGGCGCCGAACCCATCCTGCTGGATCTGGAGTCGGCCTCGGTCGAGGAGGTCGCGGCCCAGCTCCAGGGCGCGGACGCGGCGGTGTTCGCGGCCGGTGCGGGTCCGGGCAGCGGAACGACCCGCAAGGACACGGTGGACAAGGGCGCGGCGGTCCTGTTCGCCGACGCGGCGGTCCGGGCGGGCGTACGGCGCTTCCTGATCGTGTCGTCGATGGGCGCGGACCCGAAGCACGAGGGCGACGAGATCTTCGACGTCTACCTGCGCGCCAAGGGCGCGGCCGACGAGTACGTCCGCGGACTGGACGCCCTGGACTGGACGATCCTGCGCCCCGGAATGCTGACGAACGACGCCGGAACCGGCCAGGTGCGGCTGGAGGCCCACACCGGCCGCGGCCCGATCCCGCGCGACGACGTGGCCGCCGTACTGGCGGAGTTGCTCGACACCCCGGCAACGGCCGGCCTGACGCTCGAAGTGATCAGCGGCTCGGCCCCGGTGTCCGTGGCGGTGAAGTCGGTGGCGGGGAACTGAGGATGGAGTCGGAGGGGGTTCCCGCGGCGCGGGACGCGCTGTTGCGGCGCATGTACGAGGTCTTCTCGACGGACGAACGAGAGCCCTTCATGCAACAGTGCCTCGCCCCCGACGTGGACTGGCCGAATGTCCTGGACGGAGCCCGGCTACACGGCCGCGAGGCGGTACGCGCGTACTGGGCACGGCAGTTCGCCGCCGGCCACCCCCTCGTACGGCTGGAGGGGCTGCGTCCGGACAGCGACGGCGAGGCCGTGGTGGCGACCGTACGGACCGGGATGCGCGACGCGTCGGGAGAGCGGTGGGCCGAGGAGACGGTCGAGCATGTGTACCGGTTCGACGCGGACGGGTTGGTGGCCCGGATGGATGTGCGGGCGGGCGGCTAGTGATCTGGTTGTGAGTTGGTTCGGCACCACGTGGGTTGCTTTCCGTACCACTTCACGGGTTCGCATACCTGGTGCCGATTGGCTGCGGTCT
>NZ_JBVKCZ010000037.1:0-103704 GCF_055634335.1 Streptomyces sp. NPDC111802 | reverse complement strand
CGCCAACACCAAGCCCGCATCAGCCACTACAGGCGACGCGGACACAGCCCATAAACCTGCCCAGCAATCAGCACAAGCACCGTTGCAGTACTAGGGCCTGTCGTTTGGATCATGCCGGCGTCGCGGGGCCTGGCACGCACTCCCCCAGAGGGGGGACCCCCAGCCGCGTTGTCGTCAGTCGCCGATGCTCCGCGTCGACTCCCTCCTCCGCCGTGCAGCTGCACGCACCAGGCCCCGCTCGGGTCGGTTGAAAGGCGCAGTCTCTCTCAGCCGGCCTGATCCAAACGACAGGCCCTAGCCCACAAGAACACGACCGACACGGACCTCGCCCTCCCCAGGGCTGTACCAACGGCACCGCGGTCAACTCGCCTGTGCGCAGCGGTGGCTCCGCGCCACGGGCGACCCGGCCGAAGCCGACGACGTCTCGGCCTGGCCCAGTCGGCCGACACTTGGCAGCAGCTCGCGACGACCTTCCGCACCGGCCCCGCCACGACCGGCGTCATGATCCACCCCCACGGCCGGTACGGCACGGGCGCCCATCACGCGCACGACATCTCCCTGGCCGGGCCGGGCCGGGCGGGGACACCGCCCAGCCACCCGCGGCACCGATCGACCTGACGACGCGCGCGGTCACCTCGTACAACGTCGCCCTGTCCGCCACGGTGACGGGCACGACCGGCGCCGGACCGGACGGCGGCGGCACGGACCCCCGGCCCACGCCCCGGTCGGCTACCTCCACGCGGCCTTCAAGAACCCGAAGACCCCACTGCGGGCGTTCGGCGGCTGTTTCGGTTGAGGAACAGCCACAGCAGAGAGACGAGCACCGTACAGAGGCACCAACTGGCCACCACGTCCAATGGCCAGTGGTATCCGCGCCGGATCAACCCGTAGCCGGCGCCGAGATTGAGGGCGGCGCACACGGCGAGGAGTGCGCGGCGGGCGCGTGCGGAGTTCAGCCACCGCAGGAGGAGCAGCGTCGCGGCGCCGTACGCGACGGCGGCCGTCGCGGTGTGCCCGGACGGGTAGTAGCCGGTGGCCGGTGGCACGACCGGGGTGCCGGGGCGGTCGGTCAGTTCCTTGAGGGGAACGATCAGGGCCGGGACCAGCGCCATGAGGAGGGCGGCCGAGGCCGCGGGCAGCCACCAGTGGTGTGTACCAATACGGCGATGCCGCCAGGTGACGTACGCCAGGGCGAGGGCCAGTACCGGTACCGCGACCGGCACATTGCCCAGGTCGGCGAGGAGTTCGGAGAGGCGGTCGGGATGGACCAGGGCCCGGCTGGCCGCTGCGTCGGCGTCCAGCAGCGGGCCGTCGGCCACGACCTGCCAGGTGATGAGCGTGAAGAGAAGGGACGGAAGCCCGAGAAGGAGGAAGAGGGAGGTCGGCCGCCCCGGAACAGGGGGGGTAGTTCCGGGGCGGCCGTCCGGATCGGATCGTCGCGCGCCCCGGGGGGTTTGGGGCGGGCGACTGTCCGATCGGTGAGGAGATCCGGAGCCGGAAGCTCCGGGTGTGTGCGCGAGGGCACGACCAGGTTGAAGCTGGGGAGGCCTCAGCCTGATGTCGCCCAGAGTCCCCTCTGGACGGGGTGTATCTCTCATCTGGTTAGAACCTACGACAGGGCGAAGGCGTTAGACAGACGGAATCGCGTCCTGACATCCACCTCGCACACCTTCTTCACACGCTCTGACGGTAGCCGCCCCAGCCCCGGAATCACGGATGACACCGGGGCTGGGGCGGATGTGGTTCCCGGGACCGGAAACCTGTCGCTCACCAGGGGCTTCGCTGTGGCCTCAGATACGGGCGAACGCCTGCTCGATGATGTCGAGGCCCTCGTTCAGCAGGTCCTCGCCGATGACCAGCGGGGGCAGGAAGCGCAGCACATTGCCGTAGGTGCCACAGGTCAGGACCAGCAGACCCTCGGCGTGGCACGCCTTGGCCAGCGCGGCGGTCGCCTCCGGGTTCGGCTCCTTGGTGGCGCGGTCCTTGACCAGCTCGATGGCGATCATGGCGCCACGGCCGCGGACGTCGCCGACGATGTCGAACTTCTCGGCGATGGCGCCCAGGCGGGCCTTCATGATCGCCTCGATGTTCTTCGCCTTGGCGTTGAGGTCGAGCTCCTTCATCGTCTCGATGGAGCCGAGCGCACCAGCGCAGGCGACCGGGTTGCCGCCGTAGGTGCCGCCCAGGCCGCCCGCGTGAGCGGCGTCCATGATCTCGGCGCGGCCGGTCACGGCGGCGAGCGGAAGGCCGCCCGCGATGCCCTTCGCGGTGGTGATCAGGTCGGGGACGATGCCCTCGTCCTCGCACGCGAACCACTGGCCGGTACGGCAGAAGCCGGACTGGATCTCGTCCGCGACGAAGACGATGCCGTTGTCCGTGGCGAACTTGCTGAGGGCCGGAAGAAAGCCCTTGGCCGGCTCGATGAAGCCGCCCTCGCCGAGCACCGGCTCGATGATGATCGCGGCCACGTTCTCCGCGCCGACCTGCTTGGAGATCTGGTCGATGGCCTGCGCTGCGGCCTCCGGACCGGCGTTCTGCGGACCGGTCGGCCAGCGGTAGCCGTACGCCACCGGCACCCGGTAGACCTCGGGCGCGAACGGACCGAAGCCCTGCTTGTACGGCATGTTCTTCGAGGTCAGCGCCATCGTGAGGTTGGTCCGGCCGTGGTAGCCGTGGTCGAAGACGACGACGGCCTGCCGCTTGGTGTACGCCCGCGCGATCTTGACGGCGTTCTCGACGGCCTCGGCGCCGGAGTTGAACAGCGCCGACTTCTTGGCGTGGTCACCCGGCGTCAGCTCGGCCAGCGCCTCGGCGACGGCGACGTAGCCCTCGTACGGCGTGACCATGAAACAGGTGTGGGTGAAGTCGGCGAGCTGCGCGGACGCCCGGCGTACGACCGCCTCGGCGGACGCGCCCACGGAGGTCACGGCGATGCCCGAACCGAAGTCGATGAGCCGGTTGCCGTCGACGTCCTCGATGATGCCGCCGCCCGCACGGGCCGTGAACACGGGCAGCACGGAGCCCACGCCCTGCGCGACCGCGGCCGTACGGCGGGCCTGCAGTTCCTGCGACTTCGGGCCGGGGATGGCGGTGACGACGCGGCGCTCCTGCGGAAGTGCGCTCATGAGGGGCTCCTGGGGGTTTTGCGGACTCTTGTCTTGTCTTTTCTCGCAGGCTAGGGCGGGGAGCGGGGGGTGGGCATGCTCCATGTGGGCGTTGTCAGGCGAATGCGTTGTCCGTCGTGGACATAGCGGCCGGCGTGGCGCGCACGCGGCGCCCGAGGATCACTGGAGCATCTCAGTCCCTTCCGTCGGCCGTGTAAGCGGTGAACTCCCCAGGAGAGGGCGTTAGATTGACTCGCTGATGGTGGATGGCACGGACGGAACGGCTGGTCAGGGGGCAAGGGCGATGGACAGCGACGGGACGCAGGACGCGCGGGGCACGCATGCGACGCCTGTGCCGCGTCCGGCGGTGCCGCCGGAGGCCCCCGCGGTACCGCCGCGGCCGACCAGGGCACCCGGTGCGGGGCCGGACGGCTCGGCGTTCCTCGCGTGGCTGCGGGCGCCGCGACCGCAGGCGCAGCCCGGGGTCTGGCGGATGGGGCATGTGCCCCGGCCGGACGAGGAGCCCGAGCGGATTCCGGGGCGGCAGTTGCTGAGCGGGGCGGTGATCGCGTTCCTGGTCGGATGGCTGGTCTGGTCGCTGCTCTGGAACGGCTACCTCGGCGGCTGGTGGGTGCTGCCCCTGGAGCTGTTCACCCCGGACTCCTGGCGCGAGAACAACGACCGCGTCGGCAACGCCATCCTCTGGTACAGCTACTACACGCTCATCGCTCTCGCCATAATGCTCGCCGTCGGCCGCCTGGGCCGCTGGGGCGAGGTCTGGCGCCGCTACGGCCCGCCCGCCTGGCGTCGTGCCGTGCCCGCGCCCGAGCGTCCGCCCGCCCCCGAGCAGGACCCGGCGTCCTGGCCCGCGCTGCGTGCCGCCGGGGCCGCCGACGCCGCCGAGCGGCTCGCCGCCGACGCCCGGTCCGGACGGATGCTGGACGTCGACTACGCCCGGATCACCCGCGCCTGGCAGGGCGTACGCAGCGGGCGGCACGACCTGCCCGCCTTCAACGGCGCCGTGCTCAAGGACGGCGCCGCCGCCTGTCCGCACCCCTCGGGAGAGCGCGACCTGCCCGCCCGGGCCTCCCGGCACGACCTCGTCAGCGGTCAGGTGCGGCTCGGCACCACCGCCGACGACCCGCGCAACCCGTACGTCTATCGCGGCACCGGCCTCGGCCTCGGGCCCGATCTGCTCGCCACCTCCCTGCTCGCGGTCGGTCCGGCCGGCTCCGGCAAGACGGGGACCGTCGTGCGGCCGCTCGCCGAGTCGCTGTGTCTGCACGCGCTGGCCGGGCGGGCCTCGGTCGTGGTGGTCGGCGCGGCGGGCACGGGGCTCGGACCGGCCGACGCCTACGACGTCGTCGTACGGATCGGAAACCCGGACTCCGTGTACGACCTGGACCTCTACGGCGGCACCAGCGATCCCGACGAGGCGGCGGCGGTGCTCGCCGAGGCGCTCGTCGGGGATCTCGCCGACCCGCATCCGGGCAGCGACAGCCGCCGCTCCACGACCGTGCTGGCGCAGCTCCTCGGGCCGTTCCGGGCGGTCCACCAGCGCTTCCCGTCCGTGCCGGAGCTACGGCAGCTGCTGGACGGCGCGCCCGGGGCGCTCGGCGCGCTGCGGACCGCGCTGGAGGGCTCGGGGCAGGAGTCGCTCCTGCGTGAACTGGACGCCCGGGAGCGCCAGTCGGGGCACCCCGGCGATGTGTCGGCGGTCCTCGCGGACCGGGTGGCGCTGCTGGACCGGCCGGCGTTCGCCGGCTTCTTCGACACGTCGGGACAGTCCCGGCCGTTCTCGCTCAAGGCCCTCGACCACCCCGTCCGGGTGCGTATCGACCTGCCCGCGCGCGGACACGCCGAGGCCTCGCGGATGCTGGCCCGGCTGGTGCTGGCGCAGTTCACGGCGAGTGTCGCGGTACGGGAGGACCGGTCGCTGTTCGCCTGCCTGGTACTGGACGACGCGACCGGGGTTGTGACGCCCGAGGCCGTACGGGGCATCCAGCGGCTGCGGTCGGGCAACGCGGGCGCGGTCCTCACGCTGCGCACCCTGGACGACGTACCGAGGCCGCTGCGCGGGCCGCTGCTGGGGTCCACCGGGTGCCGGATGGCGCTGGCCGGCGTCACGCCCTGGGACGGGCAGGACTTCGCCGACGTGTGGGGCAAGGAGTGGACCGAGGCGCGGGACGTCACCGACCGGCAGATCATCGCCGAGACACCGGCCGGCAAGGCGCTGCACGCGGTGCGGCGGGTGATCACCGGCAAGGCGCCGACCGCGCGCGCGGTGACCGTGCGGCAGGTCGAGCGGGAGCGGTGGTCGGCTTCCGAGCTGGCGCACGCGGTGCCGCCGGGGCACGCGGTGCTGTCGCTCACCAGCGTCCAGGGCGAGCACGCGCCGCCGCTGCTGGTGGATCTGCGGGGGTGACCCGGGTATCCGGGCGCAGGGCCAGCCGGTGACCGTACGGTGAGGCAGAATCGACACAGGTCGTTCATACATCGCGGCCAAAAGATCACCGAGGTCACACCGACTTGAAGGCCCTATGCCCCCCACGCTCTCCTCGCTCGTCCACCACTCCGCGCTGAAACTGACCGTGCGGGCGGGCGGGGACCGCCTGGACGTGCCCGTGCGCTGGGCGCATGTGAGCGAACTGGCCGACCCCGTCCCCTATATGGAGGGCGGGGAGCTGCTCCTGATCACCGCCCTGAAGCTGGACGCGGAGAACCCCGAGGCGATGCGGCGCTATGTGCGGCGCCTCGTGGGCGCGGGCGTGGTCGGGCTCGGCTTCGCGGTCGGCGTCAACTACGAGGACATCCCCACAGCCCTTCTCGACGCGGCGGCGGAGGAGGACCTTCCGCTGCTGGAGGTGCCGCGTCGGACGCCCTTCCTCGCCATCAGCAAGGCGGTGTCGGCGGCCATCGCGGCGGACCAGTACCGGGCGGTGACGGCGGGGTTCGCGGCCCAGCGGGAGCTGACCAAGCAGGCGCTGACCGACGGGCCGGAGGGGCTGCTGGCCGCGCTGGCCTCGCAGGTGGACGGCTGGGCGGCGCTGTACGACGCGTCCGGCGCCGTCGTCGCGACCGCGCCCGAGTGGGCCGGGCGGCGGGCGGCCCGGATCACGGCGGACGTGGAGCGGCTGCGGGAGCGGCCCGCGCCCGCGTCGTCCGTGGTCGGCGGGCCGGAGAACGAGGACCGGGTCGAACTGCACACCCTGGGCACGGGGCGCCGGCCGCGGGCGGCGCTGGCAGTCGGTACGGCGGCCGCGCTGGGCACGGCGGAGCGGTACGCCGTGCACTCGGCGATCGCCCTGCTGACGCTGACGACCGAGCGTTCGCGCTCGCTCCAGGCGGCCGAGCAACGGATCGGGACAGCGGTGCTGCGCATGCTGCTCGCCGGGGAGCCGGACCACGCCCGGACCGTGGCGGGGAATCTGTACGGCGACCTGCTCGACATGCCCTTCCGGGTGATCGTCGCCGAGGTCGCGTCGGTGTCGGCGGCGCGAGTGGTGGACTCCGGGGGGCGGACGGCGCTCGGCAAGCCGACCGCCGCCGCGCTGGCCGCCGTCTCCGACACCCACGGCGACCCCCTGGGCGCGCTCACCGAGATCGTGGAGTCCGCGGCGGCCCGGGCCGGAGAAGCGGTGCTGGTGGTGCCGGAGGGGGAGGGCGACACGGCCCGGCTGGTCGTGCTCGCGGCGGACGGGGGCGCTGCGGTCTCGGCGTGCGCGGAGTACGCGGCGGTGCTGGAGGCGGCGCGGGCGGGCGGCGTGGCGGAGCAGCCCGCAGGACTCGACGAGGACGAGCTGGTCGCCGGGCTGTCGGCGCCGGCCGGGCCCATCGCGGCGGCGGCGGCGTACAAGCAGGCCGAGCAGGCGCTGTCGGTGGCCCGGCGGCGGGGCCGGGTGTTCGTGGAGCACGAGCAGGTGGCGGCCGGGTCCGTGCTGCCGTTGCTCGCGGACGACGCGGTGAAGGCGTTCGCGGACGGGCTGCTGCGGGCGCTGCGCGAGCACGACGCGACGGGGCGGGGGGATCTGGTGGCCTCGCTGCGGGCCTGGCTGTCCCGGCACGGGCAGTGGGACGCGGCGGCCGCTGACCTCGGGGTGCATCGGCATACGTTGCGGTACCGGATGCGGCGGGTGGAGGAGATCCTGGGGCGGTCGCTGGACGACGCGGATGTGCGGATGGAGCTGTGGCTGGCGTTGAAGGCGACGTCGGCCGAGTAGGCGCGCGGCGTGGGTGCCTTCGTTTCTCGCCCCCGCCGCCCCTACCCGTCCCGTCCCTGGGGCTGCCGCCCCAGACCCCCGCTTCGGCCTGGACGGCCTCGTCCTCAAACGCCGGACGGGCTGGTTGTCGCAGACGGCGCTGAAATCGTGCCCTCACCTCGCCAATCCGTAGCACCCCCGCCCCCGACTGCTACGACTCGGACAAACGCCGCTTCGCCTCCCCACCCCTACCGTGGACCCCGACACCACCAGGACACCCCTAATGCGGAAGGGCCGGGAAACGACATGACTTCCACCCACGCCTTCTGGCTCGCCGGCCGCCAGGTCGGCGGCGAGGACAGCTTCGATGTGACCTCCCCGTGGGACGGGCGCGTCGTCGGCAAGGTCAGTGTGCCGACGGACGCGCAGATCGAGGAGGCCGTGGCCGCCGCGTACGCCGTCCGCGACGAGTTCGCCGCGACGCCCGCCCATGTGCGCGCCGCCGCCCTCGACCACGTCAGCCGGCGGCTGGTCGAGCGGACCGAGGAGATCGCCCGGCTGATCTCCGCCGAGAACGGCAAGCCCATGAAGTGGGCCCGGGGCGAGGTCGGCCGTGCCGTGTCCGTGTTCCGGTTCGCGGCCGAGGAGGCCCGGCGGTTCAACGGCGGCGAGGCCCAGCGGCTCGACACCGACCTCGGCGGTCAGGGGCGGCTCGCCCTCACCCGGCGGTTCCCGAAGGGTGTCGTGCTCGGCATCGCGCCCTTCAACTTCCCGCTGAACCTGTGCGCCCACAAGATCGCCCCGGCCATCGCCGCCGGCGCGCCGATCATCCTGAAGCCCGCCCCGGCCACCCCGCTGTCCGGCCTGATCATCGGTGACCTCCTCGCCGAGACCGAGCTTCCGGCCGGCTCCTGGAGCATCCTCCCGGTCCCCAACGACCGCATGCCCGCGCTTGTGCAGGACCCGCGCCTGCCCGTGATCTCCTTCACCGGCTCCGAGAAGGTCGGCTACGCGATCATGGACTCCGTGCCGCGCAAGCACTGCACCCTGGAGCTCGGCGGCAACGGCGCGGCGATCGTGCTCGCCGACTTCGCCTCCGACGCGGACCTCGACTGGGCGGCCGGCCGGATCGCCACCTTCTCCAACTACCAGGGCGGCCAGTCCTGTATCTCCGTGCAGCGCGTGATCGCGGACGCGTCCGTGTACGACCGTCTCCTTCCGCGCATCGTCGCCGCCGTCGAGGCCCAGGTCACCGGTGACCCGAGCGACGACGCGACCGACGTCGGGCCGCTGGTCAGCGAGGACGCCGCCAAGCGTGTCGAGACCTGGGTCGACGAGGCCGTGGCCGCCGGGGCCGCCCTCCTCGCCGGCGGCAAGCGCGACGGTGCCGCCTACGCGCCGACCGTCCTCACCGACGTCCCCGCCGACGTCACCCTCGCCTGCGAGGAGGTCTTCGGGCCCGTCCTGACCGTGCAGAAGGTCGACGGGGAGGCCGCCGCCTTCGCCGCCGCCAATGCCTCCAAGTACGGCCTCCAGGCAGGTGTGTTCACCCACGACCTGCAGACCGCCTTCCGTGCCCACCGGGCTCTGGAGGTCGGCGGCGTGGTCATCGGCGACGTGCCGTCCTACCGCGCCGACCAGATGCCGTACGGCGGCGCCAAGCAGTCCGGCGTGGGCCGTGAGGGCGTGAAGTTCGCGATGGAGGACTACACCTACGAGCGGGTGATGGTCCTCACCGGCATCGCTCTCTGAGCCGTTTCGGGATCCGCTCTGGCTTGTGACAATCGTTTTCAGGTAGAGTGGGTCCCGCAATCCCGGGATGAAGAAGGGCCCGGCACCGATGCCTTCCGGTGCCGGGCCCTTCCGTGTGCCGGCCTGTTCCGGACCCTCAACCGGAGAAGCCGACGTGCGCGAGCCGCAGCGGGCCGCGCAGTTCGAGGCGGACGTCGTGGATGCCCTCGGCCGCGAGCGCGGCGGTGAGCGCCGTGTAGTCGTACGGGCCGGACCCGGACGCCTCCGACGTCAGTACGGCCCGCACCGGGCCGCCGTCCAGCGACACCTCGACCGTGCCCTCGCCCGCCACCGTCATCAGCACCTCGGTGACGCCGTCACCGAAGTCGCAGCCCCGGTAGACCAGTTCACCTTCCTCGCCCCGCGCCGCCGTCACCGCGTCGCCCGACGTCTTCGTGCGGTCGACGATCGTGACACCGCGCTGCTCGTCGAAGTCGGCCGCGGCCAGGCCCCGTTGGAGGACGGGCCGCGGAGCTGCGGGCTCGCCGTCCAGAAGCACCGTCGTACGCAGCCGGACGTCCTCACTGGAGGCGCCGGCCAGCATCTCGTACGGGCCGGGCTCGCGGCGCCATCCACCCCCGGCCACGTCCCAGAAGTCGAAGGCGGACAAGGGGACTTCGAAGGTCACGTCCCGCCGCTCGCCGGGGGCCAGACTCACCCGGCAGTGCGCCAGCAGCTCGCGGCGCGGGCGCGGCACCGACGGCTCCAGGGCCCGGGTGTAGAGCTGGGCGACCTCGTCGGCCGTCACGTCGCCGGTGTTGGTGACCGTGAAGGAGACGTGCAGCGCGTCATCCGCCATGCGGATGTTCAGGTCGGCGTAGGAGAAGGTCGCGTACGACAGGCCGTGGCCGAAGGGGAAGAGGGGCGTGCCCTCGAAGTAGAGGTAGGTCTGACGGCCGCCGATCACGTCGTAGTCGAGGAGGTCGGGCAGGTCGGAGTCGTCGGCGTACCAGGTCTGCGGGAGGCGGCCGGCGGGGGAGACGTCGCCGGCCAGGATCCGGGCGAGCGCGGTGCCGGCCGCCTGGCCGCCGTGGGCCGTCCACAGCAGCGCCGGCACCTGAGCGTGATCGACCGCGTACGGGTATGCCGAGACCAGCGCCAGGACGGTGTCCGGATTGGCCGCGCGGGCCGCGCGCAGCAGACGCTCCTGGTGGGCGGGGAGGGCGAGTGTCGTACGGTCCTCGGTCTCGCGGCCGTTGATGTGCGGGTCGTTGCCGGCGACCACCAGGACCACGTCCGCCTGGGCGGCGACCCGGGTCACCGCGTCCTCGCCGCTTTCGACGACGACGACTTCGAAGCTCTCCCCGTTCCCGTCGGCAACCTTGAGGCCGTCGGCGGCGACTGAGACGTGGTGACCCGTACCGATGTGCCTCAGGAGGTGCCCGTTCCCGTGGGGTTCCAGGCGGAAGGTCTCCTGGACGATCCAGCCTCCGGGCTGGTCGGCGGAGGCCCGGACACGGCCGTCCTCGGCGACGGAGAGGTAGCGGCCGTCGGGGGCGCGCAGGGTGAGCACGCCCTCGCCCCAGTCGATGAGGGAGAGTTCGGTGCCGGCCGGGTCGGTGGTGAGCGGGGGAAGGTCGGTGCGGCCGGCGAGCAGGGCGGGGTCGAGGGCGCCTTCGGCGCCGCGCACCTCGTCGGCGGCGTCGGCCTCGGGGACGTGCAGGAAGGTGCCGGCCGAGGTCTTCAGGCGGATGCGGTCCACGCCCTCCGCGAACTCCACCCGCTCCGCGCCGAACCGCTCGTACAGGCCCTCCAGCGGCGTGCAGCGGTGGATGAGCGTGCCGCTGTACCAGTCGAGCTTGCACTCGTCGGCGAGCAGGCCGACCACGGCGAGCCGGGTGCCGGCCGCGAGCGGCAGCAGGCCACCGCTGTTCTTGAGCAGTACGACGGCCTGCTCGGCGGCCTCCTGGGCGAGGGCGCGGTGGGCCGGGGTGTCGAAGTCCTCGGTGAGCGCGTGCGGGTCGTACTCCGGGTCGAACTCGCCGAGCCGGAAGCGGACCGAGAGCTGACGCCGTACCGCCGTGTCGATGTCCGGCTCGGTCAGCAGGCCCCGGTCGAGGGCGCCGCGGACCCGTGCGGTGATCTTCGAGCTGTCGGTGCCGTGGTCGGTGAAGCTGTCGACGCCGGCGAGGATCGCGGCGGCCGTGGCCTCCTCGTGGGTGTCGAAGTAGTGCTCGGAGTCGACCAGGTTGGAGGGCGCGCCCGCGTCCGAGCAGACCAGCAGGTCCTCGTCGGTCCAGGTGCGCAGGTGCTCGCCGAGATACGGCGAGACGTGGTTGGGGCGGCCGTTGACCAGGTTGTACGCCGGCATCACCCCGGCCACGGCGCCCGCCTCGACCGTCTCGCGGAAGGCACGCAGGTCGTATTCGTGCAGGACGCGCGGGCGGACCGAGGAGGACGTGATGTCGCGGCCCGTCTCGTTGTTGTGCGCCAGCCAGTGCTTGAGGACGGGCGCGGTGCGCCAGTACGTGGGGTGCTCGCCGCGCAGGCCACGGGTGTAGGCGGTGGCGATGGCCGAGGTGAGCTTCGGGTCCTCGGAGTAGCCCTCCTCGCCCCGGCCCCACAGGGGGTGGCGCAGCAGGTTCACGGTCGGGGACCAGACGTTCAGCCCCACGCGGGCGTCGCGGGCGCGCATCGCCCGGACCTCCTTGGAGACGGCCTCGCCGACTCGTCGTACGAGATCCGTGTTCCAGGTCGCGCCCAGGCCCACCGCCTGCGGGAAGACGGTGGCCGGACCCATCCAGGCGACGCCGTGCAGAGCCTCCTGACCGGTGCGGAAGACAGCGACGCCGAGCCGCTCGACCGCCGGCGCGAACTGGTGCAGGAATCCGATCTTCTCGTCGAGGGTGAGCCGCGACAGAAGGTCGTCGATGCGCTTCGTGAACGGCAGCTGCGGATCACGGAAAGGCGGAGTGTGCGGGGTGTGTGCGGTCACGTGGGGATCCCCTTGCGATGGATCGGGTCGGCGCTTTCGAAGCGCTTCGATGCTCATTGGACTCGGGGGCGGGTGTCAAGAGACCAGCACCGTTACTTCAAGCAGTGCATGAGAAAGGGTCCCTTCCTGCACCTCGGAGGAATCTTGGGAGCGACCCTTGTGCACCCATGGGCGTTCACTTAACCTCACAGCAACATCGAAGCGCTTCGACTACTGTCGACCTCACTCACGGAGCTCGTCGCAGTCGTCGGAGGGCCGCTTCAGCTCAGCCAGTTCCGCTTACGACACCGCAGCCGACGGCCCACCGCCGGGTGTCCAGGTGCGCCACGAAGGGTTGACGCAATGACGCCGAACGCCGCCTCCGCCACCTCCGGACCAAGCCGGAGAAGCTTTCTCGCCTCCACGGCGGTCGCCACCGCGGCGGCGGCCGGCGGGATGCCGCTGCTCGCCGCGTGCGGCGGTTCGGACAGCGGATCGCGTGACGGCACCACGTCGGGCAAGGACGCGAAGAAGATCCTGCCGGCGTACGTGGCCAGCAACGTCGTGACGCCGGACATCCCCTCGAAGAACGGCTCCTCGAACGGCTTCACCAGCAAGCTGGACCTGGCGGACCTGAAGACCTCGGTGGCGAAGAAGCTCGGCAAGGGCGGCAAGGTCACCATCATGTCCCCGTTCTGGGGCTCCCCGCCGAAGGGCGGCAACCCCTACTACACGGCGATGAACGACCTGATCGGCGTCGACGTCCAGTGGCAGAACCAGGACGGCAACACCTACGACCAGAAGCTCGGCGCGGTCCTCGCCTCCAGCCATGTCCCCGACATCGTGGTGATCCCCGGCTGGAACATGGGCGGCAAGATACCCAGCGCCATCATCAGCAAGTTCGCCGACCTGGGCCCCTACCTCTCCGGGGACAAGGTCAAGGAGTACCCCAACCTCGCGGCCGTCCCCACCGACGCCTGGCAGCGCTCCATCTTCGGCGGCCGGCTGCGCGGACTGCCGATGCCCGCCTCGTACGTGCCCAACATCGTGCCCCTCTACCGTCAGGACGTCTTCGAGAAGGAGGGGTACGAAGTCCCCACCTCCACCGACGAGTTCCTGGCGCTGGCCAAGGACATCACCAACGCCAAGGCGAAGGTGTGGGCCTGCGGTGACATGAAGTGGACCGCGTTCAACTCCTTCGGTGTGCTCTCCGGTTCGGAGAAGCCGCTCGGCTGGAACCTCGTCGACGGCAAGCTGGTCTACCGCATCGAGACCGAGGAGTACCTGGAGGCGCTGGAGTGGTCGCGCAAGCTGTTCGCCGCCGGGGTCGTCCACCCCGACTTCAGGCTGGGCAAGAGCCAGGCCACCGACCCGCAGACCAAGTTCGCGGCCGGTGAGTTCCTGATCTACAACAACGACATCTCCAGCTGGTACGGCCTGACCGCCTCCCAGTCCACCCAGAACCCGGACTTCAAGGTCTCGGGCATGGACATCTTCGGCGCCGGCGGCAGCGAGCCGAGCCCGTGGGCCGCCCAGCCCGCAGGCATCTTCGCGTTCATCAACAAGAACGCCTCCGAGTCGGTGATCCGCGACGCGCTGGCCGTCGCCAACGTGACCGCGGCGCCGTACGGCACCAAGGAGTACATGCTCACCAACTACGGCGTCGAGGGCACCCACTACACCCTCAAGGACGGCGTCCCGGTCAAGACCGACCAGGGCAACAACGAGGTCCTCAACGCCTACGTCATGGTCGCGAGCCCCGCCTCCACCCTCGCCCACCCGGACTTCCCGGACATCGCCAAGGCGCAGGTCGAGTGGCAGCAGCGGATGGGCGCCCGCACCAGGAAGTCGTCCTTCTGGGGCATGCAGATCACCGAGCCCGCCCGCTACACCAACCTCTCCAACGACTTCGAGCAGCTGGAGGACGACATCGTCCGCGGCCGCAAGAAGATCGGCGACATGCAGCAGGCCGTCTCCGACTGGAAGAGCAAGGGCGGCGACAAGCTGCGCGACTGGTACAAGAAGATCCTCGACGAGAACGGCAGCGCGGCCGGCTGACCCGGGCCCCAAGGCAAGGAGAAGGCCGTGTCGCACAACACGGTTCCTCGGAGCAGGGCCGAGGCGAAGAGGAAGACCCTGCCGGATCAGACCCCGGTGGCGTCCGGCGGCGCCACCGGTGCCACGGGGGAGCGTCCCTCGGGAAAGCTGAGCATCAAGGTCCGGTTCAGACGCGACCGGTTGCTTCTGCTGATGACCCTGCCGGCCGTCGTGCTGGTCCTGCTCTTCAACTACATACCGATCCTCGGCAACGTCGTCGCCTTCCAGGACTACGACCCCTACATCAGCGACAACGGCGTCGTCTCCATCCTGAACAGCCCCTTCGTGGGCATGGAGAACTTCCAGCGGATCTTCGAGGACTCCGCGTTCTGGAACGCCGTCCAGAACACGCTGATCCTCTTCTTCCTCCAGCTCGTGCTGTTCTTCCCGATCCCGATCCTGCTCGCGCTGCTCATCAACAGCGTGGTCAGGCCACGGGTGCGGGCGCTCTCACAGGCGATCCTCTATCTGCCGCACTTCTTCTCCTGGGTGCTGGTCATCGCCGTCTTCCAGCAACTGTTCGGCGGTGCCGGGATCTTCTCCCAGCTGCTGCGGCAACACGGGTACGACGGCCTCGACTTCATGACCGACCCCAGCACCTTCCCGCTGCTGATCACCGCGCAGAGCGTGTGGAAGGACGCCGGCTGGGGGATCATCGTCTTCCTCGCCGCGCTCGCCTCGGTGCCGCCGGACCTCTACGAGGCCGCCGCGATGGACGGCGCGGGGCGCCGGCGCCGCATGTGGCACGTCACGCTTCCCGCGCTGCGCCCGGTGATCGCCCTGCTGCTGGTGCTGCGCGTCGGTGACGCTCTGACCGTCGGCTTCGAACAGATCCTGCTGCAGAGGGACATGGTGGGGCCGGGCGCCGCGGAGGTCCTCGACACCTTCGTGTGGTGGAACGGCGTGCGCAACCAGGACTTCAGCTACGCGGCCGCCGCAGGCCTGGTCAAGGGCGTCGTCAGCCTCGGACTGGTCCTCGCCGCGAACAAGGTGGCCCATCTCATGGGCGAGCAGGGGGTGTACAAGAAGTGACCGCCGTGATCGACAAGACGGTGCGGGGGCCCGGCCGATGGGCCGCGCCGCCCCGGCCTTCCTGGGAGGAGGAGCCCTCCGGGGCCGGCCTCGCGGGCAAGGGGCTCGTCCTCACGCTGGCCTGCCTCGGGATCCTCTTCCCGCTGTGGATCGTGGTCGTCACCAGCGTCTCCTCGCGCAAGACGATCGACGAGGCCGGCGGGCTGGTGATGGTGCCGAAGGACATCACTTTCATCGCCTACAAGGAGCTGCTGAGCGGTGGGCAGGTGACCCGGGCGGCGATCATCAGCGTCCTCGTCACCCTCATCGGCACGCTGTTCTCGATGGCCGTGTCCGTGCTGTGTGCGTACGGCTTGTCCCGGACCGGGTCGCTGGGGCACCGGTGGATCCTGATGACGCTGCTCGCGACGATGTTCTTCAGCGCCGGGCTCATTCCGACATATCTGCTGGTGCAGACCCTCGGGCTGACGGATTCCTATCTGGCGCTGATCCTGCCGAGCGCGGTGAGTGTGTTCAACATCCTTGTGCTGCGTGGGTTCTTCATGGGGATATCGCAGGAACTCATCGACAGCGCGCGTATCGACGGCGCCGGGGACCTGCGGATTCTCTGGCAGATCGTCATGCCGTTGTCGCGGGCCGTCATCGCGGTGATCACGTTGTTCTACGCCGTCGGGTACTGGAGTGCGTGGTTCAACGCCTCGCTGTATCTGAACGACCAGGACATGATGCCGTTGCAGAACGTCATGATTCAGCTGGTGCAGAAGCAGGAGGCACCGGTCGGACTGGGCCAGGCCATCAAGACGGGTCAACTGTCCGGGCTGGCCGTCCAGATGGCCGTGATGGTCATGGCCCTGCTGCCTGTCGCCGTGCTTTCCCCCTTCGTCCAGAAGCACTTCAAGAAGGGCATGCTCACGGGGGCCGTCAAGGGCTGACGCCGCGCCGAGTCAGGAGTACGGGGCGTCCACCAGTTGCTCCGGGGGGATGGCGGCGCGGGCCGCGAGGGCTCGGCGCGTGGCGCGGCTCAGCAGGGCATCCAGGTTCTCCAGGTGCATGGGGAATGGCGGGGACGTCCCGGAAGCGCGGCGCGAAGAGGTCCGTGCCCTGGGCCGGCCGGTGCCCGGCCGTTCACGGCCCTGGACGGGGGTTGGGCGAAGATGCGAGAGGGTGGCCGGAAGACCTCCACCCCCCGGCCACCCCCTCCGACACGGCTACTCCGCTACAGGCAGCCGCGCCCCGTCCCGCAGGAACAGCGGGATGCGGTCCAGCGGGGCGTCGACCGTCACGGCCTCGCCGCCCTCGTACGTCTCACCGGTCCACGCGTCGGTCCATCGGGCCCCGGCGGGGAGATACGTCATCCACGTCGTCGCGCCCGGCTCCAGCACCGGAGCGACCAGCAGATCCGGCCCGAACATGTACGCGTCGGAGACCTGCCATGCGAGCTTGTCCTCCGGGAACTCCAGGAACAGCGGCCGCATCACCGGCAGCCCCTCCGCGTGGGCCTCGCGCATCACGTCCAGGACGTACGGCTTCAGGCGCTCGCGCAGCCGCAGGTACTTCTCCAGGATCGCGCCGGCCTCCTCGCCGTACGACCAGACCTCGTTCGGGCCGCCGGTCATCTCCGGGCCGAGCGGCATGCCGGGGTCGCGGAAGCCGTGCAGGCGCATCAGCGGGGACAGGGCGCCGAACTGGAACCAGCGCACCATCACCTCGCGGTAGGCCTCGTCGTCCGGGTCGCCGCCGTGGAAGCCGCCGATGTCGGTGTTCCACCAGGGGATGCCGGACAGCGCGGTGTTCAGCCCGGCCGCGATCTGGCGGCGCAGGGTCGGGAAGTCGGTGCCGATGTCGCCGGACCACAGGGCGGCGCCGTAGCGCTGGCTGCCCGCCCAGGCCGAGCGGTTGAGGGTGACGATCTCGTCCTCGCCGGACGACAGCAGGCCTTCGTAAAAGGTGCGGGAGTTCTCGGCGGGGTAGAGGTTGCCGACCTCCAGGCCGGGGCCCGCCCAGTAGCGCAGGTTCTCCTGGAAGCCCGGCTTCAGTTCCGGCTCGCAGGCGTCCAGCCAGAAGGCCGTGATGCCGTACTGGTCGAGGTAGTTCTGCTTGACCTTGGACCATACGAAGTCCCGGGCTTCGGGGTTGGTGGCGTCGTAGAAGGCCACCTGGACCGTCGACGCCACCTCCTTGTCGGGCCAGTCGGCGTGCGCCATTGGGCCGTACTGGGTGCCGATGAAGTAGCCGCGCTGCTCCATGACCGGGTGGTTCTCGGAGAGCGGGGAGACCGACGGCCAGACGGAGACGACGAGCTTGACGCCGAGCTCTTCCAGCTCACGCACCATCGCCGCCGGGTCCGGCCACTCCTTCGGGTCGAACTTCCACTCGCCGAGGTGCGTCCAGTGGAAGAAGTCGCAGACGATCGCGGAGAGGGGCAGGCCCCGGCGCCTGTACTCCCGTGCCACGGCGAGGAGTTCGTCCTGGGTGCGGTAGCGCAGCTTGCACTGCCAGAAGCCCGCGGCCCACTCCGGCAGCATCGGCGTACGGCCCGTCACCGCGCTGTAGCGGCGCTGGCCGTCGGCCGGGGAGCCCGCGGTGATCCAGTAGTCGATCTGGCGGGCCGAGTCGGCGACCCACCGCGTGCCGTTGTGCGCGAGCTCGACGCGGCCGATCGCCGGGTTGTTCCACAGCATGGTGTAGCCGCGGCTGGAGGCGAGCACCGGGATGCCGACCTCGGCGTTGCGCTGGACCAGGTCGAGGACCAGGCCCTTCTGGTCGAGCCGTCCGTGCTGGTGCTGGCCGAGGCCGTACAGCTTCTCGTCGTCGTACGCGGCGAAGCGCTGCTCCTGGCGGTGGTGGCCGTTGCCGACGGGGGTGTAGAGGCGCGGGCCGGGCCACCAGAAGTGGGCACGCTCCTCGGCGAGCACCTCGGTGCCGTCCTCGGTGCGCAGAAAGCGGATCAGGCCCTCGGCGTCGACCTCGACGGTCAACGCGCCGACGGTCAGCGTCCCCAGGCCGTCCTCGATCTTGACGGCGGACTCGGTGGGCGGGGCGGACTCCAGCAGCGCGCCGGGCAGTCCGTCGAGGACCGGCCCGCCGAGCCGGGCACGCACCCGGACCGCGTCCGGACCCCACGGCTCGACACGTACGGTCTCCTGGCGGCCGCTCCACTCCAGCGCGCCGTCCCGCTCGCGGAACGTGCCGACGGTCGGGGACGACTGGGCGAGGCTGACCGTGCCCGGCTGGGGTTGGGTTTCGGCAGACTGATTCACGAGGTGCTCCTCAGGAGGGCAGCGAATGCAGACATGGCGGTGCCCGGCGAGGGCACGGTGGTGAAGCGGTCAGTGGGCGGCGGACGGCGCCGGGCCCGTGCTCGTCCGGACCGTCAACTCGGGTGCGATCAGCAGGACTTCGTCACTGCCGCGCCCGTCCAGCTTGGCGACGAGCTGCTCCACGGCATGCCGGCCCATGTCCTGCGCGGGGATGGAGACCGACGTCAGCCGCACCGAGGCCTGGGTGGCGACCTGGTCGGGGCAGATGGCGACCACCGAGACGTCCTCGGGCACGGCACGGCCCTGCTGGCGCAGCAGGGCGAGCAGCGGCTCGACCGCCAACTCGTTCTGCACGACGAACCCCGTGGTGCCCGGCCGTTCGTCGAGGATCCGGGCGAGGGTGACGGCCATCGCGTCGTACCCGCCCTCGCACGGCCGGTGCAGCAGCCGGATCCCCAACTCCTGGGAACGCAGCCGCAGTCCGTCGAGTGTGCGCTCCGCGAACCCGGTATGCCGTTCGTAGACGGCCGGCGCCTCGCCGATGACAGCGATGTCGCGGTGCCCCAGCGTCGCCAGATGCTCCAGGCACAGCGCGCCGGTCGCCTTGAAGTCGAGGTCGACACAGGTGAGCCCGGCGGTGTCGGCGGGCAGCCCGATCAGCACGGACGGCTGGTGGGAGCCGCGCAGCAGCGGCAGCCGCTCGTCGTCCAGCTCGACGTCCATCAGGATCATCGCGTCGGCCAGCCCGCTGCCGGTGACGCGGCGCACGGCGTCGGGGCCCTCCTCGCCGGTCAGCAGCAGGACGTCGTAGCCGTGTGTACGGGCCGTGGTGGCCACCGCGATGGCGATCTCCATCATCACCGGCACATACATGTCGGTGCGCAGCGGAATCATCAGCGCGATGATGTTCGACCTGCTGCTGGCCAGGGCCCGGGCGCCCGCGTTCGGGTGGTAGCCGAGCTCGCGGATGCTCTGCTCGACCCGTTGCCGGGTGTTCGCGGAGATGGACCGCTTTCCGCTGAGGACATAGCTCACCGTGCTTGCCGAGACTCCGGCGTGCTGGGCGACCTCGGCGAGGGTGACCATCCGCTCTCCAAGCTTTGTGAAGCGCTTCGACAGTGCGCGGTGCGAACATGGGCAGGTGTGAGGGTGGTTCGACACTAGCTCTGGCGGGCTTGGGTGTCCATAGGTTGTCGAAGCGCTTCGATAGCTTTTCTTCAGGCAGCCATTCAAGAGCACGGACGGCGTGGACGCCAAGGCGTACTCCGTCAACATGGGCCGAACGGCCGCACGCGGGGTGGTGGGGTCGCCCGGAATCGGGTACATACGATCGGGTAGCACCCGTCAGTAACCAAACGGCCCAAGATCCCGATTCGTGTCGAGGTGAGCCTCATGTCGGCAGCACCCACGAAACCTACCGTCACCGAACGTGAGGCACGCCAAGTGGCGGAGGAGGCCCGCCAACAGGACTGGCGCAAGCCCAGCTTCGCCAAGGAACTGTTCCTAGGCCGCTTCCGCCTGGACCTCATCCACCCCCACCCGATGCCCACCGACGAGGCCGCCCAGCGCGGCGAGGAGTTCCTCGCCAAGCTGCGCGACTTCATCGAGACCAAGGTCGACGGCGCCCTCATCGAGCGCGAGGCCCGTATCCCCGACGAGGTGATCGACGGGCTCAAGGAGCTCGGCGCCTTCGGCATGAAGATCGACACCAAGTACGGCGGTCTCGGCCTCGGGCAGGTCTACTACAACAAGGCCCTGACCCTGGCCGGCTCGGCCAGCCCGGCGATCGGCGTCCTGCTCTCCGCCCATCAGTCGATCGGCGTACCGCAGCCGCTGAAGTTGTTCGGCACCCCCGAGCAGAAGGAGCTGTTCCTGCCGCGCTGCGCCCGCACGGACATCAGCGCCTTCCTGCTGACCGAGCCGGACGTCGGCTCCGACCCCGCCCGCCTCGCCACCTCCGCCGTACCGGACGGGGACGACTACGTCCTCGACGGCGTCAAGCTGTGGACGACCAACGGCGTCGTAGCCGACCTCCTCGTCGTCATGGCACGCGTGCCCAAGTCCGAGGGCCACAAGGGCGGCATCACGGCCTTCGTCGTCGAGACCAACTCGCCCGGCATCACGGTCGAGAACCGCAACGCCTTCATGGGCCTGCGCGGCATCGAGAACGGCGTCACCCGCTTCCACCAGGTCAGGGTCCCGGCCGCCAACCGCATCGGCCCCGAGGGCGCCGGTCTGAAGATCGCGCTCACCACCCTGAACACCGGGCGGCTCTCGCTTCCCGCGTCCTGCGTCGCGGCCGGCAAGTGGTGCCTGAAGATCGCCCGTGAGTGGTCGGCGGCGCGGGAGCAGTGGGGCAAGCCGATCGCCCACCACGAGGCCGTCGGCTCCAAGATCTCCTTCATCGCCGCCACCACCTTCGCCCTGGAGGCCGTCACCGACCTCGCCTCGCAGATGGCCGACGAGGACCGCAACGACATCCGCATCGAAGGCGCCCTCGCCAAGCTGTACGCCTCCGAGATGGCCTGGACGATCGCCGACGAACTCGTCCAGATCCGCGGCGGCCGCGGCTTCGAGACCGCCGACTCGCTCCGGGCGCGCGGCGAGCGCGGTGTCCCCGCTGAGCAGGTCCTGCGCGACCTGCGTATCAACCGCATCTTCGAGGGCTCGACGGAGATCATGCACCTGCTGATCGCCCGCGAGGCCGTCGACGCCCACCTGTCGGTCGCCGGTGACCTCATCGACCCCGACAAGTCCCTCCAGGACAAGGCGAAGGCGGGCGCGAACGCCGGCGTCTTCTACGCCAAGTGGCTGCCGAAGCTGGTCGCGGGCCAGGGGCAACTGCCGTACACCTACAGCGAGTTCAAGCACGGCATCGATCTCTCCGCGCACCTGCGCTACATCGAGCGCACCTCCCGCAAGCTCGCCCGCTCCACCTTCTACGGCATGTCCCGCTGGCAGGGCCGTATGGAGAGCAAGCAGGGCTTCCTCGGCCGGGTCGTCGACATCGGCGCCGAACTGTTCGCCATGAGCGCGGTCTGTGTCCGCGCCGAGCATCTGCGCGGCCAGGGCGAGCACGGCCGCGAGGCGTACCAGCTCGCCGACGCCTTCTGCCGCCAGGCACGGCTGCGGATCGAGGAGCTCTTCGGCAGGCTGTGGTCCAACACCGACGACCTCGACCGCAAGGTGGTCAAGGGCGTGATGTCGGGCACGTACGAGTGGCTGGAGTCGGGCATCGTCGACCCGTCGGACGACGGCGGCGTGTGGATCGCGGACGCGACCCCGGGCCCGAGCACTGGGGAGAACGTGCACCGTCCGATCAGGTGATCGACGAGGTGAGGGGCCGTCGCCCGCCGGTCACAGCCCGGGGCGGCCCCTCACCATCCTGTTACCCGCCGGATGGGGACACCCTGTCCTGCCCGCGGGCCCTTCCGGCCACAATGGGGGGATGAGCGACAGTCCAGCCCCCTCAGGGCGCGGTTCGGAAGCCCCGTCCGCCCCGCGACGCCATGCACGCACTCTCCTGACGCCGCAGGGCCCGCCCTCCGGGGCGACGACGGGACTCGGGACCCGCGTCCTGGCCGACCCGCACCTCGTCTACGACCCCGTGGCGGGCGACGGCCCCAAGGACGTGGTGATCCTCGGCTCCACCGGCTCCATCGGCACCCAGGCCATCGACCTCGTGCTGCGCAACCCCGACCGGTTCCGGGTCACCGCCCTGTCCGCCAACGGCGGCCGGGTCGCCCTCCTCGCCGAGCAGGCGTACCGGCTGAAGGTCCGGACCGTCGCGGTCGCCCGCGAGGACGTCGTACCGGCGCTGCGGGAAGCCCTCCAGGCCCAGTACGGCACGGGGGAGCCGCTCCCCGAGATCCTGGCCGGACCGGACGCGGCCACCCAGGTCGCCGCCTCCGACTGCCACACCGTCCTCAACGGCATCACCGGCTCCATCGGCCTCGCCCCCACCCTCGCCGCTCTGGAGGCGGGCCGCACCCTCGCGCTCGCCAACAAGGAGTCCCTGATCGTCGGCGGCCCACTGGTCAAGGCCCTCGCCAAGCCCGGTCAGATCATCCCGGTCGACTCCGAGCACGCGGCCCTGTTCCAGGCGCTGGCGTCCGGTTCGCGCGCGGATGTGCGCAAGCTCGTGGTGACCGCCTCCGGCGGCCCCTTCCGCGGCCGCACTAAGGCGGACCTGGCGCAGGTGACCGTCGAGGACGCCCTCGCGCACCCCACCTGGGCCATGGGCCCGGTGATCACGATCAACTCCGCCACCCTCGTCAACAAGGGGCTGGAGGTCATCGAGGCGCACCTGCTGTACGACATTTCCTTCGACCGCATTGAGGTGGTCGTGCATCCCCAGTCGTATGTTCACTCGATGGTTGAGTTCACCGACGGATCCACGATCGCGCAGGCGACACCGCCCGACATGCGCGGGCCGATCGCCATCGGCCTGGGCTGGCCGGAGCGCATCCCCGACGCGGCGCCCACCTTCGACTGGAGCAAGGCGTCGACCTGGGAGTTCTTCCCGCTCGACAACGACGCGTTCCCGTCGGTCAACCTGGCGCGCCATGTCGGGCAGCTCGCGGGCACGGCACCCGCGGTGTTCAATGCCGCCAACGAGGAGTGCGTGGAGGCCTTCCGGGCCGGCGCGCTGCCGTTCAACGGGATCATGGAGACCGTGACGCGGGTGGTGGAGGAACATGGCACCCCGCGTACGGGAACTTCGCTGACCGTCGCGGACGTCCTCGAAGCGGAGACCTGGGCCCGAACGCGGGCCCGGGAACTGGCGGCACACACGGCGGAGGCCCGTGCATGACGACCCTGATGTTCATCCTCGGCATAGTGCTGTTCGCGGTCGGGCTGCTCGCCTCGATCGCATGGCACGAGCTGGGCCACCTGTCCACGGCCAAGCTGTTCGGCATCCGGGTGCCGCAGTACATGGTCGGGTTCGGCCCGACCATCTGGTCGCGGAAGAAGGGGGACACCGAGTACGGCATCAAGGCGATCCCGTTCGGCGGCTACATCCGCATGATCGGGATGTTCCCGCCCGGTCCTGACGGCAGGCTGGAGGCCCGCTCCACCTCACCGTGGCGCGGCATGATCGAGGACGCCCGCTCGGCCGCGTTCGAGGAGCTCAAGCCCGGCGACGAGACCCGCCTGTTCTACACGCGCAAGCCGTGGAAGCGGGTCATCGTGATGTTCGCGGGCCCGTTCATGAACCTGGTGCTCGCCGTCGCCCTGTTCCTCACGGTACTGATGGGCTTCGGCATCCAGCAGCAGACCACCACCGTCAGCTCGGTCTCCCCGTGCGTCATCGCCCAGACCGAGAACCGCGACGAGTGCAAGGCGTCCGACCCCAAGTCGCCGGCCGAGGCCGCGGGCATGGAGGCCGGCGACAAGATCGTCGCCTTCGCCGGGGTCAGGACCGACGACTGGAACACCCTCTCCGACCTGATCCGCGACAGCGCCGGCAAGGAGGTGCCGATCGTCGTCGACCGCAAGGGCGAGCAGGTGACCCTTCACGCGAAGATCGCCACCAACCGGGTCGTGAAGAAGGACGCGAGCGGGGCGTATGTCGAGGGCGAGTACGTCAAGGCCGGCTTCCTCGGCTTCAGCTCGGCCACCGGCGTCGTCAAACAGGACTTCGGCGACTCGGTGTCCTGGATGACCGACCGGGTCGGCGAGGCCGTCGACTCCCTGGTGGCCCTGCCCTCCAAGATCCCCGCCCTGTGGGACGCGGCCTTCGGCGACGGCCCGCGCGAGCCGGACTCCCCTATGGGCATCGTCGGCGCGGCGAGGGTGAGCGGCGAGATCGCGACGCTGGACATCCCGGCGTCCCAGCAGCTGGCCACGTTCGTCTTCCTCCTGGCCGGCTTCAACCTCTCCCTGTTCCTCTTCAACATGCTCCCGCTGCTGCCGCTCGACGGCGGCCATATCGCGGGCGCCCTGTGGGAGTCGCTGCGCCGCAACACGGCGAAGGTGCTGCGCCGGCCGGACCCGGGTCCGTTCGATGTGGCGAAGCTGATGCCGGTGGCGTACGTGGTCGCCTCGGTCTTCGTCTGCTTCACGCTGCTCGTGCTCGTCGCGGACGTGGTTAACCCGGTCAGAATCTCCTAGTCACCAGGAATCTTCCGGTCATTCGGAGTTCGAGGCGGCCCGGGATCCTGGGGGAGTCCTGGGCCGCCTTCCATTGAGTGGGTTTACGGGCGATGGGGGTCCCCCCGCCGAGTGCATTCGAGGTGGGGGAGTGCTGGGGCGAGGGCCGGTGCCGTAATCTCGAAGCCTGGAGCCCGCTGCTGACGGGACCGGGCCTTGATCCACGACTTGGGGTTGCACAGCAGATGACTGCGATTTCTCTCGGCATGCCGTCCGTACCGACCAAGATCGCCGAGCGTCGGCAGAGCCGGCAGATCCAGGTCGGATCCGTGGCGGTCGGCGGGGACGCGCCGGTCTCGGTCCAGTCGATGACGACGACGCGTACGTCGGACATCGGCGCGACGCTCCAGCAGATCGCCGAGCTCACGGCTTCCGGCTGCCAGATCGTGCGGGTGGCGTGCCCCACACAGGACGACGCCGACGCCCTCGCGACCATCGCTCGCAAGTCCCAGATCCCGGTGATCGCGGACATCCATTTCCAGCCGAAGTACGTCTTCGCGGCCATCGAGGCCGGCTGCGCCGCGGTCCGCGTCAACCCGGGCAACATCAAGCAGTTCGACGACAAGGTCAAGGAGATCGCGCGGGCCGCGAAGGACCACGGCACCCCGATCCGTATCGGCGTCAACGCGGGTTCGCTGGACCGGCGCCTGCTGCAGAAGTACGGCAAGGCGACGCCGGAGGCCCTGGTCGAGTCGGCCCTGTGGGAGGCGTCGCTCTTCGAGGAGCACGACTTCCGGGACATCAAGATCTCGGTCAAGCACAACGACCCCGTGATCATGATCGAGGCGTACAAGCAGCTCGCCGCGCAGTGCGACTACCCCCTCCACCTCGGTGTGACGGAGGCGGGCCCGGCGTTCCAGGGCACGATCAAGTCGGCGGTGGCCTTCGGAGCCCTCCTCTCCCAGGGCATCGGCGACACGATCCGCGTCTCGCTCTCGGCTCCGCCCGCCGAGGAGGTCAAGGTGGGCATCCAGATCCTGGAGTCCCTGAACCTCAAGCAGCGCGGCCTGGAGATCGTCTCCTGCCCGTCCTGCGGCCGCGCCCAGGTCGACGTGTACAAGCTGGCCGAGGAGGTCACGGCGGGCCTGACCGGCATGGAGGTCCCCCTCCGGGTAGCCGTCATGGGCTGTGTCGTCAACGGCCCCGGCGAGGCCCGCGAGGCCGACCTCGGCGTCGCCTCCGGCAACGGCAAGGGCCAGATCTTCGTCAAGGGCGAGGTCATCAAGACCGTCCCCGAGTCCAAGATCGTCGAGACCCTCATCGAGGAGGCCATGAAGCTGGCCGAAAAGATGGAGGCGGACGGAGTGACGAGCGGCGAGCCGTCGGTGGCGGTGGCGGGCTGAGAGGTTCCTCGCCCCCGCCGCCCCTACCCGTCCCGTCCCTGGGGGCCTGCGCCCCCAGACCCCCGCTTCGGCCCTGAACGGGCCTCGTCCTCAAACGCCGGACGGGCTTTTGGGGCCGCAGGCCCCAGGGGCGCGGGGAACTGCGCGGCCAGCCCCCACCCACCCGCAGTCGCCATCCTCCCCAGCGCCCCGAGCTCATAGGCGCCCGGCCCAGCGGCGCAGCCAAGCGGCGGCACGGCAAAGCTTCCGCAGGTACAGTGCGGGGACCAGCAGAACCCCAGCGTGAGGCCCCGCACGTGTTGACCCAGACCACCTCACGGGTGCTCGAACCGAGTGACCTGGACGCCGCGCTCGCCGTCCTCGACCGCGAGCCGGTCGCGAACGCCTTCGTGGCGTCCCGCGTCCAGATCGCCGGCCTCGACCCCTGGCGCCTCGGCGGCGAGATGTGGGGCTGGTACGAGGACGGCATGCTGACGTCCCTGTGCTACGCGGGCGCCAACCTCGTCCCGATCTGCGCGACCCCCCGAGCCGTACGGGCCTTCGCGGACCGCGCCCGGCGCGCGGGCCGCCGCTGCTCCTCCATCGTCGGCCCCGCGGAATCCACCGCCCAGCTGTGGCGCCTGCTGGAACCCAACTGGGGCCCGGCCCGGGAGATCCGCTCCCATCAGCCCCTCATGGTCACCGACCGCATGCCGGCCGGCATCGCCCCGGATCCGTATGTCCGCCGTATCCGCAAGGACGAGATGGACACGATCATGCCGGCGTGCGTGGCGATGTTCACCGAGGAGGTCGGTGTATCGCCCCTCGCCGGCGACGGCGGCCTGCTCTACCAGGCCCGGGTCGCCGAACTCGTCGGCTCCGGCCGCTCCTTCGCCCGCCTCGACCACAACGGCAAGGTCGTCTTCAAGGCCGAGATCGGCGCCGCGACGGACAGGGCCTGCCAGATCCAGGGCGTGTGGGTGGCTCCCGAGTACCGGGGGCAGGGCGTTGCGGCCCCCGGGATGGCGGCCGTTCTGCGCTACGCCCTCGCGGACGTCGCCCCGGTGGTCAGCCTGTACGTCAACGACTTCAACACGGCGGCGAGAAGGACGTACCAGAGGGTGGGCTTCCAAGAGGTCGGCGCCTTCATGAGCATCCTGTTCTGAAACCCCCTCAGGGGCGCGGGGAACTGTGCGAGCAACCCCGGACAGCCCGCACCCGAACGACGGCCTTCGGTCCCTGTACGCTCCCCACATGCGCATTCCCGGTCACGGACACCGCCGCCAACCAGACGACATCGTGATCGGCCCCCTGGACCTCCCCACCCACGTCGACCAGGCGCTCGCCGTGCAAGCCGTGGCCTTCGGCCTGGGCCCCGACGAGGTGGCCGTACGCCGCCAGATCGTCCTGCGCCACATGACCTACCCGGGCGCGAGGGCCCTCGGCGCGACCGCCGCGGGCATGCTCGTCGGGTTCGTCTACGGCATGCCCAACGACCGCACCCACTGGTGGTCCACGGTCGTGGAGCCCTACCTCCGGGCCCAGGGCCACGACGACTGGCTCGACGACTCCTTCGTCATCACGGAACTCCACGTCCACCCGCGCTACCAGAACCGGGGAGTCGGCCGTTCCCTGATCACCACGATCACGGACGACGCCCTCGAACCCCGCTCGATCCTCTCGGCGATCGACGTCGAAAGCCCGGCCCGCGGCCTCTACCGCTCCCTCGGCTACCAGGACCTCGCCCGCCAGGTCCTCTTCCCCAGCGCCCCCAAGCCGTACGCCGTCATGGGGGCCCCGTTGCCCCTGCGTCGCCGTTAACCGATTTCCACCGTCCCGTCCCACCCGGCTAACCTCCTGCCATAACCCAACCCGGCAGGAGTACGAGAACGATGGCGAACGCACCGGTCCAGCGCATGTCCCAGTTGATGGCGAAGACGCTGCGCGACGACCCGGCGGACGCCGAGGTCCTCAGCCACAAGCTGCTGGTCCGCGCCGGATACGTCCGCCGCACGGCGGCCGGCATCTGGTCCTGGCTGCCCCTCGGCAAGCGGGTCCTCGCCAACGTGGAGCGCATCGTCCGCGAGGAGATGGACGCCATCGGCGCCCAGGAGGTGCTGCTCCCCGCGCTGCTGCCGCGTGAGCCGTACGACGCGACGGGCCGCTGGGACGAGTACGGCCAGGAGCTGTTCCGGCTCAAGGACCGCAGGGGCGGCGACTACCTGCTCGGCCCGACCCACGAGGAGATCTTCACCCTGCTGGTGAAGGACCAGGCGTCCTCCTACAAGGACATGCCGGTCATCCTCTACCAGATCCAGCACAAGTACCGCGACGAGGCCCGTCCGCGGGCCGGCATCCTGCGCGGCCGTGAGTTCCTGATGAAGGACTCCTACTCCTTCGACGTGGACGACGAGGGCCTCGCCCAGTCCTACGCCCTGCACCGCCAGGCCTACCAGCGCGTGTTCGAGCGCCTCGGCCTCGACTACCGCATCTGCGCCGCGACCGCCGGCGCGATGGGCGGCTCCAAGTCGGAGGAGTTCCTCGCCCCGGCCGAGGCCGGCGAGGACACCTTCGCCGACTGCCCGAACTGCGACTTCGCGGCCAACACCGAGGCGATCACCTACCAGCTCACGCCGGTGGACGCCGCGGACGCGCCCGCCCTCGAAGAGATCCCGACCCCCGACACCCCCACCATCGAGACCCTCGCCGCCCACCTCGGCGTCCCGGCCTCCGCCACCCTGAAGAACCTCCTGGTCAAGGTCGACGGCGAGATCGTCGCCGTCGGTGTCCCGGGCGACCGCGAGGTCGACATGGACAAGGTCGAGGCCCACTTCGCCCCGGCGGTCGTCGAGATGGTGACCGAGGCGGACTTCGCGCAGAACCAGGACCTGGTACGCGGGTACGTGGGCCCGCAGGGCCTGGGCGAGAAGGTCAAGTACCTCGCCGACCCGCGGGTGGCGCCCGGCACCTCCTGGATCACCGGTGCCAACAAGGAGGGCATGCACGCGAAGAACGTCGTCGCGGGCCGTGACTTCGAGGCCGACGAGTACGTCGACGTCGTGGTCGTCCAGGAGGGCGACCCCTGCCCCAAGTGCGGCACCGGCCTCAAGCTCGACCGCGCCATCGAGATCGGCCACATCTTCCAGCTGGGCCGCAAGTACGCCGACGCCCTCAAGCTCGACGTCCTCGGCCAGAACGGCAAGCCGGTCCGCGTGACCATGGGTTCCTACGGCATCGGCGTCTCCCGCGCCGTCGCGGCCCTCGCCGAGCAGACCGCCGACGACAAGGGCCTGTGCTGGCCCAACGAGGTCGCGCCGGCCGACGTCCATGTGGTCGCCGCGGGCAAGGCACTGCAGACCGAACTCGCCCTCGACGTCTCGGAGAAGCTGGCCACGGCCGGCCTGCGCGTCCTGTGCGACGACCGGGCCGGTGTCTCGCCGGGCGTGAAGTTCACCGACTCCGAGCTGATCGGCGTACCGCAGATCCTGGTAGCCGGGCGGCGCGCGGCCGAGGGCGTCGTCGAGCTCAAGGACCGCAGGACCGGCGAGCGCGAGGAGCTGACGGTGGACGAGGCGATCGCCCGCCTGACGGCGTAAGGAATTCCGAAGGCCGTTCCCCGACCGCAGGACGTGACAGAACGTCACTGCGGGAGGGGAACGGCCTTGCGCCGCACGGCACATGGCGCCACGGCAGCGGTCCGAGGACGAGCCCCCCACCGGACACCCGCAGACCGAACACAACCGGCTACAGCCACCCGGCGAATTCCAGCAACAGCTCCGCGTCCTTCGGCCGCCCCACCCGAAGCGCCCGCACCCCCGACTCAACGGCACGGAACAAGGTCCACCCCCGCAGCCGCTCCTGATCGACGTCCAGCGACTCCGCGAGCCGCTTCACCCGCCGCCGAGTCGTCGCCGCCCCCGAGGGCGAGGCGATCAGATCCTCCACCCGATCCCGCACGAGCCGCGCCAGATCGAACGCGCACTCACCGACCACCGGATCCGGCCCCACCGCAAGCCACGGCATCCGCTCCCCGGCCAGCACCTTGCTCTGCCGGAACGTCCCGTGCAGCAACCGCGGCTCGGGCGGCGCGGCCACCAGCTCCTCACGGGCGGCCAGCGCGGCGTCGACCAGCACCGCCACATCGCCGAAGGCAGCCGCCGTCGACCGCATCGCCCCGGCCTGCCGTACGGTCCGCTCGGCCACGGTCTCGAAGACATGCCCGGCCGGCGGCTCCACCCACAGCCGCCGCAGCGTCCCCGCCGCCTCCAGCAACGCCTTCGCCTCCGGCAGCGACCGCACCGACTGTTCCGGATGCAGCCGCTCCAGCAGCAGCACACCCTCGGTCACCAAGGGCTCCAGCAGCTGTACGGCGCCCAGTCCACCCCAGTGCGCGAGCGCGGCCCGCTCGCTCTCCGGGCGGGACCGGGGCGGGGCCAGCTTGAGCACGGCGGGCGTGCCGTCCGCGCGCCGCACCAGGACCACCAGGCTGCTGCGGCCACCCGGCATCTGCACTCGTTCAACGGTCAACTCGCGCAGCGCGACGGCCTGGTGGGCCGCCTCCGGCAGCTTCTCCAACCAGTCGTCACCCTCCGGTGCCGTCTCACCGAGCGCCCTGACCAGACGCTGCGGCGGTTCGAAAGCCATGCGCGAGTCGTCCCCTTCCCGTACTGCCCGTACGTGTGTTCCGGCCGCGTCAGGCGGTGGGCGCCGCCGACGTCGCCGGGGTGCCCGCCCGCTCGGCGAGCCCAGGGAAGGCTACGCTCTCGCCCCGCCAGCGCACCGCCCGCACCGCGGCCTCCCGCAGCGCCTCGGTGGCCGTAACCCGCAGCGCGCCCCCGGCCGCCCGCACCAGGTCCGAGTAGACCCCGGCCACCCGGTCCTCCAGCTCGGCGGCCAACCGGACGGCCGTGGCCGAGTCCTGCACCGGGAACGGCAGCGCGTACCCGGCGCTCGCGACGACCGGCTTGGCGCCCAGGTCACGTACCTCGCGCTCCAGCGCGTCCCGCCGCGCCCGGTGCGCGTCGTACGCCGCACGTGCCTCCGTGCGCCGCTGCTCGCCGATCCGGCCGCCGACGACGCCGTATCCGTACACGGCCGCGTGCTCGGCGGCCAGCGCCGCCTGGAGAGCGGCGACCGTCGCCTTCCTCGCCTCGTTCACTTGGCCCCCTCCGCAAGCAGGTACGCGTGCGCCGCCCCGGCCGCCGCCACGGAGGCGAGCAGCCGCGCCAGTTCGCCGGGCAGTTCGAGCAGTGCCTTCGTCCGCCGGTCCGCGAGCGTGCGTTCAGCGGCGGCGAGCTGGGCCAGGGCGTCCTTCTCGTTCGCGGGCACGGCGGCCGACGGGGAGCCCGACGGCGACGCGTCCCCGGCCTGCGGCGCCTTGGACGTCGTGGAAGAGCCCTCGGAAGGTCCGGAGGTTCCAGTGGACTCGGGGGTTCCGGAGGAACCGGCGGCGCCCCCGCCGAACGCCTCCGCGTGCCGTGCCGCCTCCGACCGCAACGGCCCCACCAGTTCCGCCAGCACCGGATGGGCGGCGAGCACGGCGTCGTACCGCTCGACCAGCCCCTCGCTGTCCCGGGCCGCACGTGCGCGGGCCCGCTCGGCGAGCGACGGACTGCCGCTGCTGCCGCCGTCCGAGTCGCCGGACCCGGAGGAGCAGCCGACCAGCAGTGCGGCCCCGGCGGCGGAGGTGAACAGGGTTCTTCTGCGCGGCCCGGAGGGCGAGCGCGGCGGCGAGGGGAACGGCACGGCAGACGTCCTCGGGGGGCTCGTACGAAAGCAGTTGCGAAAGCAGTTGCGAAAGCGGCTGCGGAATCGAAGGACCGCAGACCCGTGATCACCGTACCCGCGCACGCCCCCCGCACCACTCATCGGCACCGCTCACGCGCAGGTGGACGGCAACACTCCCCGCGACCCGATACCCTTTGACCAGACACGCGACCCATCCCACAACAGCACACGCGGCCGAGGAGTCACCCGGATGAGCACCACCCAGAGCGAGAGGCTGCGAGAACTGCTGGAACCCCTCGTCACCTCCCAGGGCCTGGACCTCGAAGAGATCGCAGTGGACTCCGTCGGACGCAAGCGCGTGCTGAGCGTCGTCGTCGACTCCGACACCGGGGCGGACCTGGACCAGATCGCCGATGTGAGCCGTGCGCTCTCGGCGAAGCTCGACGAGACGGACGCGATGGGCGAGGGCGAGTACACCCTCGAGGTCGGCACCCCGGGCGCGGAGCGCGCCCTCACCGAGCACCGCCACTACGTGCGCGCCGTCGACCGGCTGGTGAAGTTCCAGTTGGCCGAGGGCGGCGAGCTGGTGGCCCGAATCCTGAAGGTCGACGACGACGGCCTCGACCTCGAAGTCCCCGGAGTGAAGGGCCGCAAGGCCACCAGCCGCAGACTCGGCTTCCCGGAGATCGACAAGGCGCGCGTGCAGGTCGAATTCAGCCGCAAGGACAAGAAGGAAGAGGAGGCGTAGCCGTGGACATCGACATGAGTGCCCTGCGGGGCTTGGTACGGGAGAAGGAGATCTCCTTCCCCCTGCTGGTCGAGGCGATCGAGTCGGCCCTCCTCATCGCCTACCACCGCACCGAGGGAAGCCGCCGCCACGCGCGCGTGGAGCTGAACCGGGAGACCGGCCATGTGACCGTGTGGGCGAAGGAGGACCCCGAGGACCTGGAGGAGGGCCAGGAGGCCCGCGAGTTCGACGACACCCCGTCCGGCTTCGGCCGTATCGCCGCCACCACCGCCAAGCAGGTCATCCTGCAGCGGCTGCGCGACGCCGAGGACGACGCGACGCTCGGCGAGTACGCAGGGCGCGAGGGTGACATCGTCACCGGCGTGGTCCAGCAGGGCCGCGACCCGAAGAACGTGCTCGTGGACATCGGCAAGCTGGAGGCCATCCTGCCGGTGCAGGAGCAGGTCCCGGGCGAGACGTATCCGCACGGGATGCGGATCCGGTCGTACGTCGTACGAGTGGCGAAGGGCGTCCGCGGCCCGTCCGTGACCCTCTCGCGCACCCACCCGAACCTGGTGAAGAAGCTCTTCGCCCTCGAGGTGCCGGAGATCGCCGACGGCTCCGTCGAGATCGCCGCCATCGCCCGCGAGGCCGGCCACCGCACGAAGATCGCCGTACGGTCCACCCGCAGCGGTCTGAACGCCAAGGGCGCCTGCATCGGCCCCATGGGCGGCCGGGTGCGCAATGTCATGGGCGAGCTGAACGGCGAGAAGATCGACATCGTCGACTGGTCGGACGACCCGGCCGAGATGGTGGCGAACGCGCTCTCCCCGGCCCGGGTCTCCAAAGTGGAGGTCGTGGACATGGCGGCCCGCTCGGCCCGTGTGACCGTGCCCGACTACCAGCTGTCACTGGCGATCGGCAAGGAAGGGCAGAACGCCCGGCTCGCCGCCCGGCTCACCGGCTGGCGGATCGACATCCGCCCGGACACCGAGCAGGTCGGCGAGTAGGTCCGGGAATAGATCCAAGCCGCAGGGCGCTCAGATCACGTCAGGTTACCGAGCGGCAACTGTTCGAATCCTCCCCCGAAGGGGTGAGGTCGCTACGGGGAGGTAGACTTAGCAGTGTCTGGCCGGACACGCACCCGCGCCTGCCCTGAACGCACCTGTGTGGGGTGCCGGGAGCGAGCGGCCAAGGCTGAACTGCTGCGGATCGTGGCGATCAAGGACGAGTGCGTTCCTGATCCAAGCGGTACGCTGCCCGGCCGGGGTGCGTATGTGCACCTCGCCCTGGTCTGTCTCGACCAGGCGGTACGCCGCCGGGCGTTCACGCGGGCGTTGCGCGCCCCGGGAGCGCTCGACACAAAGGCGTTGCGCCGGCACGTCGAGCAGAGAACAGTTGCCGACCAGGCAACACCGTAAGAAGCGTCGCGCGGAACCCCCGCGCGGCCCAGGTACCCCGCGAGTTGGAAGTAGGTCGAGATTGCGATGAGCACTCGATGAGCACGCGATGAGTACGCCCATGAAGTAGCGACGGTCCGGACGCAACCCGGACCTAAAAGGAGCGAAGTGGCTAAGGTCCGGGTATACGAACTCGCCAAGGAGTTCGGGGTTGAGAGCAAGGTCGTCATGGCCAAGCTCCAAGAACTCGGTGAATTCGTCCGTTCGGCGTCTTCGACCATCGAAGCGCCCGTTGTCCGCAAACTGACGGACGCCCTCCAGCAGGGCAACGGAGGCGGCAAGCCCGCCCCCGCCCGCAAGGCTGCCCCGGCGAAGCCGGCAGCCCCCTCTCCGGCGCAGGCTGCCCGTCCGGCACCGCCGCGCCCGCCGGCCCCGAAGCCGGCAGCGGCCGAGAAGCCCGCGGCTCCGGCCGCCCCGGCCTCTTCCGGCCCCCGTCCCACTCCGGGCCCGAAGCCCGCGCCGCGGCCCGCCCCGGCGTCCCCGGCTCCGACCACGCCCGAGTTCACGGCACCCCCGGCTGCTCCCGCGGCCCCGGCTCAGGGCTCCGGCCCGCGTCCGGGCGCTCCGCGTCCGGGTGGCCAGGCCCCGCGTCCGGGCGCTCCGCGTCCGGGTGGCCCCGGTCAGGGTGGTCAGGGCCGTGGTGACCGCGGCGACCGCGGTGACCGTCCCGGCGCTCCGCGTCCGGGTGGCGGCGCCTCGCGTCCCGGTTCCCGTCCGGCCGGTCCCCGTCCGGGCAACAACCCGTTCACCTCTGGTGGCTCCACCGGCATGGCGCGCCCGCAGGCGCCCCGTCCGGGCGGTGCCCCGCGTCCGGGCGGCCCCGGTGCCCCCGGCGGCGCCCCGCGTCCGCAGGGCCAGGGCGGTCCCCGTCCCCAGGGTGCGGCGGGCGGTCCTCGTCCGCAGGCTCCGGGCGGCTCGCGTCCCAGCCCGGGCGGCATGCCCCGTCCGCAGGGCGGCGGTCCGCGTCCCGGCGGCGGCCCCGGTGGCCCGCGTCCCAACCCCGGCATGATGCCGCAGCGTCCGGCTGCCGGCCCGCGTCCCGGTGGCGGTGGCCCCGGCGGCCGCGGTCCCGGCGGCGGCGGTCGTCCCGGTGGCGGCGGCGGTCGTCCGGGCGGCGGCGGTGGCGGTTTCGCCGGTCGTCCCGGTGGTGGCGGCGGCGGTGGCGGTTTCGCCGGTCGTCCCGGTGGTCCCGGTGGCGGTGGCGGCGGTTTCGCCGGTCGTCCCGGTGGTCCCGGCGGTGGCGGCGGTGGCCGTCCCGGCTTCGGCGGTCGTCCCGGCGGTCCCGGTGGCCGTGGTGGCACGCAGGGTGCCTTCGGTCGTCCCGGTGGTCCCGCGCGTCGTGGTCGCAAGTCGAAGCGGCAGAGGCGCCAGGAGTACGAGGCCATGCAGGCCCCGTCGGTCGGCGGTGTGATGCTGCCTCGCGGCAACGGCGAAGCCATTCGCCTGTCGCGCGGTGCGTCGCTCACCGACTTCGCGGAGAAGATCAACGCCAACCCGGCGTCGCTCGTCGCGGTCATGATGAACCTTGGCGAGATGGTCACCGCGACCCAGTCCGTCTCCGACGAGACCCTCCAGCTCCTCGCCGACGAGATGAACTACACGGTTCAGATCGTCAGCCCGGAGGAGGAGGACCGCGAGCTGCTCGAGTCCTTCGACATCGAGTTCGGCGAGGACGAGGGCGACGAGGAGGACCTGGTGGTCCGTCCGCCGGTCGTCACCGTCATGGGTCACGTCGACCACGGTAAGACCCGACTCCTCGACGCCATCCGCAAGACGAACGTCATCGCGGGCGAGGCCGGCGGCATCACCCAGCACATCGGTGCCTACCAGGTCGCGACCGAGGTCAACGACGAAGAGCGCAAGATCACCTTCATCGACACCCCGGGTCACGAGGCGTTCACCGCCATGCGTGCCCGTGGTGCGAAGTCGACCGACATCGCGATCCTGGTCGTCGCGGCCAATGACGGCGTCATGCCGCAGACGGTCGAGGCGCTCAACCACGCCAAGGCGGCCGAGGTCCCGATCGTCGTCGCGGTCAACAAGATCGACGTCGAGGGCGCCGACCCGACCAAGGTGCGCGGTCAGCTCACCGAGTACGGGCTGGTGGCCGAGGAGTACGGCGGCGACACGATGTTCGTCGACATCTCCGCCAAGCAGGGTCTGCACATCGACTCCCTGCTGGAGGCCGTGATCCTCACCGCCGACGCCTCGCTCGACCTGCGGGCCAACCCGAACCAGGACGCGCAGGGCATCTCGATCGAGTCCCGTCTCGACCGCGGCCGTGGCGCCGTGTCGACGGTCCTCGTCCAGCGCGGCACGCTGCGGGTCGGCGACACGATGGTGGTCGGCGACGCGTACGGCCGAGTCCGGGCGATGCACGACGACAACGGCAACAGCGTCGCCGAGGCCGGTCCGTCGACTCCGGTCCAGGTCCTGGGCCTGACCAACGTCCCGGGTGCGGGCGACAACTTCCTGGTGGTGGACGAGGACCGTACGGCCCGTCAGATCGCCGAGAAGCGTGCCGCCCGTGAGCGCAACGCCGCGTTCGCCAAGCGCACGCGCCGCGTGTCGCTGGAGGACCTGGACAAGGTGCTCAAGGCCGGCGAGGTCCAGCAGCTGAACCTGATCATCAAGGGTGACGCTTCCGGTTCCGTCGAGGCCCTCGAGTCCTCGCTGCTCCAGCTGGACGTCGGCGAAGAGGTCGACATCCGCGTCCTGCACCGCGGCGTCGGTGCGGTCACGGAGTCGGACATCGACCTGGCCATGGGCTCCGACGCGATCGTGATCGGCTTCAACGTGCGCGCCGCAGGGCGTGCGCAGCAGATGGCCGAGCGCGAGGGCGTGGACGTCCGGTACTACTCGGTCATCTACCAGGCGATCGAGGAGATCGAGGCGGCCCTCAAGGGCATGCTCAAGCCGGAGTACGAAGAGGTCGAGCTCGGTACGGCGGAGATCCGCGAGGTCTTCAAGTCGTCCAAGCTGGGCAACATCGCGGGTGTTCTCATCCGCTCCGGCGAGGTCAAGCGCAACACCAAGGCGCGCCTCGTCCGCGACGGCAAGGTCATCGCGGAGAACCTCAACATCGAGGGTCTGCGTCGCTTCAAGGACGACGTCACCGAGATCCGCGAAGGGTTCGAGGGCGGTATCAACCTCGGCAACTTCAACGACATCAAGGTCGACGACGTCATCGCGACGTACGAGATGCGCGAGAAGCCGCGGGTGTAACAGCCAGACGGTCCGTGCTGGCCGACGGGACTTCGGTTCCGTCGGCCAGCGCGCCGTTTGGCCCTCGGTCCACGGTGCGTAATATCCGTCGATCGGCTCGCCCCCTTCGATGTACGGTTCTGATGTCCCTGCCCGACCAGTCGGCGGGGCCATCGATCCCGGGCCGGCGGGTGAACCGGTTGCACACATGTATGTGGGGACTCTGTCCTTCGACCTGCTCCTCGGTGACGTGCGCTCACTGAAGGAGAAACGCTCTCTCGTCCGTCCGATCGTGGCCGAACTCCAGCGCAAGCACGCGGTGAGCGTGGCGGAGACGGGCCACCAGAACCTCCACCGCAGGGCCGAGATCGGGCTCGCGGTGGTCTCCGGGGACACGGGACACCTCACCGACGTACTGGATCGCTGTGAGCGGCTGGTCGCCGGGCGCCCCGAGGTGGAACTGCTCTCGGTTCGACGCAGACTCCACAGCGACGAAGACTGAAGCAAGCAGCAAGAGAAGTTACTAAGGAGACGGACCAGTGGCCGACAACGCGCGGGCGAAAAGGCTGGCGGACCTCATTCGAGAGGTGGTGGCCCAGAAGCTCCAGCGCGGGATCAAGGACCCGCGGCTCGGCTCGTACGTCACCATCACGGACACCCGTGTCACGGGTGACCTGCGGGAGGCGACCGTCTTCTACACGGTGTACGGCGACGACGAGGAGCGGCAGGCCGCGGCCGCCGGGCTGGAGAGCGCCAAGGGCATCCTCCGGTCCGAGGTCGGACGGGCCGCCGGTGTGAAGTTCACGCCGACCCTCACCTTCGTCGCCGACGCCCTCCCGGACACCGCACGCACCATCGAGGACCTCCTCGACAAGGCGCGCCAGTCCGACGAGAAGGTGCGGGAGGCGTCCGCGGGCGCGAAGTACGCCGGCGAGGCGGACCCGTACCGCAAGCCGGAATCCGACGGCGAGTCGGACATCACTGCCGAGACGGACGGCGACAGCTCGGAATGACGCAGAAGCACACCACGCCCGACGGCCTTGTCATCGTCGACAAGCCGTCGGGCTTCACTTCGCACGACGTGGTCGCGAAGATGCGCGGCATCGCGCGCACCCGTCGCGTCGGGCACGCCGGCACCCTCGACCCGATGGCGACGGGCGTCCTCGTCCTCGGCGTGGAGAAGGCGACCAAGCTCCTCGGTCATCTGGCCCTGACCGAGAAGGAGTACCTCGGCACCATCCGACTGGGCCAGACCACGGTCACCGACGACGCCGAGGGCGAGATCACGGGGTCCACCGACGCCTCGAAGGTCACCCGCGAGTCCGTCGACGCCGGGATCGCCAAGCTGACCGGCGACATCATGCAGGTGCCGTCCAAGGTCAGCGCCATCAAGATCGACGGTGTGCGCTCCTACAAGCGGGCGCGGGACGGCGAGGAGTTCGAGATTCCGGCTCGGCCGGTCACGGTTTCCTCCTTCACCGTGTACGACATGCGGGAGAGCGTCGCCGACGACGGCACCGCGGTCGTCGACCTGGTCGTCTCGGTGGTCTGCTCCTCCGGTACGTACATCCGCGCCCTCGCCCGTGACCTCGGCGGCGATCTCGGCGTCGGCGGCCACCTCACGGCGCTGCGCCGCACCCGTGTCGGGCCGTACAAGCTGGACTCCGCCAGGACGCTGGACCAGCTGCAGCAGGAGCTGGCCGTGATGCCGATCGCGGAGGCCGCCACCGCCGCGTTCCCGCGCTGGGACGTGGACGCCAGGCGTGCCCGGTTGCTCATCAACGGGGTCCGTCTCGACATGCCCGACGAGTACGCGGGCTCCGGCCCCGTCGCCGTCTTCGACCCCGAGGGCCGCTTCCTCGCGCTCGTGGAGGAGCTCAAGGGCAAGGCCAAGAGTCTCGCCATATTCGGCTGAGGCAGCCGCTCAGCGGGTGCCTGCCCGTGGAGCGGCGGTCACGGGGTCGTCCTCTGCCCGCCGCTCCACGGTCCCCCTCGGTTCCCCCACCTCTAGGGTGTATCCAAGGACCCCCACCTGTTCACCCGTCCGGGCAGGCGCTCGGAGTGAACCGAGGGAGCGGAAGGGGGCGCGTTCGCCATGTGATCTGTCCCGCTGATCACCACACGCCTACCGTCTGAAAAAGGGCGCGGGCGCAAGGGCGTACGGGCGCATGGCGGGGAGGTTCGACGATGGCGGGACGGGGCCCGCGGGCGGGCGGCGGCCGTCGGACGCCGGAGGAGACACGGCACGACGGCGGCTGGAGCGACAACGACGCCGGGGCGTTCGAGCAGGACGCCGGCACACAGGACACACCTCGTTGCGGGTCCCGCGACGAAGGCCTGGTCCATATCCATGATCTGGCCGGCCGGCCGCGGGGCCTCGGCTTCGTGGCCGATCACCGGGGCACCGTCGTCACCAGCCATGAGGCCGTCGACGGCCTGTCGCGACTCGTGCTGCTCGCCGCCGGGGGCGACCGCAGCTGCCTGGTGGCGGCGAGTGCGGTGACATCGTTGCCCGGGCTGGATCTGGCCCTGGTGCGGACGGAGGGGCTGGGCGTTGACCCCCTTCCGGTGACCGTGCGGGAGCGGATCGAGACCGGTGCGTATGTGCGGATCCCGGCCGGTGGCTGGCGGGAGGCGCGGGTACTGGGCGCGGCGTCCGTGACGTACACGGCGACGGATCGCGTCCATCTCCTCGACGGGGCACTCGAGTTGGCGATCGGCACGGCCGGGCGGGACGCGTTGCGGCTCGGGGGAGGGGCGGCCGGGGGACCGGTGCTCGACGCCGGGACCGGCGCTGTCGTGGGGGTCCTCGGCACGGCGCTGCAGACCGGTCAGCGCGACGCCGGGTTCGCCGTGCCGCTGCTCCCACCGCTGGACGGCCCGCTGGCCGAGCTGCTCGCCGAGAACGCCGCGACGGTGCCCGCGTACGGCGCCGACCTGAACCTCGCGGGCGTACTGGAACTGACGGCCACCTCGGTCGGGCAGGACGGTCCGCCGGGGACGCCGGCGGGTCACGTGGGCCACGCGGACGCCGGGGGAGCCGTGGCGCCGGTCGAACGGGCCTCGACGGCACGGGAGTTCGACGCCTTCGCCGAGAGCGGCGCTTCGGTGCTCGCGCTCGTCGGGCCGCCCGGCAGTGGCCGTACGACGGAACTCGCGGCCCTCGCCGCCCGCCGCGGCCACGGCCCGCTACCGGCCCCCACGCTGTGGCTGCGCGGCGCCGACCTGAAGGACGACGACGCCTCAGTGGCCGATGCCGCGCGCCGGGCGCTGGCGCGGGCCGCTCGCATCGTGGCGGCCCCGGCCGACCCCACCACCCTGGGCGACACGACCCCGGAGCGACTGGCCCACCTCGCGCACCGCGCCGGCCGCCCCCTCCTGCTCCTCCTGGACGGCCCGGAGGAGATGCCGCCCGTGCTGGCCCACCGCCTCACGGACTGGACCGACGGTACGGCGGAGTGGCTGGGCAGAACGGGGGCACGGCTGGTGGTGGCCTGCCGGGCGGAGTACTGGGAAGGGGCGGGGGCCGAGTTCCCGGCGGAGCTGCTGTACGGCGCCGCCGATCCGGCGGAGCGGGAGGCGGCCCATCGGTTTCCGCCCTGCGTACGGCTCGACGACCTCGTCCCCGACGAGGCCCGGCAGGCCCGCGCCCGCTACGGCATCCCGGACGGCGCCCTGGCCGAACCCGACGCCCGTCATCCCCTCACCCTCCGCCTCCTCTCCGAGGTGCGGGCCGCCCTGGCCGGCACCCCCACCCCGGACCGGGTCGACCGCGACGACGTCCTCTCCGCCTACCTCGACCTCATGTGCCTGCGCATCGCCGTGCGCCTCGCCGCCGAGAACGGCCTGCGCGGCACCGCCGTACGCCGCCTCGCCGCGAAGGTCTCCGGGCAGGTCCACGAGGCCGCCCGCCGCAGTCTCGGACCGGGCCAGGGAGAGCTGGACCGCGCGTCCTTCGAGGCCGTGTTCCCCTGGGGTACCGCCCCCGCCCGGCTCGGCGGCGGTACCGGCTGGGCGTCCGCCGTCCTCACCGAGGGCCTCCTCGTCCCCGCCGGCAACGGCTACCGCTTCGCCCACGAGGAGCTCGCCGACTGGATCCAGGGCCTGCACCTCGACCTCGACGAGGCCCTGCACGCCCTGGTCCACCGCCGGCGCACCCATCCCGGCGCCGCGCACCCGCTGCCGGTGCCGCACCACCGCATCGGCCCCGTGGTCCAGGCCCTCCTGCTGCTCGCACGCCATCAGGGTCACTGCCAACTCGCGCTCCGGCTGGAGGAGTTGACGCACGCCCTGGACGCCGACCGGCACTCCTGGTGGGCCGCCCGGCTGCTCGCCGAGACCCTGCTGAGGGTCCCCGACGCGACGCCGTACCAGGACGTGCTGCGCCTGCTCACCGACCGGATCGTGGTCTGGCGCCGGCACGACCGTTCCGTGCCCCGCGAGTTCGGCCCCGAGTTCTGGACCGCGCTGCCGCTCCCGGCCGACGAGCGCTTCGACCTGCTGCGTCGCCTGGTCCTGGCCGACGGCCCGCCGACCGACGCGGACGAGCCCGGGCGCCCCCGGTACCTGGACGCCGTCGCCCGGCTCCTCGCCGCCGACCCCACCGCCGTACAACGCCATCTCATCCGCTGGTTCGACGACGAGCGCCCCCTGCCCGCCACCCCGCACGCGACCGTCGCGCACGCGGCGCAGGCCCTGCTGCACACCCACCGCCACCGTGCCCTCGACGAACTCACCGAGCGGCTCGTCGACAGCGCGCACCGCAGGGCCGACGAACTCCTCACCGTGCTGGCCGAGGAGGAGACGTCCGCCGTCTGCCGGGCCGTCGACCGCTGGGCGCACGACGAACGGCCCGCGCGACGCGTCGCCGCCGTGGCGTACGGGCTGCGCGTCGCGCCGCACGTCTGTACCGAGGCCGACCGCGAGCTGCTCCGCTACGCCGCCCTCGCCCTGCTCGCCCGCCCCGACGACTGCACCCTGCACGGCGGCGCGCTCGCGCTGCTCGTACGGGATCCACGCACGCGTCCCCGTCATCTCCCGCAGGCACTGGCGCACTTCGCGGCCGCCGACCCCCAGTTCCCGGCCAGTGCCCTGGTCGACGCGCTGACCACCCACCCCGAACCGGTCCTCGAGGCCTTCCGCGCCCGCCTGGTGCGGCCCGGCGGCGGAGCGGCGCTGCGCACCCTCGCCGATGTCACCACGCCCGCCCTCGCCCGCCGCGTCGCCGACCTCGTACGGGAGGCGGTGCAGCGGCAGCCGGAGACGGCGGCCGACCTGGCCGCCTATGTCGACCAACGCCTGGACCAGGGACCGAGCGCCCGTGCCGTGCTCCTCCCGCTGGTCACCGGCCTGCTGGACGGCGGCACGGAACCGGTGCGGGCCGTCCTGGCCGCCGTACTCGCCACCTCCGGCACCGCCGAGTCCCGCCCCCTGCGGCGCGAACTCCGGGAATTCCTCCTCGCCCACGAGCGTGCCCCCGCCGTCCTGGACGCCTTTCTGCACGCCACCGTCCAGGAGGGCGGCGACCGCGCGGACGACGACCTGCGCGGCCTCGTCCACCACACCGGCCTGCTGCTCGTGCGCACCCCCGACGGCGCGGCCCGCTTCGACCGCGGCCTGGTCGACCTCGGCCGCCATGTCCCCGGCTTCGCCACGCGGTTCGCCGGCTGGCTGACCGACACCCCGCAGGAGTGGTCGGCGGTGGTGGGCCCGAGCACCCGCCGGATGATCGAGAACCTGGCCGGTGTACGAGTTCCCGCCTGACCACTCACCGCCTGACCACGGCTTCCGTTCGTGCGCCCGGTCACAGCGCCCATGCCGATGCGGGCCGGGGGCGCCCGGCATGGCACCCTTAGACCTGCGTAAGAGCGTGAAGAGCGTCTGAGGCAAAGACGGACACGGGTTCGACTCGACGAGTTTGCGACAAGGAGCAGGCACAGTGCAGCGCTGGCGTGGCTTGGAGGACATCCCCCAGGACTGGGGGCGCAGCGTCGTCACCATCGGCTCCTACGACGGAGTCCACCGCGGGCACCAGCTGATCATCCGGCATGCCGTGGAACGCGCACGTGAGCTGGGTGTTCCCGCCGTTGTCGTCACCTTCGACCCGCACCCCAGCGAGGTCGTCCGCCCCGGCAGCCACCCACCCCTGCTCGCCCCGCACCACCGCCGCGCCGACCTCATGGCCGAGCTCGGTGTGGAAGCGGTGCTGATCCTGCCCTTCACCACCGAGTTCTCGAAGCTGTCGCCGGCCGACTTCGTCGTCAAGGTCCTGGTCGACAAGCTGCACGCCAAGGCGGTCGTCGAGGGCCCGAACTTCCGCTTCGGACACCGCGCGGCGGGCAATGTCGAGTTCCTCGCCGAGCAGGGCAAGATCTACGACTTCGAGGTCGAGGTCGTCGACCTGTATGTGACCGGCGAGGCGGGCGGCGGCGAGCCCTTCTCCTCCACGCTGACCCGGCGCCTGGTCGCCGAGGGCGACGTCGAGGGCGCCGCGGAGATCCTGGGCCGCCCGCACCGCGTGGAGGGCGTCGTCGTACGGGGCGCTCAGCGGGGGCGTGAGCTCGGCTTCCCCACGGCCAACGTCGAGACGCTGCCGCACACCGCCATCCCCGCCGACGGCGTCTACGCCGGCTGGCTGCACGCCCAGGGCGAGGTGATGCCGGCCGCGATCTCGGTCGGCACGAACCCGCAGTTCGACGGCACGGAGCGGACGGTGGAGGCGTACGCGATCGACCGGGTGGGGCTCGACCTGTACGGGCTGCATGTGGCCGTCGACTTCCTCGCCTATGTGCGCGGGCAGCAGAAGTTCGATTCGCTGGACGAGCTGCTCAAGGCGATGGCGGACGATGTGCAGCGTTGCCGTGAGCTGATCGAGAGCGCGGGGAACGCCGAGAACGCGGAGAACGCGGAGAACGCGGAGACATCGGGCTGAAGTACGACGACGAAGGGCCGGCACCGTCACGGTGCCGGCCCTTCGTCCTGTCGGACGTCCGCTACTGCTGGGTCCAGCCCGGCGGTACGGCGCCCGGCTGCTGGCCCGGCTGCTGCGGATCCTGCTGCGGCTGCTGCCAGCCCTGGCCCGGTGCGGGCTGCTGCGGGGCCTGCTGTCCCCAGCCCTGACCCGGCTGCGGGGCGCCGCCGGGCTGGGCGTAGGGCTGCTGGGGTTGCTGCGGCTGCTGCTGCGGGGCCGGGTATCCCTGCTGGGGCTGCTGCTGGTACTGCATGTTCGGGTTGCCGAAGCCCTGCTGGGTACGGGCGATGTCCTCGGCGATGAGGGCGGCGAGGTCGAAGTAGGCCTCGCGGGTCTTGGGCCGCATCATCTCGAGGTCCACCTCGGCGCCCGCCGAGAGATGCTCGTCGAAGGGGATCACGACGACACCGCGGCAACGGGTCTCGAAGTGCGCGACGATGTCCTCGACCTTGATCATCTTGCCCGTCTCGCGGACCCCGGAGATCACGGTGACCGACCGCTGGACGAGATCGGCGAAGCCGTTCGCCGACAGCCAGTCGAGCGTCGTCGAGGCGCTGCTCGCACCGTCCACCGACGGGGTGGAGATGATGATCAGCTGGTCGGCGAGGTCCAGCACACCGCGCATCGCGCTGTAGAGCAGACCGGTGCCCGAGTCCGTGAGGATGATCGGGTACTGCCGCCCCAGCACATCGAGCGCGCTGCGGTAGTCCTGGTCGTTGAAGGTGGTGGAGACCGCCGGGTCCACGTCGTTGGCGATGATCTCCAGGCCCGAGGGCGCCTGCGAGGTGAAGCGGCGGATGTCCATGTAGCTGTTCAGCTGCGGGATCGCCTGCACCAGGTCGCGGATGGTCGCGCCGGTCTCGCGCCGCACCCGTCGTCCGAGGGTGCCGGCGTCCGGGTTGGCGTCGATCGCCAGGATCTTGTCCTGCCGCTCGGTGGCGAGCGTGGCGCCCAGCGACATGGTCGTCGTGGTCTTGCCGACGCCGCCCTTGAGGCTGATGACCGCGATCCGGTAGCAGGACATCACCGGCGTACGGATCAGACCCAGCTTCCGCTCCCGCTCCGCCAGTTCCTTCTTGGCGCCGAGCTTGAAGCGCGACGGGCCCTGGTTGTTCTTGCGGGCCTTCGGCTGATTGCGCAGCAGCCGGTCCGAGGACAGCTCCACGGCGGCGTTGTAGCCGAGCGGGGTGCCGGGCGCGGCTTGCTGCTGCTGGGGGGCGCCGGGGCCGGCCTGGGGGCCGGGCGGGGCGGTCCAGCCCTGGTTGCCGTAGGCGGCGGGGTTCTGCTGGGCCGGGGGCTGCTGCGGCGGCTGTTGGGCCTGCGGCTGCTGCGGCTGGTTGGGTTGGGGGTATCCGTAGCCGGCCTGTTGGGGTGGGTAGCCGTAGCCGGGCTGGGGCTGTGGCTGGGGCTGCTGCGGGTAGCCGTAGCCGTCGGGCTGCGGCTGCGGCTGTTGGGGGTGTGCGGGGTGCGGCTGGCCGGGGTGCTGTTGAGCCGGCTGCTGCGGGTAGCCGTACCCGGCGGCCTGCGGGTGAGGCTGAGGGGGCTGAGGCTGGGCGGGCTGTTGCGCCGCCTGTCGCGGGTCGACCGGCGCGGGCTGTCCGGGCTGCGCGGGGTAGCCGGGCTGCGGCTGGGCCGGGCCGAACGCGCCCTGCGCCGGGGCCTGGTGAGCGGGCTGACCGGTGTGGTCGGGGTACGGCTGGGCCGGGGGCTGCGCGTGGGGCTGGGGCTGGGCGTGCGGCTGAGGCTGACCCTGGGGGTAGCCGTAGCCGGGGACCTGACCGGCGGCCGCGGCCTGCGGGTCCGGCTGCCCTGGCTGCGGCGCGCCCTGCGCGGGGTGTGCGGGCTGTCCCGGGTGCGCGGGTGCGAAGCCCTGGGGCAGCGGGGGGAGCGCCTGGCCGGCCTGTGGGGGCGGGGGCACCTGGCCCGCGGGCTGCTGCGCCTGCGGCTGCTCGGGAGTCTGGCCGGTCGGCTGGGCCTGCGGCTGCGGCTGGGGCTGCGCCGGGGCCGTGTGTGCCTCCGGCTCCGCGGTCGGCGTCGCAGGTGCGGCCTCGGCGTCGGGCTGCGCGGGTGAGTCGGTGTCGGCCTGGACCGGCGCCGGCTCGTCGCCCTCCGCGGCGGACATGGACCCGGTGGCGTCCGGCTCGGTCTCGTCGCCGCGCTCCTCCTCCGGCTCGTCGTCGACGTCGCCGAACAGCAGTGCCGCCTCCGCGTCCGCGGCGGCGTGGTTGAGCTCGAACTCCGGCTCCGCCACCGGCTGTACGGGGGCGGGCGGCTCGGGCGCGGGAGCTGCCGGGACACCGGACGCCGGGGTCGCGGTGGGAGCAGGCGCGGCGGCCTGCGCGTCGTCGTCGACCGGCCGCAGCACCGGGAAGCCGGGCGCGGCGGGCGCGGCCGACGGCGGCTGGGCAGGCGCCGAGGGAGCGGCGGCGGGCGGCGGAGCGGGAGCGGCGGGCGGCTGGGCATGGGCGTGCTGCTGCTGGGGCGCGGCGAAACCGCCGGACGTGTCCTGGTTCGGCTGAGGCGTGCCGAAACCGCCGGACGTGTCCTGACCGGGCTGAGGCACGCCGAAGCCACCCGAGGTGTCCTGGCCCGGTTGGGGAGCACCGGCTCCCGGCTGCTGCGGGTAGCCGTACCCGCCGGGTGCCGCCGCGGACTGCTGCTGCGGATAGCCGTATCCGTCGGCAGGTACCGCGGACTGCTGCTGCGGATAGCCGTATCCGTCGGCAGGCGCCCCGGACTGCTGCTGCGGGAAGCCGTAGCCACCCGTGGCCGGGCCCTGCTGGTGCGCGGGCGTGCCCTGGGCCGGGGTGTGCTGACCCTGCTGCTGCGGGGGCACGCCGGGTGTCTGGGGCTGCGCCGGTGCGGGAGTCCCCGGCGCGGGCCCCTGGGACGCGGGAATGCCGGGCGGCCCGGTGGGCGACCCGATCGGTGGTCCGCTCGGCGGTGGTGGCGAGGTGCCGGCGTCCTGTTGCCCGCCTCCTGGCGAGCCACCCTGCGTGCTTTGGGCATACCAGGCGGGAGGTGTGTAGACGATTTCGAACTCGCCGGTGAGATCCACCTCGTGATCGTCCCCGTCCGAGGAAGGGCTCCCGCCGTTGTACTCGGACCGATCCCTGTTCACTGCTTGCCTCCTGGTCAGCCACTGCTGCTGAGCTGGTCGTCGTCGCGGAGTCGGGCGGACCGAGTGGCGAGTCCCACGCGACTGCGATCGTCACCGCACCACCAGAAGCCTAATCACTCGCATGGCGGGACGGAAAAGCCCCCATGGGCGCGGACGCTATAGCCCCGGGTGCGTGGACGGAAGAGCCTCATGGGTATGGGCGGACGAGCCCCATGGGTGTGGGCGGAACGCCCCTGGGCGCGGCCCTGTTCAGGCTCCGCGCCGGGGGCGACGACGTATCAGTCCATACGGCGGGCGACGCCGAGCAGACCCGTCTCCGCATCGGTGGGGTCGGTCATGACGAACTTCTGGTGCTTGCGGGTGCACCACAGGGCGACCCCGTCGTGCAGGGTCGGCAGGTGCTGGAGCTGATCCTCGGGGATGCCCAGCGTGTCCCGTACGGCCTCGGTCTCGTAGGGCGAAATGCGCTGGATTCCCACCAGATGGGCCTGCGCCAGCCAGCGCGGAGCGTGCTCACTGACGAACGGCAGCACCGTCACGACGGCCTGCCACGGCACGGACGTCACACGACCGCGCGGCGGACGGATACCGCAGTCCCGGAACAGCACGACCGGACTCGACACCGACGGCCCCTGCGCGGGCACCCGGCCCACCGGGTAGACCGTCACACACTGCTGGCCGCCGCCCGCCGCCTGGGCCAACTGCTGCCAGGCCTGCGGACGTCCGGTCTCGACGCCCACGCGCGCTCCCGTCGCGGCGGCGCGCAGCGCCAGCACCTGGGCGAGCCACAGGCCACCCACGAGCACGACGTCGAAGGGGGTCGGACGGGACAGCCCGAGCACGGCCGGCTGCGACTCCGGGTCGGTGCCGATGATCACGCCGTCGTCACCGAGCGGCATGCTGATCGCCGCGAGTTCGTCGGCGGAGACGACATGGCGGTTGCGGCGCGGGCCGCGCAGCCCGAACCCCGGGCTGAAGATGCGCCGTTGCTGCTGCGGGGTCTCGGGCCGGATGATCGGGATCAGGCCGGTGTCGTTGGGCGAGGCCACGTGCGCGGGCGTGCGTGCGGGGTTACGGCCCTGCTGTCCCGGGGGCATCGTCTGGGCGGGCTGGGACATCAGTACGTACCTCCGAGCGGCAGAGTGGCGAGGGCTCCGGGGACCTGCTCCCGGTCGAGACGGACCAGGCCGACCTTCGAGGTACTGGCGGCCCGCTCCAACTCACGCCCGATCTGGCCGAGTTCGCTGTCGCCGCGAGCGGTGACGCGGATGTGCCCGGTGAGCGAGACACCCCGGTTGCCGGCCTTGCTCAGGGTCATGCTGAACGTCGTGGCGAGCACCGGCAGCGAGGTGAACCGCGTGACCAGCTCCGGCAACGCCGCACCGCCGCTGCCCAACTGCGGCCAGCGGGACACCCAGTACGTCGTGTGCCACCGGTCGTCGACCCGCCAGGTCCGCACCGACTCGACCGTACGGCGCTGGGTGCGCCCGTCCTGGCCGTGCTGCGCGTTCGCGCGCGGGTTCAGACAGCTGGACGTCGCCAGGGCCTGCACCAACTCGGTCTCGTCCAGGATCGTCGCCTTGAACCCGGCGCCGGCCAGCCGGCTCGCCAACTGGTCGGCCACGCGCAGCAGTGCGCGCTGGGCGCCGGGGACGCCGTCGCCGCGGGCCTGGACAGCCTCCGGGCACAGCTCCGGGTCGAGCTTGAGGGCGACCCAGGTGAGCCGCAGCGCGGGGGAGCCGGCCTGCGCCTGCAGGGGGCCGTACGACCGCGCGGCCAGCGACTGCTGCGGCAGGTGCGGCGCGGGCGCCGGCTGGGTGTGCTGTACGACCTGGACGGAGGCGAGCCGGATCCCGTCGACCTCGAGGGCGTCCTGGATCAGGCGGAGCGGCAACTGCCGCCCGGCGGCCGCGGGGCGCAGCGGCTGGTCTCCCGGCTGGACGAAGAGGACGGCGGTCAGGAAGGTGCCGTCGCCGATCATGCCGACCGAGCGGTCGTCACGGGAGACGAAGGAGGACGTCCGCAGCGCGGGGTCGCACTCCACGACCGGGACCAGCATCGCGTCGGTGCCGGGCGGGACGGGCGTCTTGGCGTCGCGTCGCCGCTGCCTCAGCGCGCGCGTCGTGTCGTACCACTCGGGCAGCGGGCGCCGTCCGCGGCGCAGAACCGCCAGCAGGAGCAGCAGTGCCGCCACGGCGCCGGCCGGGGCCAGCAGCCAGGAGGTGTCGGCGGCCCAGGCGACCAGCATGACCGCGGCCGCGAGTTCCACCAGGATGAGCTGTTGCAACCGCACCGGGCCAAGACCGCCCGGCCTGGGCAGCGTGCGCGGCGACGCGGCGGCGGGGGCTGCCGGAGCGGCCGACGTACGTCTGCCGTTCGGGTCTCCCTGTTGCTGCTGTGCGCGGCGTCCGCGCCGGGTGCTCGTAGCGCTGGTCATCCCCCGGGACATCCCTTTCGCGAAGTAAGTGGCCGTTCGCCGGGCCCACATCGTCAGGCATCTGTCAGGCGTCGTCAGGCATCGTCAAATGCGAGTGGCTCACGGTACCCGCTGCGGAACGCGAGGCGACACAGGGGACACCGAAACCCCAGGTGGTCAGCCTTTCACGGACCGAACCCGCGTGGTGGAGCGCTGTCGTGAAGCTCTGTGAAGATGCGGGGGCGGCCGCAGACCTGATGAATCGTCGCCGCCCGGCGCAGGGCATAGTAGGTGCCTGCGTGGCCGAAGCGGCCCTCCGCGCGCGGCCGGAACTTCGAGCACGGCCGAAAGCGCCGCAAACGCGATTGAGCATCACTAACGGGAGAAACGGGGACCATGGCAAAGCAGCGTCGGGATGAGCTGGCCGCCTACACCTTCGCTCGCAAGCGCACCGTCGCGGCGTTCCTGGCGCCGTCGCCGGGCGGCTCGGAGGAAGGCGCGCCGCGTCCGGTCCGTACGGTGATGCCCAGCCTGGCGGTCGGCGTGGTGCTGGTGATCGGCTTCATCGCGTGGGGCGTCATCAAGCCCACCGCGCCCAAGGGCTGGGACACACCGGGCGAATACATCATCGTCGACAGCGATTCCACGACGCGCTACGTGGTCCTCGACCCGGACCCGAAGGACAGCAAGGTGGAGAAGGTCCTCCACCCGGTCCTCAACTACGCCTCCGCCAAGCTGCTGCTCGACAAGGGCAAGGGCAGCGTCCTCGAGGTCCCCGGCAAGGAGATCGACAAGAGCGGCATCCGGCACGGCGCGACGATCGGCATTCCGTACGCCCCCGACCGGCTGCCCTCCAAGGAGGACGCGGAGAAGGCCAAGACCTGGGCCGTGTGCGAACGCCCCGCGCCGGGCGAGGAGGGTGCCATCGACCGGGCCGTCTTCGTCTTCGACGCCGATGACGCCAAGTCGCTCGGGAACTCGGGGAAGGTCGACCCGCGCGAGGCCCTGTACGTCGAGGACACCAAGACCAAGCTGGAGTACCTGGTCGACGGCAAGGGGAACCGCTTCCTGCTGGGCGGCAAGGAGGGTCTCGACCCCACCTCCATGGAGCAGCTGCGTTCCGCTGTCATCGGCAGCAGCGCCACGACCGAGCCGCAGCCGGTGAGCCAGGAGTGGCTGAACACCCTCAACGACGGCGGCGACGTCACCTTCCCAACGGTCCCGTCCGACGGCGGTCCCACCGCGGTCCAGGGCCTGCCCGCCGAGGCGAGCACGGTCGGCCAGGTGCTCAGGGCACGGGACGCGCAGAGCGAGCAGTTCTACGTCGTCCTCAAGGACGAGGTCGCCGCCATCTCGCCGTTCGTCGCCAACCTGCTGGTCGCACGCGACGAGGCCGGCGCCATCAAGGTCCCCACCCGGGACATCATCGAGGCCAACAACGGCCGGGCGGACCGCTTTTACGCGGACAAGGGCTGGCCCGAGTACGTTCCCAAGCAGGCCAACAGCGCGGACACGGCGACCGGCGAGGCCCGTACCACCTCGTGCAGCGTCTACAAGGGCGGCTTCGGCGCGGACAGGAAGCCGCAGCTGGCGGCCTGGGCCGGGACGAACTACCCCAAGAAGGTCATCACCGACTCACTGAGCGCCTACGTCTCCTCCGGCTCCGGCCTCCTCTTCCAGGAGGTCACCGGTTCGGCCGGGGGCGGTGGCGCGGTGTACCTGCTGACCGACACGGGCCTGCGGTACTCGCTGCCGGCGAGCAATGACAGCCAGGCGGAGAACGCCGACTCCGGCTCGTCCAAGGGCGAGGCGAGCGAGACGGACAAGGCGCGCACGCGACTTGGTTACGAGGACCTGTCCAACCCGGCGATCGTGCCGCAAACGTGGGCAACTTTCATCCCGAAGGGCCCGACGCTGGACACCGCGAGCGCCTCGCAGCCGCAGAGCCAGTGACGTAGCGCTGCCCTCCGGCCGACGGACCGACAGACGGCGACCAACGGGCCGGTGGGCAAAGGCACTTGAGTAAGACGCCGCACGGGTCACAGGTTGATCGCCCAAGTGTGTGAGCCGTGTAACTGATTGGCCTTGCCTGTGGTTGAGTGACAGGCTGACGATAGAGTGTTTGCAGCGCTCAAGCGTGCGAAGCGCCTCCGGGCACCGGAACAGGGTTTCCCGGATCAACGACGACATGGGGGAAGGTTCATCATGGCCGGCCAGTTCCGGGTAACAGAGGACGAACTCACCAAGCTCTCCAGCGACATCACCACCGTGAACGGTCAGCTGCAGGGCGAGATCCGCCGTCTCAACGGAGTGATCGACCAGATCGCCGGTGGCTGGAAGGGCCAGGCGGCCCAGTCCTACCGCCAGCTGCAGGACCGTTGGAACTCCGACGCGAAGCGGATGAGCGACATCCTCAACGACATCAAGGAAGCCGTGGACTCCACGCGGAGCAACTACTCCGCGTCGGAAGAGCAGCAGAACTCCGAGATCAGCAAGATCATGTCCGACTTCGGCTGATCAAGCCGAGCGGAATCCGGCTGTTCCAGCCGATCCGGATTGACCGGGGCCAGAAACAGGGCGGGTCGAACCAGCGGATCCAGTCGATCCAGCAGATCCAGCCAATCCAGCCAATCCAGTCAATCCAGCCGATCCAGTCGATCTCCACAGACTTCCAACGAATCTTCCTGAAAGGGAATGACGATGTCGATCCTCGTCAATTACGCCACGATCACCAACGCGTCCACGGACGTGAAGTCGACCGCCGGCCGTATCAAGCAGCAGCTCGACGACCTCGAGGCCGCCGTCAAGCGCGTCGCCAACTCCTGGGAGGGTGAGGCGCAGGAGGGCTACCAGCGCAAGCAGCGCGAGTGGGACCAGACCGCCGCTGACCTGCACGCCACCCTGCTGAAGATCTCCACGGCGCTGCAGAACGCCGCCGAGAACTACCAGGCCACTGAGAAGAGCAACGCCTCGACCTGGGGCTGAGCCCGTCGGCGACCCGAGGGACTTGAGATGATGGGAATCGGCCCAGCGGACGCCACGGCGTCCGCTGGGCCGACCTCTGCTTCGGGGTCGTACACAAACTCCGCGGGAGTGCACACGGCAAATCCCGCGAACATTCACACTCACCGCCACACGCGTGACATCTACATGACTCAGCTTCGAAGGAAGCACGCAGCAAGGAAGCCCTGGGGGACCGGAAGATGAGGGGCCTGAACGTGAAGGGCCGGACAGCCCGTTCGCGTAACCGCACCGGCCGCAACAGTGGAACCCGCGCACTGCAGCGGGCTTTCGGCGTGCTCGCGGTGACCGGGGTCTGCCTTGCTGCGGCGCCGCCCGCGCCGCTGACACCGACGCCCACCCGCCTGGCGGACGCGGGCGCACCCACCTCCGCCGGCGGCCCGGACTTCGGCCTGTCGGCCAGCACGGAATGCGTCTTCGGCGGTGACGTCATCAAGTCCACGCCGTGGTCGCTGCAGCGGATCCTCCTGGACCAGCTGTGGGCACAGGCGACGGGCAAGGGCGTCAAGGTCGCGGTGATCGACACGGGTGTCGACGACAGCAACAAGCAGCTGCGCGGCGCGGTGGCCTCGGGGAAGTCCTACGTCGGCGGTTCCGCCACCGACGACCTCGAGGGCCACGGGACCCGAGTCGCGGGCATCATCGCGGCTCGCTCGCTCAAGGGCACGGGTTTCGTGGGCATCGCCCCGGACGCCGAGATCCTCTCCTACCGCTACACGGGCGGGGAGGAGAAGCAGGGCAACTCACGGACGATGTCCCAGGCGATCAGCGCCGCGGTGGCTGCCGGCGCCAAGATCATCAACATTTCCTCGGACACCGCGAACAAGGAAGACAACGACGAACTGCGCGGCGCTGTCGCGTCTGCGGTGAACGCGGGTGCCCTCATCGTCGCGGCCGCCGGCAACGACGGAGCCGACGGCAAGTCCGCGAAGACGTACCCCGCCTCGTACGAGGGCGTCCTGGCGGTGGCCGCCTCCGACCGCAACGACGAGCGCGCCTTCTTCTCACAGTCCGGCGACTTCGTGGACGTGGCGGCCCCGGGCGTCGGCATGGTCTCCACGGTCCCCAAGGACGGCCAGTGCAACGCCGACGGCACGAGCTTCGCGGCGCCGTACGTCGCGGGCGTCGCGGCCCTCCTGAAGGACAAGCACTCCGACTGGACCGCATCCCAGATCGCCACCCGCATCGAGGAAACGGCCCAACGCCCGGGACGAGGCCCCAACCGCTACATCGGCTGGGGCGTGGTCGACCCGGTCGCGGCATTGTCGGACGACTCGACACCGGGCACCGCTCCGAAGCCGGATCCGCCGGTTGCGGCCGGGGCGGGCGGGGTCGTACCCATGGCTGTGACGATGGGCGAGAGCGAGACGGAACGGGAGCGCCGGGTCGCGATTTACGTACTGGGTACGGGACTTGCGCTTGCCCTTGTGGTTGCGGGGAGTGGGGTGGCTGTGCGGGACTGGCGTAGTCGACGGGTTGGTCGGGCCGGCCCGGGCGGGCCGGTTAGCGGGGCTGGGCGATGATGGCGCCGACGACGGCGATGACGAGGCGCGGGCACCGAGTGGGTGCTGACAACTTGAGAAACAGGGGAGAGGACAACGGGGTATGAGTGACGGAATGCGGGTTGATCTGAGCGCGCTGGATGAGGTCATCCGGAAGCTCTGGCGGTTGTTGGACGACATGGACAAGGCCGGCACCACGTCGAAGTACGACACAGAGATTCCGATGGATGCCTTCGGTCAGTCTTGCTTCTTCACAGAAGCCCGAGACCTGCATGGGGCTCAAGGCGAAATGAAGGCCAAGATCGAGACGATGATCAAGAAGCTCCATGAGCTGATCGACGACTTCAGCACGAAAACCTCGAAGGTACGAGACAAGTACAACGACGAGGAACACGAGATCAAGCAGAGCGTCGGGGGCAACCGGGGTGGCTCCACCAAGGGTCAGCTGGCGCAGTAGTCGGGTCCAGGCATAGCACTAACGAGGGGAGCGGACCATGGCCGATGCAGCAGGAGATTACAGGGCAAGCCAGCAGTACGCGGAAAACCAGCAAAAGCAAAGGCAAGCGGAACAGCAGAAGGAACACGACCGCAAGCTTGAGTCCGACAAGGTCGCGCAGAACGGCGGCGGAATCGATCGTTCGTCCTTCAAGACGGACTTCATTTCCTACTCGATCAATGGTCTGCGCCAGATGATCCTGGACTCCACTCCCGGAAAAGTCGCGGAGGCCGGCAGTCATTGGAAGTCGGTCCACAACGTCCTGTCCGGGGGCGACGGCGACGGCAAGGCCGGCGGTGTGGACCAGGTTTCGTCCAAGGACAGCGTCGCAGGCATGCTGCAGACCGCTGTCGAGAACGTCTTGGAGCACTGGGAAGGCCAGGCGGCTGAAGCCTTCAAGCGCCGGGCGGACGAGATCGCCGGTCAGGTCCGCAACGGTGCCGCGCACGCCAACTTCACAGCAGAGCAACTCTTTGCGATCAGCAAGGACCTTGATGCCGCCAAGACCAAGATGGAGGACATCAAGGAGCCGTCTCTCGCTGAGCGCGCTGGCGACAAGCTGAATGACAATGGCCGTGATGACGCCCAGATGAAGAAGGACTTGGCCTCAGGCGTCAGCGCCGGCACGGTTGCCGACGCGAACGAGAAGAGCCTGTCGCTTCAGATGGAGCGGCGGCTGCAGGCTGTGGCTGTGATGGAGGAGCTGGCGGCCAACTATCAGGTTTATACGAAGAACCTGAAGAGTGGCGGCGGCGTGAGGGATGACGGCGGCATTGAGCCCCCGAAAAACGACGTGACGATGCCTCCTCCGATTGCAATGCCGAGTTCATCGACAGGAGGGCCGGGCGCAGCCGGTGCAGGCAGCAAGCCTTGGAGCGCAGGTCCCACCAGCAGCATCAAGACGGCTCCTGCGGTGCCCCGCGATGCTGGCATTAACGGGGGCTCTCAGCTTCCGGCGACCCGAACAAGGGTCGACAGCATCAGCCCGGGCCTGAGTGGAACTGGCCCTGGTGCGGGCAGTGTCGGAGTCGGTGGTGGCGGTGGCAGCGCCGGTATCGGTGGCGGCGCCCAAGGGCCGGGGATCGTGGCTCCTGGCGGAACGTCCGGTCTTGGGCGCAGTGCCGCTGGACGCGCTGGCATTGGTGCCGGGGGCGGCCGCGCTGGTTTGGCCGGTGGTGGCTCGGCATCAGCGGGCCGCGGTGCTGGAGGCCGTGCTGGCATGGGTGGCATGGGTGGCGCGGGCGCGGGCGGGGCTGGCCGAAGCGGTGCTGGCGCCAGCGGTCGCGGAGCCCTCGCGAAGGCCCGTGGCGGCGTGGTCGGCGCGGCCAAGGGGGCCACCGGCAAGGGCACCGGTGGTGGTGCAGGCTTGCACGGCAGCCGGGGCGGAACCCAGCGCGGAGCCATGGCAGGCGGTATGGCTGGCGGCGCGGGTGGACGCAACGGACGGCGGAGCGAGGACGAGAACAGCCGGGGCGACCGTCCTGACTACTTGGTCGAGGACGAAGAGACCTGGATCTCGGAAGAGGACCGCAACCGCAACGTACCGCGAACGATCGAATAGTCACGCGGGCGAGCCGTAAGGAGAAGCTTCCGGCTCGCCGTGAAGGCTGGCGTAACCAGTCCTAGTTGAATGAGGAGCAAGGAATTGGGTGTCAAGGAAGTCTGGTCCACGGCAGGAGTCCTGACGTTGACGGGAGCCTTGCTCCTCACTTCAGCGCCGACTGCTTCAGCGGATTACATCCGAGACAGGCAGTGGGTCATTGATGTCGTTGACTTCAACAAGGTTTGGACAGAATCACAAGGGCAGGGCGTCACAGTAGCCGTTATCGACACCGGAGTTGACAGTAGCCACCCTGACTTGACAGGGCAGGTGTTGAAGGGCAAGGACTTCACTGGAACCGACGGGGACGGCCAAGTCGACAGTGTCGGCCACGGTACTGGCATGGCAAGTCTCATTGCGGGACACGGGCACGGGGCAAACAACTCTGCTGGTGTGATCGGTTTGGCACCTAAGGCCAAAATTCTACCCATCGTGGGTGGCGTCGAGGACAAATTCGACAACGAGCAGTGGGCCGAAGGCGTTCGCTACGCCGTGGATCAAGGCGCAAAGGTGATCAACCTGTCGTTCTCTGACCCGCTGGCTGAACCGGGTTCAGAAGGGGCGAATGCTATCGCATATGCGCAGCAGCACGACGTGGTTGTTGTGTCAGGCACCGGAAATGATGGACTTGGGAAGTTGGAGTACCCCGCTAGGCTCCCCGGCGTGGTAGCAGTAAACGCTATTGATGAATCGCTGAATCTTTGGGAGAACTCCAACTTCGGTCAGGGAGTGACTCTGGCTGCCCCAGGAGCAAATATCGTCCGAGCTAACCCCAGCAAGTCCAGCGGATACTCGGAAGGTAGCGGTGTCTCCGACGCCACCGCTTACGTCTCTGCTGCTGCTGCCCTCGTCCGCGCCAAATACCCGGACCTCACCGCAGGCCAGGTAATCAACCGGCTGATCAAATCAGCCACATTCCTAAAGCATGACGTCAAGAAAACGCCTGACGACGAGTACGGCTACGGCATCATCCGCCCGTATATGGCGCTGACAATGGACATCCCCAAGGGCTCCAAGCAGGGCCCGCTCGCCCAGTCCGCGCCGTCCGCGTCCACCAATTCAGGTGCTGCCTCGGATGACGACAGCACGAACCAGGCCGCCAAGAAAAAGAAGAAGTCTTCCTCCGGAAGCATCTTCCTCATCGCCGGCGTCGCAGCCGTCGTGGTCGTCATCGGCATCCTCTTCGTGGTAATCCGCAGCCGCCGCAACGGCGGCAACGGCGGGGGCCCCGGCTCCGGCGGCGGAACGCCCTCTCAGGGCACCGGATACCCGCCTCAGCCTCCGGCGGGCTATCAGCAGTACCCCAACACAGCTTCCAGTCAGGGGTACCCGACGCATCCAGGACAGTCGCCACAGCACCCCAACCCCTACGCCCAGCAGCCCCCGCACCAAGGGCAGTGAGCGCGCCGCGTGCCGGGGCAGGTGGATGAGTAGCAAACAGCCGAACAGTGGGTCGATGGTTCCGAATTCCGGGAATTTTCGTAGGTGCTGACGGACCTAGGGGCAAGTACGCGCTCAATGATCCAGATTCGACACCCACACGGTCATCTGGGTCCCACCTGTGTTGCTCCTCAAGCCCGCTAGGCGGGAAATGGCGCCACGTCATTCGCGAACCAGACCAGCCGCGATCACGCACGGATTCCTGCCGTGAAACCACCGGCTGTGGTGCTGGAGTGATATTGAAGCGACGGTGCGGAGGAGGCAGTGGGGGAGCCGGGGGTGGGAGAGAATTGGTCGAAGTAGACGTGACAGGTAATCAACAGCACCCACTTCAGAGACGCCTGCCTTAGTAATCGGCGGCTTACACCAATCGGTTCTCACGGATCATTCGGATGGGGGAAATAGGTGGCTGACGACGAGGCCTACTATGCGGACGGGGCAGGGAGAAGCCTGGCCAAGAAATTTGAGCTTCAGGCGTACGACCTGCGCGCATACCTCAAGAAGTTCGAGAATGAGACCGGTGAAGAGGCAATCTCTGACGGCTTTGGATTTCTCACGGAGTCGGACGAGGTCAGAAACGCCTACATTGAGTACTCAACGACTGCGGCTTCTGCAATGAAGGCACTTCACGAACATCTGGATGCTATCGCTGATGCCTTGAGGAAGGTCAACAAAAACACGGAAGTGAATGACCAGGATGTCGCTGCGCTCTTCGGTAAGGGATCCGGAGGTGACAGGTGAGCGGTAAGGAGACGGGCGCAGAAGAGATCGTCGAACTTGGCCTCGAGATCGTCAACCCCGGCGGTCGACCTGACGAGTTGAGGCAGGCCGCCAAGGCCTGGCGGCAGCTCAAGGCTGAAGTGGCGGGCGCGGACGGCCTACTCAAGGCGCTCGACAGAAATGTCGAAGACACAGTCGGTCACACTTGGCGCGGTGAAGCTGCGGAAGCCTTCAGGGAGCATTGGCGTAAGGTCAAATCTGCGGTCGAAGAAGGAGTCCAAGAGTACGACGACATCGCCAAGCAGCTGGATGAAGTGGCCGATGAGATCGAGACCGTCAACGACGAGATTCACGCGATCTACGCCGAAATCGGTGTCTCCATCGGTGTTGGCGTGGCTTTGTCATTTGTGAGCTTCGGGGTCGCGGGTGGTGCCGCCGCTGCGAATGTCACTCGACTCGCTGCTCAAGCGGTCCGCATCTCAGCCCGCCTCGGTACGTTGCTCCGGCGCATCGCGGCGGCAATCCGTGCCTACCAACAGGCCGGGAAGATGACCAAGCTGGCTGCCAGCTTCTTCGTCAACTGGGCTGGCAACACTGGTGGAACGCTGCTCGGTGCCGGCCTCTCCGGCCAAGACGTTGACGGCGCCAAGGTCTGGGAAGCAACCTGGCAGGGAGGACTTGCCGCAGCCGTCGGCACCCCTGCGGGTATGGGAGCAGCGAGCAAGGCCGGCAAGATCATGGATGACATGGCCTCTCCGCCGGGTGCTCTTGCCAAGAATCTCACTGAGAACATCACCGGTGGGGTTGTTGGCAACGTGGCTGGCGGGCTTGCCGTGGATGCTCATACCGCCCTCACGACAAATGAAGACCCCGAGTGGGGTAAGAATGCCCTAATCAATGCGGCAGGTGGGGCAATTGGCGGGGCAACAGTCGGCGGCGCCGGACACTACAGGGAAAACATCCCCGTTGCGGAGGGATGGGACACGTCACGTTACGGGCAGCGTGGCGAGAACCCCGACTTCTCCATTGAAGTGCCCGCTGGCGGTGTGGGTGCCGGACTGGCAGGGGCAGGAGGAGAGCTCACCGCCAGTGATGACGAGGATGGCAAGGACAAGGGGCCAGACGAGCCGACCACGGCTTTCGGCCGTAAGCAGCGCAGTCTTGAGGAAGATTTCGGATGATGAGAAGGTCCAGCACCCTGGCCCGCTGCTTGGCTCTGCTGGGCCTCAGTATGTCGGCTACGGTCGCCGCCATTTTGATCCAGCCCTCCACTCGCCCACCCAGGTGGGACCTTTTCGCAAGCCTCGTGGTGGCGGCAGTAGCTGCCAGCGGCGGTGTCCTCTTCCTCCGCCGCCGCCCGGTCGATCACCGGGGTTCGGGAAGCAAACACTGGTGGGTCGAGCAACGCAACGGTTGGGTCGGATTCGCAGCCTGGTCATGGGTGGTGCTCGCCTTCCTGGTGGCGTACGCAACGCTTTCTCCGACGCCTGCAGCGTGGGAGATCGTTGACGCGGGTTCAGCGATGCGTACCACCGAGGTCGAGAAGGTCCTGTCCACGAAGTACGTAAGCAGTCAGCGCACTGGGCATTACAGCTCCACAGTGTTGGTATCTGTGCCTTTCGACCAAGGGCCCGAGGTTTCTGAAGCAGAGATGACCTCGAGCAACAAGCCGAGGGCAGGAGAAGAGGTCTGGGTCCTCTTTGCACCGTCGTCACCCGACCTAGGGTTCTTTGTGGGGGATCGGCAGTCGCTCGAAGAGAAGATCGGCGGGCGAGCAGACCTGTGGACGGTCTTCTTGACTCTAGGGTGCTTGGCCTTCTGCTGGTTCATGAACTTGTTCGGCCGCTGGCGCTCCGATCCCGTGGCCGGCATCCATCGTTCGCGACAACAAGGAACACTCCACGCACTGCCCGTCTCCGTCACGGGGGTGGAAGTGGCCCTCGATGAGCGCCCGGCCTCTGCATCTGCGACCAAACATGTGAAGCCTCGCATTCGCGTGACGAGCGCGGAGTTCGGTGAGCTGTATCTGTATCTGGATGACATCGTCGACCCCCTGCCGCTTGCGCAACCGCTGATGGGCGTCGGTGGCCACGTCTACTGGCGACGGCCCACTCGGCAGCTCCCGTACGCGAATTCGGTCGGCTATGCCGTACTGATTTTGGATGGACAGCATTACGTCGCCGGATGGCTTGAGTCTGCGGACGCTTCAATCGACCTGCCGATGAGCGCACGTGTCCCGGCGGACCGGGAACTGCCGGCCGCAGGCGGGCTCCGAGCCCTTCACCCCACCTCCCCCGTGGAAGCAAGCGCCAATTCCACCGTCCTGAAGGCGCTCCTGCTCGGCACTATGGCCCTGGGCGTGATCACCCTTGGTGTCGGTGACGTCGCGACAGTTGCTCTCGCCATTGCGTCTGTGCTGGCAGTTCTGACCGGCCGGAGGCGTGCGGGACGTCAGGTGAAGCGGCATTTGGAGGGTCTTGCACCCGGCAGCGACTTGAGCACTGGCACGACCCGCAAGGCCTGATAGCTGAACTCGCAGGGGAAAACGATCTACGGATGCGCCGCCCTCGATCAACACAGAACCGACACCCGAGGGGCCTCTCTATCGGAATCATCACCCTCACATGTCCGGGTCGGGGCTGATGGCCTTGCTGATCGTGGCCGCTCGGTTGAGGCCGATGCTCAACTCGTTGAGGGGGGCCGCTTCGTTCCTTCTGATTCCCACTGCGACGTACTCAACGCGGGCTCATACCCTGCCGGTTATGCAGGCGTGATCTCGGTGGCGGCCACAAAGCCAGGGGGTGGGCGTGCCAACTTCTCGACCGTGCATACGTACAACGATGTGGCCGCGCCCGGCGTCGACATCGTCAGCGCCAATAACACCGGTGGTTACAGGTCGGTCGATGGCACCTCGCCGGCCTGTGCGCTCGCTGCCGGCGTCGTGGCCCTCATGCACGCGAAGAACCCAAAACTGACGCCCGCTCAGGTGAACGACGTGCTGATCGCCACTACCCATCGCCCCCCAGGGGGCGGTAACGCCATGCTCGGCTACGGCTTGATCAACGCGGATGCGGCAGTGGAGGCGGCTGCTTCGCCCCCAAGGACATGACGGGGGCGGTTCTGCACAAGGGCAATGAGCACCTGGCCACTCCGGATGGCACACCGAAGACCACGCACCCCGAGCTGGACCAAGGACTGTGGATGACGGGCCTCGTTGCTGCCGGTGTGGGATTGGTTTTCTTGATCGGTGGTGTACTCCTCGCGCGGTCGGGCCGACGCCCGGTTCAGGCGGGTGTGGCCGGCATGGCGCAGCCTCACGGGCCCTTCCCCGGCTGAGTCCTCACACTGAACGGCAAGGCTCCTGTTGAGCTCGAGGCGTGGCCTTGAGCTCAACAGGAGCCTTGGGACTTTTCCAGGTCCCGTTACACGAAGAACATCACCAGCAAGCTGACCGCGAAGCCGATCACGCCCACCGCGATCAGGGTGTATACCGTGCTGATCAGGCCTTGCCCCGCCGTCTGCCTGGCTCGCTGGAAGTCGGACGTGCCGCCGAAGGCGAAGCCCGTGGTGGTGCAGAGGAGGCCTAGGGCGAGGGGGAGCAGGGCTGCGAACCACCACACGCAGCCGACCGCGATCGCGCCGACCCACCCGTGGTCCTGCTGGTAGGACGTCTCGCCGGTCTTGAGGGCCTCGATGACGTCGCCGCGCTGGTGCAGGGCATCGCTCTTGAGCTCCGCGTTGATGTCCTTGGCGGAGCCGTCGGTCGCGGTGAAGGTGCCGTAGCACCACTTGGTCTTGGTCTTCTTGCGTGAACTGCTCGATGTGCTCGAGCGGTACTTGTAGTCGACGGTGCAGGTCTCGACGGTGAGCTTGCCCGGGGTGGACGTGGCATAGGAGTAGGGGCCGAGGTAGGCGCCCAGAGCCAGGAGGACCATGCCTACGAGGATCAGGCCCGCGCCGATGAGGCGGCCGAGGCCCGAACGGTCTCCGGGGGCGGTGGTGTTGGGCCAGGGGGCGCCTTGTACTTGTGTCATTGGGGGTGACTCCTCAGAGTGCGAATACGCGCATCACAGGGCGAATGCGCAGACGAGTGCCGCAAGGATGCCCAGGGTGAAGAGGCCGCCCACGAGAGGGCCGGTGACGGTGGGGGCCGGCAGGGAATTCCAGGAGGCCGTGAAACCGGGGCCGTTGCGTGAGCCGAAGCCGGTGAGAAGGCAGAAGATGCCGGATGCCAGCAAGGAGAGGCACAGCGCGAGAATCGCGGCGTCGTCGCCGGGGTGCCGGCCCTGCGGCAGTTCGAAGGTATCGCCTACTTGCACCACAGGGATTTTCGACCCGGTCTCGAAACGCGATGAAGTGTCCACTTCTATGTTTTGGTAAGAAGTCTCACCGTGTTGCGCGGCCCAGCTTCCGGTGCAGCTGAACTTGAGTTCGGTGGAACGTCGACGGGTGCCGTAGTGGGTCTTCGTGTGCGTCTCGCATGAAGAAACGGTGAGGGTTCCTGTCGTGCCGTCACCGGAGAGTTCACTGCGGACTTCCGGAATGGTCACCGTGGCGACGGCAGCGGCGGTGAGAAGTAGTCCCACTCCGATGAGTCTTCCCATCCACAGGCTCGCTGAGCTGCTGTAACGCGGCCGCGTTGTCACCACTTGGGGGTCCCTTTAGATAACTTGACGATCTCTTGACCGATGGGGTTTCTGGGGTGTGCGCGAGGAGTCTAAGCTATCGGCCTGTCGTGCAATATGACGTGCTGCAAAGGGAGTTCGGGGGAGAGTGGCGATGTTCGACACCTTTAGCGTGGACACGGCCGTACTACGGCGTCAGGGGCAGAAGTTCGCCGATCTCGGAGGCGATTTTGCGAGCGCTTCCAAGCGTCTTCGGAGTGACCTCGAAGGGATCGGGGAGCCGTGGGCGGACGCCGATTTCGGAGAGATCTTCGGGGACATTTACACGCCAATTCGTGACGGAATCTTCACGTCCATGGACAGCCTCGCGGAACGGCTCCAGCAGATCGGGCACAACCTGCAGGACAACGCTCGTAACTACGACGCCTCCGAGGCGTCGAACAGTGGCCTGCTTGGCGGCATCGCCGGTCAACTCTAAGCGAATTCGGGGTTATCGGTATGTCGCTCACACTGCCCGGCGAGCTCGTCTGGGTGCTCGACCTCCTCGGCTACAGCTGGCCCGAGGCCGACGAAGAAGCGCTGCACCAGGTCGCCGAGACCTGGCGGAGCTTCGGTGCTGAACTGGAGAAGATCGAGGCGCAGGGCGAAGGCCTCGCCCGCACCGTCGTCGCGTGCAACTTCGGCTCCGCCATCGAGGGCTTCAGCAAGGACTGGGGCGCTTACACGGGCGCGAACGGCGAGGACAGTTATCTCCCGGACGCGAAGACCGCCTGCGACGTGATCGCCTTCGCCTTCGACGCGGCAGCAATCGCGGTCCTCACGGCGAAATTGTCCGTGATCGCCCAGCTCATCGCCCTGGCCATCGAGATCATCGCGGCCCAGGCGGCGGCCCCCTTCACCTTCGGGCTGTCCGAGATCGGCGCGCTGGGCGCGACTCAGGCCACGCGCTTGATCGTCCGGGAGCTGCTGGACCGGCTCAAGAAGGAGGTCATGGAGGCGGTCACCAAGGCCATGGAGCACGCCACCATGGACGCCCTCAAGAAGGTCGCCAAGAAGGTGGTCAAGGACCAGGTCAAGCAGTTCGTCCAGGAGAAGGTGGTCGACGCCGCCAAGGACAAGGCCCGCGAGGCCGCCGTCGGTATGGCTCAGAACGTCGGCCAGCAGAGCATCGAGGCCTACTTCGACGCACGCTCCGGCATCGACCTCGGCGAGACGGCGGACGTCGCCAAGACGGCGGCCGGTGAATATCTGGACGGCCTGAAGAACGAGGTCAGCGGGGGCGAGGGATCCTCGCTCGCCGGCTACGCGGATCCGAACACGTATGTGGATCACGCGAAGGAGACCGTCACGGGAGCGGTCGGGGATCGCGCACAGCAGGGGGTCGACGCGCTGGTCGGTCACGGTGCCAACGCCGGCGCCACCTCAGGCGCCGGGGATGTGCAGGCCTCCGACGGAAGTGCGGCCACTGCCGCCTCAGCAGACTCCGGGTCCTCCAGCGCCTCGGACACCGCACGGGCTGCCAGTCGGGGGACGACAACGAGCTCCGCGACGCGCTCGGGCTCGGGTTCGTCCGCTTCCACAGCGCCCGCGGACGACTGGGCTCGGAATGAGTTCGGATGAAGCCGCCACTGCCTCCCATCGCCCGCAGAGCCCGCACCTCCTCTACGGCCCTCAGTGCCTCGACCGCCTCCACCGCCGACAGCAAGGACGCATCGCACCCATGACCGCGGACCGGGAAATCCAGGACGAGGAACTCATGGGCATCGCCCGGGACCCCGAGCAGGCCCTGCGGCTGCGCCGTTCCCTGCGCACGATCGCCGGCGCGACTTCGCTCAGCCCCGAACTGCGTGAGATGGCGCGGTCCGTGCTGAGCGGGGGTGTCGACATCAAGGACGCCCTCCAGGACCCCCGCTACACCGAGGCCGTGTACCAGCGGATGCATGAGATTCGCCGGGCCGCCGACGACCAGACGCACGCGGAACGCCAGCAGTCCAAGGCCCGGTTCGTGGAGTGGGACGCGCGGCAGCAGGCGGACCTGGACCGGGAGCGTGCTGAGCGGGATGCGCCGGTGCGCGGCTCGGGCGGGGGAGGGCGGGCGGTTCAGCGCTGAGGTGCGGGCAGCCGTATCGGGGCCAGACGTACTGCACAGTGGGCAGTTTATTCAGTATGGATGGATTGTCGCCCTATCTGATGAATTCGATCGACGGCGCGCAATTCTCCTCGGAACCTTCACGCTCAGCCGCCCGCCGGTCAATTCGCGTGAGTGCAGGGACGATACGGCTCCTCTACGAGGTGCCCGAACCGACCGTGTGTTGAAGCGTTCACGCGTGCGTTGGTAGGTTCACGCCGGTCGACACCCGCCGAACCTCCGATGAGGTAATCCCTTGGACAGCGCCGCCAACAGTTCTGACAAACGCGTAGACGACTCCGAGTTTTTGGAGATGACCCAGCAGGACGCCGTCCAGGCCAAGATGCTGCGGCAGTCGCTGGAGCATCTCGCCTCGGGGCTGGGCGGTCCGGCGCTGAAGGAGATGGCCCAGGAGGTTCTCTCCGGCCGCATGGGGCTGCGTGAGGCGGCCAATGTGTCGGCCTATGCCGAGGAAGCCGTGACGCAGTCGGCCCCGCTCGCCGAGAAGTGGGCCTCCATGTCCGACAGTGAGCGTGAGGCGCTCGCCGCGGACGGGGAGCGCCGGCTCGAGGAGCAGCGGCGGCAGCTCGATGAGGAACGGCGTGCGGAGTCCGAGAACCGGTCGGGCCCGTCGAGGCACGACGGACGCGGCTGGTCCTTGTACTGAGGCACTCGGGTGCTGAGGTGCTGTGCCGGGGTGCTGAGCGGTCGTACGCGGTGGCGAGTCGCCGTGCCCGGCGGCACCGAACCGCCGACCGTTGATCTGATGCAGGCAATGGGGGAGATATGAACTTTCGTGTAGAACCCGGTGCGATCGACGGCTTCTCGAAGCTGGTGGGGCGTGCCGCGGACGGCAGTGCGCAGGCTGTCTCGTACACCGGCAATCACGCGCAGATCGAGAAGTCGGCGGGCGGAGCGGCCTGGGACCTGGTCGCGGGTGACCACGACCAGTACGTCAGCGAGGCCAAGAAGGCTCTGGACAAGGTCAAGAGCCTTCTGGAGGCATCCGAGAAGGAACTGACGGGCACCGCCAAGTACTACCGGGAGACGGACACCGACGAGGCGGCCAAGCTCGACGCCACCTATCCGGGATCCAAGGTGTCGGGCGGCGGTTCCGGGGGCGACCCGCAGGACTTCTCCGACGCCAGTGACGCCGTGGATGTGCTGAAGCCTCCGGGCGACCCGACGAACCCCATCGTCAAGTACGCGTCGGGTCACGCGGACGAGTACCAGATGAACCCCGTGCAGAAGACGCTGGGCAGCGTCCTCGACCTGGGCAGCCCCTCGGCGATGGCCGTGGAGGCGTCCAAACTGCTCTTCGACTTCGACCCCTTCGCCGAGTGTACGAACTGGGTGTTCGGCGACTGGAACAAGTACAACGACTGCTCCGACGTATGGGGCAATCTCGCCTCCTTCTGCGACGCGGTGGCCGCCAATGTCCGCAAGGGCACGCAGAACGTCGGTCTGAGCTGGGACGGCAACGCCGCGAACGCCGCGACCGTGTACTTCGACGAGTTCACCAAGAAACTCGAGGAGATCAAGGAGACCTTCAAGTCCCTGCAGAGCTGTTATGCGCAGGCGGCGCAGATGGCGTTCCAGTTCGCGGAATTCCTCAAGTCGTTCCTGGTGATGTTCTGCGATCTGCTCGTCATCTGGCTGGTGAATCTGCTCGCGGCACAGGCCGTCAACGCCATCCCGGTCGGTGGGCAGGCCGCGTCGATCGCGATGTTCGCGCTGGCAGCGGCACAGGCCATCCGGCTCATGCAGATGTGGGCCGAGGCGGCCAAGGCGTTCGACACGTTCGCGTCGGCGCTGGCCGCGCTCGGGGTGGTCATGTCGGCGGCCGTGAACGGGTTCTCGGCAGCGGACGGTTTTCCGCAGGTGGGTACCAGTGGCTACGACCACGCCGCGGTGTAGGCGCCAGGAGGCCAGGTCGTCATGAGTTTCTTCGGTGGGGTCAGCGACCTCGAGCTCTTCCTCTCGCGTTGTCGCGTCATGAGCGTCGCCTCGGTGCCGGTGTGCTTGGCCGCGATGGTCTTCTTCATCAAGGAAGAGGGCTGGCACTTCAGTCTGCTGTTGTGTTGTGTGCTGCCGCTGGCCGCCGCCTATCTGGGCATTCGGGGCAAGAGTGAGATCCGTGCGGGGATGGCAGCGTCAGGGCTCGCCTTGGCCCTCGCCACACTGCCGTTGACGTTCGTGTTGGCGTCGCTCGAGGGGGCGTAGCGCGATGGGCATTTCGTCGTCCGGGGATGGCGATGAGCTGCGGGCGCGGTTGCAGGCTCAGGGCCGGGCGGAGCTCGCGGAGGGGCGGCGGCGCGATGCGCGCCGGGTGCGTGGGTTGTACGCGGCGTTCGCTGGGTTGGTGACCCTCGTCTGCCTCGTCCTGATCGTCGTACGGCTCGGTGGGGGTGACGCGGCGGGTGTCTGGGTCGCCACGTATGCCGGGGGTGTTGTCCTCGGCGGTCTGGGCTTTGTCCTCGCTCGGGGCGGCCGTACGCGCTGGGCGATCACGGTGATCTGCGTCGCCGTAGCGCTGGCGAGCCTCGGCGACAGCCCGGCTCTGCGCTGAAGCGAGCTCGCCGAGGACCGGGGCTCGGCTACCGACCGGGCTCCAAGAGGGCGGCCCGGACCGGCACCTGATGAGACGTCACATCTGACGGCGCCTGCTACCGATGAGGTACGCGAGGCCCCACGCGGCGGCCGCCGCGAGCAGCAGGCCGAGCGGCGAGAACCAGTCGACTCCGCCATCGATCTCGTTGTTCCACCACGCCTTGGCCGGGATGAGCGGGTCGGCCTCCATCATGTCCCCGATGGCAGCGGTCGACTGGCTCTCGGCGATGAGGAGCGGGATGGCGTTGGTGAAGCCGAAGAAGGTGCCGGCCGCGGCGATGACGGCCCCACTGACGTGGGCGCCGGTACTGCGATGGCCCACCAGACCGACCAGGCATCCGACGATCGCGCCGTTGATCAGCGCGTGGACCAGGTAGATGGTGTGCGCCTGGGTGAGGGTCTGGTCCTTGTATGTGGCCAGGACGAGACCGCTGTAGAGCAGCGAGACGATGACCGACGCGAACAGGCCGAGGAAGACGGCGCCTACGGGGTGACCGCTTGCGTTCGGGCGCTGCCCGTAGGGCGCCTGGAACGGCGATGTCGACTGCATCGGGTACATCGGTTGCATCGGCTGCCCCGGGGCCGGGGCCGGGGGCATTCCGGGGTGCATCGGAGGCTGGCCGGGGACGGGCGGCACTCCAGCCTGCACGGGGGGCTGGCCGGGAACGGCCGGCGGGCCGAACCCCGGTGCCTGCTGCGGCGGGGCCGGTTGCATGTACGGGTTGCCGGGGTCTTGCGGGGGCTGCTGGGGCGGCGGTTGGAACGGCGGCTGGCTCATCGGATTCCCACGGAGTGAACAGATAGGAACAGCAAGTTATCAGTGAGATCAGGAGGGGGCCGTGGGGGTCGGCGCGGACTACGTGAAGACCGCCGGGCTCGGAGTAGGGTCCAGGTGGCTCAACCCACCGGGAAAGCGGAGGCTGTACGGCTCCAGCCCTGGCCGCCGAAGGGGACCGAGCACCATGGGCCGTCGACGAAACCGATCTCGTGGTCGCCGCCCGCCACGTCGCTGCGGTCGCGGATCCAGGTGACATTGCGAAGGTCCGTGGTCCACCCCGCCTCGGTCGCGCCGGGCCTGCCGGTGAAGGAACGGGCTCGGGAGGCGTACGCGAGTTGGAGTCGGCGGTCGGTGATCTGCAGCATGACCGCCGTGCTGTTCCTGGTCCGAGGCAGTACGGCGCGGGCCGGCTGGCGGGCCAAGCTGTTGCAGCCGCCGTGGAAGGGCTTGCCACACCCCGCATCAGTGCTCTACGGAGTCATGAACCGCTCAACCTTCTGCTGCAGGTCAGGTGGCAGGTCGGTCAACTCCGCGACAATCACGCGAAGCTCTCGGCCGAGTCCGGAAGCCTCAGTCCAGACCGCTGGGTTCCTGGTGAGGGCCGCGGACAGTAGATCACCTTCGTACATGTCCCCCTCTGCCATCGGGGTTGTCCCGCAACACCTCGAGTGCCAGCGGCAGGAGATCGGGCAGTCCAATGTCCTGCCCGATCAACAGACGCATGTCCTCGACGGTCAGCTCACCGATCGGCCGACGCCGCAAGGCGTGCACCGTAGCGACAAGACGGGTGGCGTCGGTCGACGGGGCTGGCCAGCGGTCGCGTTCAAGCTCTTCAAGGGATCGGTCACGGTTCAAGGGGCGGGGCACACCCGATTGTCCTACGACGAGATCTCAAACGCGGTATCAGCAAGGGCAATATCGATCCACGTTGCCGAGGCTCGAACCAGCCAGTCACTGACGGCGCGCTCGGCTTCAGCAAGCCGCGACCGTCCCCTGCTGGAGCACATCGGCACACGGCAGTGATCCAGCACCGTCCGGCCGCAAGCCCCCCCCCCGCCCAGGTCACCCAGGTGTCAGACCCATTCAGCCCCGTAGGAGGCCAAGTCCCAGGTGCTGTCCTCGAAGTCGTGCCCGTCGAGGATGAGCGTCCACGCCTCGGCCCGGGTGGCGGCACCATCGATCTGCTCGCACCACCTGGCGAGGTTGTGCTGCGCGTCCTTGTGGTCGGCGACGTAGGGGAAGTGTGTCCTGCGGAACTCGTCGTACAACCGGACCATGGCGAAGAAGTGTGTGAGGCTGCTGCCGGCGACGGGGGCGGGCGAGCCACCCGTGGTGTCCCTGAAGAGCCGACCGGTGCTGCCGTCGAGCAGGAGCCTGGAGTACATCCAGGTACCGAGCTCGTATCGGCACTCATCCCCCGGCAGTCGATCAGTGTGGCGCTGGGCCAGCGGTCCCGAACTGCTCGTAGATACGCGGTCTTGCCGCTGAGCGCAGGACCGAGAACAGAGAACACCCGCCGCTGCCGTGCGGGTAGCTCCCGCCAGACCTCGATGAGAGCCCAGTCCTCAGCGTTGATCTCGGGCACTGGGGTGATCCCTTCCTGTCTGCGCGACTGGCGCCGGGTGGTCGAGAGAGGCTGAACCGGGAACGGCCGGGCCGGTGGTGGCGGGCCCGCCGTGTCGAGGTCTATGGATGCCTACGGGCAGATGAATTCGTCGGTGTCCGTGACGTGGCCCCAGTTTCTCGTGGCTGCCGCGGCGGGGTCGATGGCCGCCAGCCAGGACCTGAGTTCGTCGATGAGATCCTCCCCGTCGAGGCCGCCGCTCGTGCTGTAGGCCGGCATGTACTTCCAGTGCAGGCACACCACCGCGGTGAGCTGGGCCAGGGAGGAGCCGGCCAGGGGGTCGCCGGGCCGCTCGTCGTCGATCGCGCCCTTCCTCGACTGTCGCAGTACGCGGCCGGTGGGGCCGTCGAGGAGCAGGACGCCGCCGATCCAGGTCTCCACAGGGCTCGAATTCCGCATACATCGCCGACGCTTCGTAGCCCCCCGGATTCGCCCGGTCGCGCACGGAATGCGTCGCCGAGCAACCGGGTCGGCCGGCACGCCCGGACGGCGCCACGCATGATCGCCGGGCCCGCCGCCGACACCGATGGGCGCGCCCGCGGGGACGCGGAGCACCTCGGCCCGGCCGCCCAGGTGGATCCGTCAGACCCGGTCGTCGAAGTTGTAGTCCTCGAAGACCCGTTGCCAGCCCTGTGTCCGGAAGGCCTGAGGGTCGATGCGGTTCAGCCAGTGACGTACATCCGTCTCGGTGTCCTCGACCGACCAGTCGGAGGCGAACCACCAGTAGTAGAGGCGGACCATGGCGACGAACTGGCCGAGACTGCTTCCGGCCAGCGCGTCGTCGATCCCCGACGAACCGTCCTGCAGCACGCTCCCGTCGCGGCCGTCGAGGAGGAGTCGCGCACCTTGCCAGCTGCCGAGGGAGAAATACGTGGGCTCCGTCTCGGCCGGCTTGCCGAGGGGCTCGGTGACGGGGCGCAGGCCCGTGTCCGCAAGGCCGGTGGTGTCGAGTTCGAGGAAGCCGGTGACACAGGGGAAGCCGACTGTGGAGAGGAATTCGCGCGCGCCGATGTCAGAAAGGGTGGCCGGCAGGGTCTCCTGCGGGAAACGGTTGACCGCCGCAGCTCCCCAGACGTCGGTCAGCCAATCGGTCGTGGGGGTCAGGGCCACAGTCGGCAAGTCCGCCGGAGCGAGCTTCGTGTCGGTGCCCACCAGACACTTGAGGAGGCCTGGTGCGGCTTCCTGCTCGGCGCTCTGATTGATCTCGACCACGCACACCCCGTCGGTCGAGGCCAGAGCGATGAGACGGCCCGAGCGTACGCCGCGACGGATGTACTCGGGCATGCGGGGCAGATCCACTTCGCCGCCGGCGGCTCCGGCAGGGCGCCATCCTTGAGGCCCCTGATCCGCCTGTGTCATGCCGGACGCGTCCGCTGCCTCTGCGGGCTCGGTTCGGGGAGCGCCTGTGGCCAGGTCCCAGGTGCCGATGTGGTCGCGGCGGGTGCGGGCCGTGAGCAGGTCGCCGGTCGGTGTGTGCACGATCCGGAGTGTCCGGATGACGGGGCGCCTGACCAGTGCGTCCGTGCTGAAAACGCCGGCACCGACGCCCTCGGCCCAGAGCGTCCGCCAGGGCAGGGCCACGGGCCCGGCCGCCGACAGGAGCCGATCGGCGGCTGCTTTCTCCGTCGGCCCGCCCTGCATCAGGGTCAGGTGCAACAGCGCCAGCCACTCACCTTGGGACGACGGCCGAACACCACGGCGCGTCAGGTAATGGAGGCGGGCCCCGGCACTTCCCTGCGGGATGGGCAGCTCCTGGAACGCGGCCTCGAACGCCTCGAAGAGCGACTCGTGGCCGACCCCGGTGACTGCTGCGACGTCCTCGAGGAATGCGTCGAACCGGCCGGCCGCCGCAGCGTGACCGGCCAGGGCGTGACCGGCGTACCAGCGTGTCGCCGCGGAGGCGTCTGTGGCCGACAGCGCGGTGACTGCGCGCGCGTGACAGGACCTGGCCTCCTCGGCAGGCATCTCCGTACGCAGTTGCCGGGCCACTGCCTCCTGCTTGAAGGACACGAGGGGAGTGCCCGCCCCGTCGTCCGTCCGATGGATCCAGTCACCGGCCGCCGCGTCGCCGAGCAGCGACTCGAGCCGGGACTCCGGGACGTCCCGGCCGAGGGCCGAACAGAGCAGGGACCACACGGACATGGGAACGAAGCGGTGCTCGGCCAAGGCCAGTGCACGGAGGGCGGACGACAAGGCCGCATCCTCGTCCGGCTCCGCCAAGCCGGGCATGGCCTCGAAGCCCCCCTGCAGCGTCAGATGCCGTCCGCCCAACTCGGCAGCCCTGCCCGGAGCATCGTCGACTTCGACCAGCAAGCGCATCCGCAGCCCGCGCCGATGGTGCTTGATCAGCGCCCGTGCCACCTGATCGAGCACACGCTCCGGTTCGCGCGAGGTGCGCAACCGGCCCGCCCACTGCGTGTTGGTGAGTACGACCACGGGGTCGTCGCTGATCCGGCCGACCACGACGGCGAAGTTGCCCTTGAAGGAGTCCGTGGCGGCGATGCCAAGGGCCGAGGCCACGTCCCGGGCCACCTCCTCCGCGGACCTGCCGGCGCAGTCGACGTGGGCCGCGGCCGGATGGCGGGCAACGACCGCGCGTAGCAGCGCCGTTCTGCCGCTGCCCGCGCGCCCGCCGATCCACAGCCAGGCGCTGGTGTTGCGAGGCCGGTCGATCCATCGCAGCGCACGGTTCAGCGCGAGTTCTGCCGTGACTTCATCCGGGTTCGGGGTGGTACTCATGCGTCAGGTCTTTCCTACCGTCAGGTCTTCTCTATGCAGGCCTCTTTGGCGTCGGCAAGGCGTAGGCCTTGAGAAACGTCCCGGGCGGGACTTCCTCCAGGCCGAGGAGGACGACAACGCCGAGCACCGCAAGGTCCGGACCCGCGTGGAACATGGCATCGGCCGAATGAAGAACTACAAGATCGTCCGCGACTGCGGTCAGCGCGGCGACGTCCTCCGTCACGCGGTCCAAGCCGCCGCGTGCTCGTTCGACTCGGAAGAGCTGGCCACGCGGCTCCCGCTCCGCGCGGGGACGAGCGGAACCTGCGAGCGGCGTACCGGCCCACCGGTCCCTGTTGGGGCCAGAGCCCCGGTCTGCCGTCCGCCGTTGCGGACACCAGCGCCTGGCCGGCGCGGGACTGGGCCGCGGAATCCCAAGGCCGTCCCCCGCCAGTCACGCTCGTTGGGTGCGTCAGTCGTTATGCAGTGCGTACGTCCACGCTTCGGACTGGGAGCCGGCCGCGTCGATTTCCCAGACGGCATCTTCGATGTGCTGCCGGAACAGATGGTCTTCGTCCCGGTTCTCCACCGTGCCGAGAATGCGACGTCCGGTGATCCACCATGTGACCATGGCCAGGAAGCGGTCGAGGGACGTTGCGACGAGGAAACCGTCGAGCCCGCTCTCGTCGGCTGTGCGCGGCATGCGCAGGACGTGTCCGGAGGGGCCGTCGATCACGATCTCGGCGCCCATCCACAGACCGATCTGGAAGAACGGGCCGCTTTCTGCGGGCTGTTCGATGTCTTTGGTCCAGGCCAGTTCCCACAGGAATTTGTCGTAATCAGGCTCCAGCCTGATTCCCTTTTCGTCCATGACGGGAAGACCGATGCTGGTGAGTACCCGGCGGGCCGTTTCGTCGGTGAGTCCGGTCGGCAGGTCTTCCGGTCGGCTGCGCAGAACGGGCGCGTTGGGGAAGAGCTTTGCCAGATCGGCCGCGGTCGTCGCGGAGGCGTCCGTGAGGAGAGTGGGGCCTGCGGCTGTCTTTGCGCCAAGAAGCGGAGCCCCGCGGAGGGGAGTGAGGACGTGCTCTGCTTCCGTATCGGCGGCCTCCACGGCGAAGGCACCCCCGGGGCCGGCGAACACGGTCAGGGCGCCCATACGCAGTGAGACAGGCAGGAACTCGTCATCGGGCCCCTCCTCGCTGTCGTTGTGAGCCAGGAGTTCGCGTCGACGGGTCGGGCCGGCCCAGCCCGTCTCCGGGGGCCAGGTCAGTGCATTCGTGGCCTCGTCGGGGAAGTCCTCGTCGAACCAGGGGCCTGCTACGAGCTCCGCGGTCTGGGCGTCCCACACACGCACACCCTTGTCCGAGGCCTTTGCGGCCACCGCCGGGCGACCGTGCCAGCGCACCTCGAACAGGGTGTAGACGGGACCGGGCTCGAGGTAGCTCGGGTCGTAGCCGCCCGGGGGGCGCCAGTGGGTCCATCGGGTCTTCCAGGGAAGACGTACGCCGGATTGTTCGATGGCGGCGCACAGTTCGGCGTCGTTGCGCGCCTTGGCCATCAGGTGCAGCCACGCCGCCCACTCGCCCTGATTCGTCGGCGCCACCCCGTACATCCACAAGTACACCGCGTCGGCGGCTGCGTTGGAACCGGGCACCGATCCGTCATGCGCGCAGTGGGCTGCGTCCAGGAGTGCGTTCTGCGGAAGGTTGGCCAGGACGCCGCCGTCTCGCAGCAGCTCGTCGAACTCGCCTGCCTGTACCGCGTGCATGGCCAGACCGTGGGCGGCGTAACGGCCCAGTGGGCCGGAGGCGGCCCAGCCGTCCGGGTGCCGCAGCCGGGGAGCGAGCTCGCGCAGCCACCGGGCCATGTGGCTGTTGACCTGTTGGCTCAACTCGGCCGGTGTCTCACGGCGCAGTGCTTCGGCCACCGCTTCGTCGGCGAAGGAGACTTCCGCGTCGGTCACGGTGAGGACTTCGGGGAAGCGGTCGGCAAGCTCGCGCAGGGCTGCCTCGTCGTGGCCCGGGGCTTCTGCGGCTCGGGCCAGCTCGTTCCAGGCTTCCCAGGGCACACGTCGTGGCTCGGACAGGGCCAGTGCCCGCAACTGCGGAGACTGCGAGGCGGCTACGATTGCGGACGCGCGTGCGATCTGCTGGCCGTCGGGCGATGTGTCGTCAAGCCAGAGCTGAGGCCAACGACGCGGCCGTTCGTCAGGAGCCGGGGGCGGCGCATCGACCACAACGCTCGGTCCGGCGAGGGCGAGACGCTCCGACACCCGTTCGCGAACGAGAGATGGCTGGGCGGACCTGCGGGTGAGCCCTGCCTGGCCCGCGAGTGTGATCAGAACCAGCTTGCCGGCCCCGTGCCGACGGACGGCCTCGCGCCAGGTATAGGGCCGCGCCTTGTCCTCGGGCACCCCGACGAGCCTGAGAGCGCTTCGGAACACGTCTTCCGCATCCACTTCCGTGGCATCGAGCAACACACTTTGGGCGATGTGCCGGTGCACTTCTTCGAGGACGCCCGTCGTGCCGGTGACGCTGACGACTTCCACATGCCTCTTCTTGGGGTCGCCGTCGCCCCACCAGTCACGTATCTGTGCGACTGCCTGGTCCGGAGCGAGGCGTTCGGGGCCGTGGGACGACTCGGACATGGAACTCCCTACTGCGGCGGATCGACGTGCAGCATAGCCTTCGCCCAAACCGAGCCGATGGCTGAGAGATGGCGATCCATCTCGGCCTGCATCTCCTCCTCATTCTCGGTGCGTATCTTCTTCACCCTGTTGGCTATCTGCTGGTCGGTGAGCCCGCTCTTCTCCTGCTGGCTCTTCAACTTCTCCCGTGCTGCGTCCCGTTGGGCCACACCTTCGGGATCGGTCCGGTACGTGGTGCTGTAGTAGACGGGAACCTTTCCGTCCTTGAAATCCGGGTGCGTACGCAGTCGTGTCGAGCAATCGGCGTGCCCCTGCCCGGAACCGCACGGTTCGCGCTCCGTGTAGAGGCCGGCCATCCGGTACTTCTTGCCTTCCGGACCTGAGTTCGTTCTGTCGAACCAGTCGAGGAGGTGTTTCTCCGAGTGCCGGGGACTGACACCAGTGGGGTCCGCCGGGACTGAGGAGTCGACGACGAAGGTGCTGTTTCCTTTGTTGTCGACGACTTCGATGACGGCGTAGTTCTTGCCTGAGAAGTCGGGCTTGTGTGGCGCCATGGCGTCGATGAGGGCGTTGACCTGGGCATTGGTGGGGCTGGCTTTGTGTTCTCCGGTGACTCGATGATGAAGTTCGGAGATGTTCTTGTTGGTCTCCGGGTCCGAACGGTACATCTTCGGGAATTTCGCGTTGGCCTCGTCGCGGGCCTCGGAGCTGCGCGCCCGATCGTTGTCGGCGGCTACGTCGGGTGTTCCGTCGGAGCGTGTGGAGTCCGCGTAGGGGCGGCCGTCCCGGTCGTGTTCGGGATTGTGTCCCACTCCCTGGCTCTCGTGGTATCCAAGGCTGAGCCGGGCCAGCGAGGCGACAACGGCGTACCGCTGTCCGTCGTTCATCTGACGGAAGTCGTCGCCCAGGGCGTCTTCCAGTTCCTGTCGCGTGAACGCGGTGGGCGGCAGGTCGGTGTCGCCGTTCTCGCGGGCCTGGTTGTACGCGTCCATCCGGTCCGCGGCAGTCTGCAGGAGGGGCGTCAGACGGCCTTCGTCCGCCCAGTTCCGGAGACTGTCGTGTACGGGGTCCAGCCCGATGCGGTGGACCTTCAGACCGCGCGGAGCATCCGGGTCGTAGTCCTTGTGCTGGTCCTGGTCGTCGCTCGGGTAGTTGCGGATCTCCTGCTGGGGCGAGTCCGGAGGGAGGTTCTGGTGCTCTTCCGTTCTGTCCTCCGGCTTGGGCAACGACTTGTTGCGCTCTTCCCGGGTCGGGTCGTCGGGCGGATTCTGGTCGTCCTGCTTCGGATCTGCGCCTGCTGGATCCTCCGCCGGTCGTCGGTCGGTCCCGGCGGGAGTGAGGGGGGTCTCTCGGCCGGCCTGGTTGGTGCTGTCGGGGCGTGAGCGGTCACCCGTGGGTCCACCGTCGGGCGAGACCGGCTGCCTGTTCCCGTCCAGCGGAATCGCGAAGACACCGTTGTTCCCATTGTGCAGCGGCGTCGAGCTCTGCTGCCCCGTCTGGGCGTCGATGTATGTGATCTCGCCGTTGTGGTTGACGGCGTTCCACGCGTGCGCCCGCCCGTTGGCGTCCTGCGTGATGATCACGGCCTGCGAGCCGTGGCCGCTGTTGCGGAGGGTGTTTTCCAGGCGGTTGAAGGCGTCGCGGCCGTTGCCCATGTCGCTGAAGCGGGCGCCGAGGGTGTTCTCGATGCGGTCGCGGCCGCCCTTTTCGCCGCGGTCCGAGGGGTTGCCGTCGGCGTCCAGGTCGGGTGTACGGCTGGCCGCTGCCGTGGGGTTGCCCGCGTAGGTGTCCACCGTGGACAGGGCCACGTCGACACAGTTGTTGTTGCGGCCGGGGGCGTCCCGGCCTTCGCCGTTGATGCGCTCGACCCAGCGGCCGTCCGCCGGGTTGGGCGGCCGGGTCGGGTCGCCGTTCTCGTCTCGGGGGACCGCGTTGTCGAGGGCGTCCTGCTCCGCCCGGGTGGGGTCGGTGACGCCGCCCGGGGGATTGGTGTTGCGGGTCTCCGAGGCCGGAGTCGGGGGCTCCTTCGGCTTCGGGGTGTCCGAGGAGTTCTGCTGGTTGGGGTTGTGAGGGGTGGAGTCCGGGGACTGTGGGGTGGACTGCTGGGGCTGGTTGTTCGGCGTCGGGGTCACGGTCACGTGGTGGACCGGGACCGGGATGACCTGCGGCTGCTGCTGTTGGTTCGGGGTGTTCGCCGGGGGCTGTTGGGTGTTGGGCTGCGCCCCCGGCTGGTTCGGGGTGTTCGGCGTGCTGCCCGCGGGCTGGTGGGGTGGCCTGGCGGGGGAGGGGCCGGCGCTCGGCTGGTTCGGAGTGCCGGGCGTGCCCTGAGGGGTGGGGGAGTTGGTGGCGGAACCGGGCTGGGTCGAGGAGTTCGGGGTGCCGCTGCTCGATGTCGGGGTGTGCCCGGGGCCGGTACTGGTCGAGGGGGAAGGCGTCGACGTGGGGGTGCTCGCGGACGGCGATGCGGTCCTGGAGGGTGTCGACTGGGCCGGGTTCTGGTTCGGGCTGGTCGTGCTCGGGTTCTGGCCCGGGGTGGTGGTACGGGTGCCGGTGGCCGGGTCCGTGGTGTTGCGGGGCGGTGTGCGGTCGCCCGGGGTCGTGCCAGGGGTGTTGCCGGGCGTGGAGCGGTCGCCCGGGGGCGTGTTGCCGGGCGTGTTGCGAGGCGTGGTCGCGTCGCCCGGCGTCGTGCTCCCAGGTGTGCGCAGAGTCGGTATTCGCCCGTCGGGCGTGCTGGATGTACGCCCGTCCGCCGTACCGGGTGTTCGGCCGTCCGGAGTCGGTGTCGGCGTGCTCCGAGGCGTCGTCGGTGACGTGGGGCTCGGTGTGGACGCGGGACCGGTCCCTGCGGCGGACGGCGTGCCGACGGAAGGGTTCTTCGCCGGGCCCGAGTTGGGATTCGGGCTCGTAGCGGACGGAGCGCTGCCGGAGGCACTGGGACTGTGGTGCCCACCCGGTGCCGCACCCCCGGTGGAAGGTGCCGTGGGCGACGTCGGCATCGCTGAGCCGCCGTCCGACCGGCTGCCTGAACTGGAGGGAGAGGAGTCGGCCGTCGGTGTCGGTGCTGCGTTGGACTGCGTGGGGGTGGTGGCGGCCAGGCTGTCGATGTTGGTGCCGATCGAGCCGCCGCCCGGCGAGGACGACGTACCACCCGACGATGTGGGAGCCGGTCCGGAGTGCGGGCTCGGCGAGGAGAGACCGGAGACGGACGGGCCGCCGCCCGAGTGCGAAGGGCCGGACGTGCTCGGAGTGCCGGACGAACTGCTGGAGTCGGAGCCGTTGGACGAGGGACCGCCGGGTGAGGGGTCGTCGAAGTCCGACAGGGACGGCCCCGCAGAGGGACCCGGCCTTGAGTACGGGCTGTCCGAGGACGAGGGATTCCCGGCATCCGGTCCCGACCCGGAGCCGGAGTCGGGATCCGCACCGATATTGGGTGCGCCGATGTCGTTGCCGCCCGTGTCGGCGGATATGCCGTTGCCTATGTTCGCGCCGGGAATGTTGCCGTTGCCCGCACGGGTCGAGGTGTTGGAGTCGGACCCTGACGAACTTGACTCGGAAGACGAAGAGTCGGAGGAAGAGGAGTCGGAGGACGACGAATCCGAGGACGACGAATCCGAGGAAGGGGAATCCGAGGAGGACTTTGGGCTCTCCGACCCGGAGTCGCCGCCGATGTCACCCCCCGACGGCCCCGACGGCCCGTCGTACCCATCGATGCGGCTGTCGACCGCGTGCCGGGCCCGGCTGCCCGCCTTCTGCCCCAGACTGTCGCGGACGCCCTCGGCAAGGGTCTGCGGGGTCTGCTTCAGGGCGTCCAGGCCCGCAGTGCCGCCGGCCTTGATGGTGGCGCCGATGTCGTAGCCCTCCTGGGCGCCGAAGCCGACGTTCACGGTCTGGCGGATGAGGTCGGTGATGATCGCCTCGATCGCCGAGATCGCGGGCTCCTTCATCGCCTCGACGATCGCCTCCATCAACGCCTTTTTGAGCTCGTCGAGCAGGCGGCGCACGATCAGCCGGGTGACCTGCGTGGCGCCGAGGCCGGCGACCTCGGACAGGCCGAAGGTGAAGGGCGCGGCGGCGTGCGCGGCCACGATCTCGATGGCCAGGGCGATCAGCTGGGCGATCACCGCCCACTTGGCGAACTCGACGAGGTAGGCGCAGGCCTCCATCACATTCGCGATGATGAAGGCGGCCTCGGCGGCGTTCCGGAGGTAGCCGTCGCCCGCGCCGCCGTCGAACTTCTCGTAGGTCTTGGAGAACTTGTCGATCGATTCCCCGGCGTTGTGCGCCAGGACCTGGCGGGCGCTGGCGTTCGCGGCGGTGTGCAGCCCGTTGACCTTCTCGCCGAACTCCCGCCACAGGGCGGCCGAGTCTCTGAGCTTGTCCTCGTCCGCCGTTGGCCACCTGTAGCCCAGCATCTCGAGAACCCACTCGAGCTCGTCCGGCAGCATCATCGACACAGCAGCTAGCACCCCCGTAAGCCAGACGGCTGTACAACTCCCCCACCCGTCAAGGGAAATCACCCAGGAGTACAGCCGCCCGCAAAGTTTACGGACTTACCAGCAGGCTGGTTCAGGGGGTTGCTGTCACAAATCCGTTGCAGGTCGCCACCGTCGCGCGAAGGGCAGCGGTCCCGGCACCGGTCCGGTGGCGACACCGCTCGGTTCAGTGCGTACGGCCCCGGGTGCGCTCCCGGTGCCCCCTGACGTCGGGCCGGCCGATGTGACCCTCGGCGCGCTCGGACTCGCCGAGCCAGATGTGCGGGACGTACTGCTTGACCGCCGAGGTGACCTGCTGTTGTTGGGCGGCGGGGAAGGGGAGGCGGTGGCGCAGGCGCGGCAGGTCGGGGTGCAGTGGCTCCTCGTCGCGGACCAGGGTCCACAGGACCGGGTCGTCGCGGTCGATGGGGCCGGACGGGAACAGCTCCAGCGAGTAGACCTTCGTGGTGCGGCCGAACCTGCTCCAGTACAGACCGACTCCGGCGAGGGTCTGCCAGGGGATGACGTTGCGGGCCTTGCCGTTGTCGACCCACAGGCCGGTGTGGTCGAGGAGGATCCGGTTGTGGCGGTTCGCCCAGTGGCCGATGAAAAGGAAGGCACCGAGGACGCCGAGCGCCAGCATGACCAGCAGCCCCGCGAAACCCGCGACGCTCGACTCACCCTTCTGGTTCCCGGTAGCAACCAGCACCGCGCCGAAGACGCCCACGAAGCCGATCGCTATGAGGACGACGGAACAGGGGAGCCCGGTCATGGCGCCTCTGCGGCCGGTCCGTATGACCGTGGCGTTGGGGGAGGGCGTAGGTGTGTGCGGGGGCAACATGGTGCGTGAGCCTATCGAATCCCGGGACGTGGTCGGCGGGCGCGTGCCGCCCGCCAACGCGCCTCGGCCGCAGCGCATTTACGCCTTCCGGAGCCGGCGCGACCCGCCGATCCCCCGGCTCACGGCTTGCCGGTGCTTCACGCCCGTACGACTGGTACTACGCTGCCTCGTCATGACGACGCACGACGGAGAACAGGCGCTGGCGGAACGCGGCGAGGGGGATTCGGTCCGGCAGGGCACGGACGGACTCCAGGTGCGTTTCCGAGAGCTGCGGGCTCCGGCATTCGGGACGGAACGGTCGCAGCAGGCGTGGAGCGCCCGTATCGGCCTCATGGGCGCCGGCGCGCTGGTCGGGCTGGGCTGCCTGTTCGGGATCGTCGGGCGCCTCGACAGCGGTACGGGCGTCTGGACCGTGGCGTACGTCGTGGGCCTCGCCCTGGCCGGTCCCGGCGTGGAGCTGGCACGACGCGGCCGTACCCGCTGGGCCCTGATGGCGATCATCGTGGCGGCGGTGGGCGCGACGCTGGGGAACGCGTTGCCCTGACCCCACCCCAGCTTCGGTCCGCCGCCCCGACACGGGCGAACCCCAGCTCACACCTTCGTGAAGCACATCGTGTAGTCGAAGCGCCGGCTGTTGTAGTGCTGAATGCCGTAGTCGTACGCCGACGTGCACTCCTGGCCCTGGCCGGGCAGCAGTTCACCCATCTTGTACTCGGCCTCCGGTGAGCCGCAGTCGACGACCGTGGGCACCGGCTCGCCCTTCGGGTCCGCGACCTTGACGCAGTCGCCGACCTCCGGTTCGTGCGTCTTGGCCTCCTCGGCGGCGGCCGACGCCGACGCCTCCGCCTTCGCCTTTCCGCCGGTGGGGCTGGTGTTGTAGTCCCAGACGTAATAGCCCAGTCCGCCGACGACCGCGATGACGACGACCGCGGCCTTCACCATCCGCAACGCGGCTCCCGGCTGCGGACGTTGAGGCCCGCCCGGCGGCTGCGGCTGCTGGGGCGGGTATCCGTACGGCGGCTGCGGCTGTTGCCCGTACGGCTGCTGTGGTTGGCCATACGGCTGCTGCGGCTGACCGTACTGCGGTTGCCCGTACGGCTGATTCGGGTACTGCGGTGGAGGCGTCGACATGCCTGGGGACCCCGTACTGGATGAGCGTTGCATGAGCGAAAGTAAGATCAACTCATGGTTGACGGAGCGCAGACTACCCTCCGAGGCCGGCCGCGGCACCGCGCCCCCGCGTGACGGGAGATACTGCGGGTGCCGAGTGCGGACAGGAGCAGCGAGGAGAAGCGACATGGCCAAGCAATCCGACAACTCACCGAACCGGGACGGCTCTTCGCAGGACCGAGGCGTACTGGACGAGGCACTCGAACCGGCGCAGATCCGTTCGCTGAACTCCGCCCTGCGCAAGCTGACCGAGACCGACGGAGTCAGCAAGGACATGCAGGAAGCCGCCAAGAAGCTGCTCTCCGGCCGCCTCGCCCTGCGCGATGCCCTCGACGACCCCGCGGTGGCACGCGCCCTGGGCGGAGGAATGGCGTCCCTGCGCGGTCAGTGGGAGTCGCTGTCGGAGGAGGAGCGCGACCGCGTCAGGCACGGGGAGGCGTCGCCGAGTGGTGGCCCCTCCTCCGGGGCGGCAGAGCCCAAGGGCCCGCAGAGTCAGTCCTCGCAGCCCCCGAAGAAGAGCCAGGGGCGCCACAGCGGCGGATTCTCGCTGTACTGATTCAGGAGGCCTGGCGCTGCTCGCGGTACCGCGCGATGGCCGTCCGGGTCGGGTAGTTGGGGACGGTGACGGTCTCGCCGGTGTCCTTGGCGACCACGATCTTGCTGCCGCCGGGCGGAGCGGGCTGCGGCCGGCCGGCGGCGTCCGTGACCGGCGGGAACACCGCGTACACCAGGTACCCGATGTCGAACTCCTCGGCGCGCAGCTCGGCCGGGGTGCCGTCCGGCAGCTTGGGCTGCGCGTAGCGGCTCCGCACGATGTCGAGAGCCTACTCGGCGGTGGTGGGCGGGGCCGCGTTCTCCGAAGTCACGTGCTGCGCTCCTGGTCGGGTGGGTCCGGATGTCGCGGCGGGATCCTCGCGGCGCAGGTCAGAACAGCCCGTGCCACATCTGCTCGACGATCAGTGACCACCAGGTCTCCGCGTTCGCGAGCGCGGACGCGTCGATGGCCACCAACTGCTCCTGCAGCGCGGCGACTTCACCGCCGACCGCGACCGGGTCCAGGCCGCGCATCCGCTGCCGTACGGTGCTGAGCAGCGCCAGAGAGCGGGCGAAGGCGGCGGCCGAGACGTTGACGTAGCGGGCGGTGGCCGTCACCGGATCGACGGCCCAGACCGCGCCGAGGCCGTCCGGCTGCCCCGCCCCCGGCCGGCACTGCACCGCGATGACCGCCACGCCGTCGAAGCCGATCCGTGCCAGGTGCGCCAGGACGCCGATCTTCTCCTCGCCGGCCGGGCTGCGCCGCTCCCGCAGATTCGCCGCGACGTCGGTGAACAGGCCACCGGCAGGCGGCGCGTCGGGCCGGTCGGCGGTGAAGAAAAGCGGGAGGTCGGCGGGAAGCCCCGCCCACGTGAGCGTCGCCTTGATGTCCTCCGGCAGCGGGCTGCCCGCGATGACGTCGGCGTCGTAGCGACGTACGCCGTCCTCACCGAAGACCTCGACGAGATGACGGCCGAGGGCCTCGTCGGTCATCGGCTCCGCGGGCGTCATCTGGGCGGGAACCGGGACGCGGTACGGGCGGGGCGGCGGCTGCTGACCGGCGATCCGGTGCATCGTCTCGACCTGCTCGACCAGCGCCGCGATGCCCTCGGCCCGCGCCTCGGGGCGGGCACCGTAGGTCTGTGAGCAGGAGAGCTGCGCGTTCGGGAAGGTGTTGAGGAGTTCGGCCGTGTAGCCGCCGGGGAGCAGGCTGGGGCGCAGGTCGGTGTGGATGGCCAGGACACTGTCGACAGGGACGTTCATCCGCCGCAATTCGGCCCACGCCTGGTACTCGGCGGGGGGCAGGCCGGGGCCGGAGTTGCGGAAGAGGGTGGTCTCCTCGCCGTTCGCCGGGTCGACGTAGGTGAAGACGGCCGTGTTGCCCGGGCCGGTGACCGGACGGGTCCCTCCCGGCGAACCCTTCCCCTGAGCCGCGCCGCCGTGCTTCTGCCGGTACATCCGCACGACCTCGTCCACCGGCACCGACGGCCACACCGTCAACTCGCCGGTACGGCGGTCCACGACCCCGCACGCGTTGCCGATCTCGGCGGGCGGCCGCCGCTCCCCGGTCTCCGGGTCCCGCTCGGGCTCCGCGGGCGCGGCCCACACGACCCAGCCCAGGTCGAACTCCTGCGTCCGGACCTCACGGCGCGGCTCCGCCGAGCCCTCAGGGTTGAGCCACCGGTCGGCGATGGCGAGCGCCTGCTCCTGGCTGGTCACGGGGGAGGCTCCTTCGGAATGGTCGATGGGGGCTGGGGGACGAGGGGTGGGCCGGTGTCGTGGACTCCACGCGGCGGTCGTACGTGGCTACGAGGCTATCCCCGCGCCCGCCGAGCGGATACGCAGGGCCTTCGCCCCGCGCTCGGTGGCGAGGAGCAGGATCCCGTCGGGGGACAGGTCGGCGGCGGTGAAGGGGGTGTCGGAGATCAGCGCGGCGACGACCTCCTGGCTCGCGCGTTCCCAGACGCGCAGGTAGTCGGCGCCACGGCTCAGCCCCAGCGGGGCGGCGGCACGTTCCTCCTCGGAGGGACGAAGGATCTGCCGTGGGTCGGCGTCGCCGAGGTGGTCCGGCTGGACGAGGCCATGGACGAGCACCGCGGAAGGAGACCCCTCGCCGACCGGGAGCGCCTCGGGTGTGCCGGCGGGCACGACGAGGACGGCGACCGGGACGGCCGGTCCGTCCGGGCGGGGCAGGCTGCCGACCGTCACGGCGCTGATGCCGGGGACGGGCAGGCTCCACAGTGTCTGCCAGGGCAGTTCGAGGCCGAGCCGTCGGCGTATCGCGTCGGCGTACTCGGGCAGGCCGTCCTCGACGAACGCGGTCTCCAGCAGGGCGGCACGCAGCGTGACCGGCGCCTGGGTGCGGGTCAGCAGCGGGGCCGTACGCAGATACGTACGGGCCGCGGCGCCCAGCTCCTCGACCGGTACGGCCTCCACGGCGGAGCGCAGCGGCACCGGATCGGCATGGACGAACAGCCCGGGATCCGTGAGGAGTTGAGGCAGCAGCCCCGCCTCCAGCGTGTGCCCCGCGATGTTGTCGCGTACGTAGGGGTCGGCCTTGCTCCAGTCCTGCTCGGGCACGGCCTCCAGCAGCGCCATCGCGACCTGCGTCTGAGCGGCGCGGACGCCGGGCAGTGCGGCGCGGATCTCGTCCCCGACGGCCGGGTGCAGCAGCCGCAGCAGCGTACGGGGCCCGTCCGCCCCGTCGGCTTCCACTTCCTCGGGCAGTACGAAGGGTCCGGCGAGGAGCATCCCGTCGGCGATGGCCTGGCTCATGTCCCGCCCGGCGACCGCGCTCACGAGCCGCGCCCACAGCTGGACCGGTATCCCCTCCGCCTCCGCCAGGGCGAGCGGGGCCAGCAGCAGCCGTAGCGTCCGCGGGTCGGCGCCGAGCCGCTCGGCATGCAGGTCCAGGGCCTCGCCGACGGACGTCGGCAGGTACCTCTCGTCGGCCGGGTCGAAGTCCTCCGGGGCCATCAGGGCGCAGTTGACGGCGAGTTGGACGACCAGCGGACTGGTCCCGGCCCGGCGTCCGATCGCCGCTCCCAGGGCGAGACGGACCGCGGGATCCACGGTGAACGGCAGCTCGGGCGCCCCGAACTCCGGGTTCAGCGCGGCCTGGGCCTGCAGCACCAACCCCTCGGGGTCGGCCCACTCAGGCTCGTCCAGATCGATGACCTGCGCGGTGCCGGGCGGCAGGCCTGCGGCCAGCTCGGCGGCCAGCGGTCGTGGCACCTCCGCCAGCAGCCGGACCGTCCCGGTGGCGGCCAGGGGAGCCAGTACCTCCCGTACGAGCCGGGCGGGCTCATCCGCGGCCCGCACCGGACCGGCGCGGTCGACGTCCGGTACGACGACGGTCACCGGCTCGTCGAGGGCGGCCAGTTCGGCGAACACGTCCTCGGTGCCGGCGGCGTCGAGCTCGTAGTGGTCGGCGAGCAGCCAGAGGACCTGGGCCGCGGTCAGCCCGTCGGGGGCCGGTACGGCCGGGGCCGGCAGGTCCGGCGGCACCGTCGACGGATCCAGCTCGTCCAGCGGCAGCCGCTTGCGGTACTCCGGCTCGCACAGCATCAGGAACCCGGTGATCAGCCGCGAACGCCCGCTGCCGGAGCTGCCGGTGAGCACGACCACCCGCGGAGCGCCGGGCGCGGCCGCGCGCCAGGAGGTGAGCGCACGCAGCGCGGCCGTCCGGCCGCCTATGTGGGGGTGCGGTGCGTAGTCCTCGGTCGAGCCGGTCATGGGTCCCCGTCCTCCGCCGTCGCGGATGCCTTCGCCTACGACGCCGATCTTAGGCGCCCGGCCTGGCCCGGAGCGCGGCCTACTCGGCCGCCACCCCACCGTTGTGCGGCGCCGCCTCCAGATCGAACTCCCCGTCCCGCGCCCCCAGCACGAACGCCCGCCACTCCGCCTCGGTGTAGCGCAACACGGTGCCGGGATCCAGGGAGGACCGCATGGCCACCGCGCCCGCGGGCAGGTACGCGATCTCGACGCGCTCCTCGTCCGCCTCGGTGCCGGGCGCGCAGTGCCACTCGACCCCCGAGATGTCGAGGGCGTAGAGCTCGTCCCGCTCCCGCTCCTTGCGTGCCTTGATGTCCTCGGCCTGAGTCCCGACCTCGTTGTCCCGTGCCTCGGTCATGCCGCTGGGCCTCTTCCTGACGTGCGAACGACGAACGTGTCTCACCCTACTGGCGTCGATCGCCCCGCACGTGCCCGTCGCGGATCAGAGGCTCTGGTGAGGCCGCAACCTGGCGTGTACGGCACCGGACGGCACCTTCACCTGGCCGTCGTAGTCGGCCATCGTGTCCTTCCAGATGGCGTCCTGCTCGGCCTCGTTCAGTTCGTGCGCCACGCCCATCTTGGTGAAGGCGACACCCATCCCGGCGATGCGCTCCGCGAGGCTGCCCATCGACTCGTACATGCCGTCGCGCAGGCCCTCGTAGACGACGCCGAACTTCTCGCCGATGTCGTCGTCACCCCACGGCGGGGTGTCACCCTTCTCGAGCGCGGTCAGCCCGGTCTGCAGGGCCGTCACGGCCTTGGCGAAGTCCAGGCCGGTATTGAACATGTGGAAGCCCTCGGTCTTGAGGACCTGAGGATCGGAATCCATGTAGTCCGACGGCACAACTGCCCCCCGTGGCTGGTCTTTTCTGTCGTGACGCCACCTTAGCCGGGGCGCCCGTACGAGACCCAGCCCCCAGGGACAACGGGAAGGGGCGGCACCCACGCGGGTACCGCCCCTGAACACTCGACCCGGCCGACTGTCAGAACCGGTTCGGCAGCCAACCCGTCTGAATCAGCTGCCCACCACGTCGGCGCGTGTGGAAGTACCCCCGGCCCGGCGGCAGTTGCGACGCCGTGATGTTGCCCAGCAGCTGGCCCTCCGACCGGTCGCCGGAGAGCACGACACCCTGGGCGCCCAGCTCGCGCATCCGCTGCATCACCGGCTCGTACAGCGAGCGGCTCGCGCCGCCCGAGGCACGGGAGATGATGACGCGCAGGCCGATGTCACGGGCGAACGGCAGGTACTCCAGGAGCGGGGCCAGCGGGTTCATGCCCGTCGCCACCAGGTCGTAGTCGTCGACGATGACGAACGCGTCCGGGCTGTTGTACCAACTGCGGTTGCGCAGCTGCTCGGGCGTCACGTCCGGGCCGGGCATCCGGCGGTGCATGGAGCCGGCCAGGCCCTCCAGCGTCTCCGTCAGGGCGGGCGCCGAGGCGCAGTACCGCGACAGGTGCGAGTCGGGCACGCCCTCCAGGTGGGCACGCCGGTAGTCGCCCATGACGATCTTCGCCTGGTCCGGCGTGTAGCGCTCGGTGATCTGCTTGACCAGCAGCCTGAGCAGCGCGGACTTTCCGGACTCGCTCTCACCGAACACGATGAAGAGCGGGTCGGTCTCGAAGTCGACGAAGACCGGCGAGAGCGACGACTCGTCGATACCGACGGCGACGCCACGGTCAGGGTGTTCGAAGCCCTTGGGCAGACGGTCCGCCGGCAGCATGGTGGGCAGCAGTCGCACGGCCGGGGCGTGGCTGCCCTGCCAGTTCTCGTTGATGCCGCCGAGGAGGATCGACGTCGCCTCGGACAGGTCCTCCGTCGCCGAGGAGCCGTCGACGCGCGGCAGCGCCGTCATGAAGTGCAGCTTGTCCGGCGTCAGACCACGGCCCGGCACGGTGGCGGGGACGTTCTGCGCGACCTTGCGGTCGATCTCGGACTCCGTCGGGTCACCGAGCCGGAGCTCGATGCGGTTCTGGAGCATGTCCTTGAGCGCGGGACGCACCTCGGTGTAGCGGCTCGCCGTCAGGATCACGTGCACACCGAAGCCGAGGCCTCGGGTGGCGATCTCCGTGACGGTCGCCTCCAGCATCTCGTAGTCCGTCTTGAAGGTGGCCCAGCCGTCGATGACCAGGAAGACGTCACCCCAGACCTGGTCCGGCAGCTGGCCGGCGGCCCGGCGCTGACGGTAGGTCGTGACCGAGTCGACGTTGTTCGCGCGGAAGTACTCCTCGCGCGCGTTGAGGATGCCCTCGACCTCGCTGACCGTACGGCGCACCTTTTCGGCGTCGAGCCGGTTGGCGACGCCGCCGACGTGCGCCAGGTCCTCCATCGAGATCAGCGAGCCACCGCCGAAGTCCAGGCAGTAGAACTGCACTTCGGACGGCGTGTGGGTGAGCGCGAACGACGAGATGAGCGTACGCAGCAGCGTCGACTTGCCGGACTGCGGACCACCGACGAACAGACCGTGGCCCGCGCCGCCCGCGAAGTCCCGGTACAGCACGTCACGCCGCTGCTCGAACGGCTTGTCCACCAGGCCGACCGGCACGTTGAGCCGGCCGAGCGCCGTGTAGTCGGGCGCGGTCAGACCGCGGTCCTGGGTGACGGCGAGCTGCGGGAGCAGCTGCTCCAGCGAGGGAGCCTCCTCCAGCGGGGGCAGCCACACCTGGTGGGCGGGCGGTCCCTGGTTGATCATCCGGCTGACCAGGACGTCCAGGACGGTGTCGGCGAGCGCGTCGTCCACCCGGTTGTCGGGCTCCGGCTCCTCGATCACCGGCTGCGGGGGCAGCGCCACGTGCTCCGCCGAGAACAGCGCGGGCCGCAGCTGCGTCGAGCGGTGCACCCGGGACGGGCCCTCACCGTGGTACGGCCCCGACACGTACGCCGCCTTGAAGCGGACCATGGTGTCGGTGTCGTAGCGCAGATAGCCGGAGCCGGGGATCGACGGCAGGTGGTAGGCGTCCGGGACACCGATCGCCGTACGGGACTCGGCGGCGGAGAAGGTCCGCAGACCGATCCGGTACGACAGATAGGTGTCCAGGCCGCGCAGCTTGCCCTCTTCGAGGCGCTGCGACGCCAGCAGCAGGTGGATGCCCAGCGATCGGCCGATACGGCCGATCTGGATGAACATGTCGATGAAGTCCGGCTTGGCCGTGAGGAGTTCGGAGAACTCGTCGAGCACGATCACCAGCGAGGCCATCGGCTCCAGTGCGGCACCGGCCGCCCGGGCCTTCTCGTAGTCGTGCAGGTTGGCGTAGTTGCCGGCCGAGCGCAGCAGCTCCTGACGGCGCTGCGTCTCACCCATGATCGAGTCGCGCATGCGGTCGACGAGGGTGAGGTCGTCCGCGAGGTTGGTGATGACGGCCGCGGTGTGCGGCATGTCCGCCATGCCGGCGAAGGTCGCACCGCCCTTGAAGTCCGCGAGGATGAAGTTCAGCGTCTCCGAGGAGTGCGTCACCGCGAGACCGAGCACCAGCGTACGCAGCACCTCGGACTTACCGGAACCGGTGGCGCCGACGCACAGACCGTGCGGGCCCATGCCCTCCTGCGAGGCCTCCTTGAGGTCCAGCATGACCGGCTCGCCGTTCTCGCCGACACCGATCGGCACGCGCAGCCGCTCGTGCAGCGTTCGGGGACGCCAGGTGCGGGAGACGTCGACGGTGCCCGCGTCGCCGATGCCCATCAGGTCGGTGAAGTCCAGGTTGGACAGGAGGGGTTCGCCCTCCTCCGCGGAGCCGACCCGGAACGGGGCCAGCTGCCGGGCCAGGGACTCGGCCTGCGCCACGTTCAGGATGTCCGGCTTGCCGGTGTACGCGGACTCGTGGCCGACGAACAGCCGCATCCGCTCCGGCTTCGCGTAGATCGTCAGACCGGCGCGCAGCTCCTCCTCCAGCGGGCCGGGGGAGATCTCCAGGAACGTGACGCCCTGGAGGCCCTCGGCGCTGGCGAGTTCGGAGTCCGGCGGCACGGTGCCGCCGTCGAGCACCACGATCAGGTGCGGCTGGTCGTAGACGGGAGCCGCCTCACGGTTCCAGCGGGGCCGGTCGCCCAACTGGTCCGCCAGCGCCTCCTCCAGCTCCCCGAGGTCGTCGAAGAGGAGCCGGGCCGAGCCCGCCCCGTCCTTGGCCTTCGGATGCTGGCTGTGCGGCAGCCACTTGATCCAGTCCCAGTCCACCGCCGCGGAGGGGTGTGCCACCACGGCGATCATCAGGTCCTCGGGCGAGTGCAGCGTCGCCAGCTGGGACAGGGACGCACGGGCGTTGCCGTAGACCGTGTCGCTCTCGCCGCAGATCGTCACGTGGTAAAAGGCGCGCAGCGAGATGGACACCGGCAGATCGGACAGACTGCCGTGCGCGTCGAGGAACGCCTTCATGGCCGCCGCGGTCAGCGGCTCCAGCTCCTCCTTGGGAGCCGTCTCCGGCGCGACGAGCGGGGTGTTCAACTGCTGCACACCACGGCCGATCCGTACGGAGGCGAAGTCGGCGTCCATCGGACGCCGCTCCCACAGCCGCTTGCCGTCGGCGGCCACCGCCCACAGCTGCTCCGGGTCGGGGTGCTGGAACAGCTGGCTCTGCCGCTGGAGTTCCGCGGTCTTGTGCACGTCCTTGCGGACCTGCTCCAGATAGCGGAAGTAGTCACGCCGGTCCTGGGCCATCCCCGCGCCGCCGCCCTGACGGGACTTGGCGAACTGGGCGATGGCCATGGCCAGCGTCGAGGCCAGCATCAGCCCACCGACGACCCTCATGTACGAGGGCAGGTTGGGCATGAAGAAGAAGCCGACGGAACCCAGCATGCCCATCATGGGCAGCAGGTTCATCAGCATGCTTTCGTCGCCCTCGCGAGGGATCTCGGGGGGCGTCTCCAGTTTGACCTCGCCGTCCGGGACGGCCGGCGGCACTATCCGCGGTGGTCGTTTGATGATGACGACGCTCACCGATGCACTCATCCTTCGCGATTGATACGTCTTGGCACCGACGCCCCCGTGTACCGCTGTGCCGAGATGGTCTCTCGTTCGCGTAGGCGTCGTTCGCGCAGAGGCCGATCCTACTGATGCGTCCGGTGCCCGAGGGAGGGAGGCGGATGGAGATGCGGCGCAGGTCCTGGGAGGAATGAGGGAGGTGGGCCCTGAGCCGGGTGCGGCAACGGATATGGTGGCGCTCCGCGTCGTACGAGCGGCGCGAGGAAGCCTTGTCTAGCAGGGGGAACACCAGGTGAGCACGGGGACTTCGACAGGTTTCTGCCGAATCACCATCGCAGCACCGGACAGTCGTGTGGACGTCGCGCTGCCCGAGGACTTGCCGATCCAGGACCTCTTTCCCGAGATCGTGAGGCTCTCGGGCATGGTCCAGTCCGACACCAGCCCCTCGGGCTACCACCTCGTGACGCGCGAGGGCCAAGTGCTCGACGCGAGTCGCTCGTTGCTGGAGCACCGGGTCAGGGACGGTGACGTGCTGCTGCTGCGCACCTTCGCCGACTCACTGCCGCCGGCCGTGCACGACGACGTGGTGGACGCCATCGCCGCCGCGGTCAAGCAGGACACCCGCAGCTGGAACGACAACCTGATGCGGGTGGCCGGTCTCGTCGCGGGTTCGCTGCTGCTGGTCATGCTCGGCTTCGTCTTCTGGTTCGCGGATCCGCTACGGCACGACATGCACGGCCTCCAGGGCATCCTGGCCGGCGTGACCGCGCTCGCCCTGACGGCGCTGGCGGGTGTGCGGGCCCGGGTCTACGACGACCGCGGCTCCGCCGTCGCACTCGGCATCTCGGCGCTGCCGCACGCGCTCATCGCGGGCTCCGGTGTCATCCCGCAGGACGCGGGTGAGGGTCCCGGCAGGATCCAGTTCCTCGTCGGCTGTGTCGCCGTACTGCTCTTCTCCGTCGTACTGATCATGCTGCTGCCGCAGGGCGACGCCCCGTTCGTGGCCGCCGCTCTGGCCTCCGCGATCGGCACGCTCGCCGTGTTCTGCGGGGTGCTCACCGAGGCGGAGCCCCGCGAGATCGCCGCCGGCACCTCGGTCGTCGCCCTGGCGGTCGTCGGCTTCCTGCCCGGCTGGTCGTCCCGCTTCGCCAAGCTGCCGATCGGCTTCCGCAACCCCGAGGACCTGGCCCGCGCCCGCCGCGAGGGCCGTGAGGGCGACCTGGAGGCCGTGGACGTCCAGCGCATCGTCGCCCAGACCAGCCGGGGCCACGAACTGCTGCTCGGCCTGGTCGGCGGCTGCGCCGCGGTGATCATCGGCGCGGGCGGCGCGGTCCTCGGCTTCAGCGACAGCGGCTGGGCCCAGCTGCTCGCCCTGTGCACCGGCCTCGCCGCGATGCTGCGGGCCCGGCTGTTCCGCTACACCGCCCAGGTCACCTGCCTGTTCGTGGCCGGTGTCATCACGCTGGCCCTGCTGGTCCTCGGCCTCGCGATCTCGCCGCCGGCCGACGTCATCATGGATCTGCTCCAGGGCAACTCCGGTCCGGTCGACGTACGGACCCTGTGGCTCGGCGCCTCGGTCGGCGCCGGTGTGCTGCTGCTGATCGCGATCGCCCTGATCGTGCCGCAGAAGGGGCTCTCTCCCTTCTGGGGCCGCATGCTGGACCTCGCGGACTCGCTGGTGCTGCTCTCGCTGGTCCCGATCTGCCTGGCCGTCCTCGACGTCTACGCCAAGGTCCGCGGCGGCATCTGAACCCGGGCGGTGCCCCTGGGCACCGCCTGTCAGGAGCGTGCCCGCATGCTGGTACGCTGTGTGACGGCCGTTTGTGTACGCGCCCCCGGTACTTCTGGGGGCTGCGCCCAGCGGATCCCCGCCTCCCGAGTCACGGAAGCTCCCCTGAGTAGCAGACCAGGGGCACTCGGTGGCAACAGAAGACTCACGAGGAGTACGCGTGTCGCTCGACGCCGCTACGAAGAAGCAGATCATCACCGAGTTCGGTACCAAGGAGGGCGACACCGGCTCCCCCGAGGTCCAGGTCGCGATGCTCTCGCGCCGTATCTCGGACCTGACCGAGCACCTCAAGACCCACAAGCACGACCACCACTCCCGTCGTGGTCTGCTGATCCTGGTCGGTCAGCGTCGCCGCCTTCTCCAGTACCTGGCGAAGAAGGACATCCAGCGCTTCCGTACGCTGGTCGACCGCCTCGGCATCCGCCGCGGTGCGGCGGGCGCGAAGTAAGACGCCACGAGGGGAGCGGTTCCCGGAGGATCGGGAGCCGCTCCCTTTGCCGTACATACGGAAAGTCAGCCGTACGTGCGGAAACATGCGGAGTGTCACGCACGCTTTGTAGTGTGGTAGCACAACGCAATACGGACGACACAGCACGATGAAAAGAGGAGAAGCGCGCCTCGCCGCCGCCGGTCCTCGGTAGTGGCCCCCGGGGAGTGAGCCCCGGGTGCTTCGATCGAAGACCGGCCCGCACCAGACGGAGCGCTTCTCCGGAACCGTCCCCCTGCCACACGGGCAGCCACGGGACAAAGACGACAAAGTAACGGAGAAAACGCTAGTGGAGAACGAGACCCACTACGCCGAGGCCGTCATCGACAACGGCTCCTTCGGCACCCGCACGATCCGCTTCGAGACGGGCCGCCTGGCCAAGCAGGCCGCCGGCTCCGCCGTGGCGTACCTGGACGACGACACCATGGTGCTGTCGGCCACCACCGCCTCCAAGAACCCCAAGGACCAGCTCGACTTCTTCCCGCTGACGGTGGATGTCGAGGAGCGGATGTACGCCGCCGGCAAGATCCCCGGCAGCTTCTTCCGCCGTGAGGGCCGCCCCTCCGAGGACGCCATCCTCACCTGCCGCCTCATCGACCGCCCGCTGCGCCCGTCCTTCAAGAAGGGCCTGCGCAACGAGATCCAGGTCGTCGCCACGATCATGGCGCTCAACCCCGACCACCTGTACGACGTCGTGGCGATCAACGCCGCTTCCGCGTCCACGCAGCTGGCCGGTCTGCCCTTCTCCGGCCCGATCGGCGGCGTCCGCGTCGCGCTGATCCGCGGCCAGTGGGTCGCCTTCCCGACGCACACCGAGCTCGAGGACGCCGTCTTCGACATGGTCGTCGCGGGCCGCACCCTGGAGGACGGCGACGTCGCGATCATGATGGTCGAGGCCGAGGCCACCGAGGGGACCATCAAGCTGGTCCAGGGTGGCGCCGAGGCCCCGACCGAGGAGGTCGTGGCCGCCGGTCTGGAAGCCGCGAAGCCCTTCATCAAGGTCCTGTGCAAGGCCCAGGCCGACCTCGCCGCGAAGGCCGCCAAGCCGACCGGCGAGTTCCCGATCTTCCTGGACTACCAGGACGACGTCCTCGAGGCCCTGACCGCCGCCGTCAAGCCGGAGCTCGCCTCCGCGCTGACCATCGCCGGCAAGCAGGAGCGCGAGTCCGAGCTGGACCGCGTCAAGGCCCTCGCCGCCGAGAAGCTCCTGCCGGAGTTCGAGGGCCGCGAGAAGGAGATCTCCGCCGCGTACCGCTCGCTGACCAAGTCCCTGGTCCGTGAGCGCGTCATCAAGGAGAAGAAGCGCATCGACGGCCGTGGCGTGACGGACATCCGTACGCTCGCCGCCGAGGTCGAGGCCATCCCGCGCGTGCACGGCTCCGCGGTGTTCGAGCGTGGCGAGACCCAGATCCTGGGCGTCACCACTCTGAACATGCTCCGCATGGAGCAGCAGCTGGACACCCTCTCCCCGGTGACCCGCAAGCGCTACATGCACAACTACAACTTCCCGCCGTACTCCACCGGTGAGACCGGCCGCGTCGGCTCCCCGAAGCGCCGCGAGATCGGCCACGGCGCCCTCGCCGAGCGCGCCCTGGTCCCGGTCCTGCCGACGCGCGAGGAGTTCCCCTACGCGATCCGCCAGGTCTCCGAGGCGCTCAGCTCGAACGGCTCGACGTCCATGGGCTCGGTCTGCGCCTCCACCATGTCGCTGCTGAACGCCGGTGTGCCGCTGAAGGCCCCGGTCGCCGGTATCGCCATGGGCCTGATCTCCCAGGACATCGAGGGCGAGACCCACTACGTCACCCTCACCGACATCCTCGGTGCGGAGGACGCCTTCGGCGACATGGACTTCAAGGTCGCCGGCACCAAGGAGTTCGTGACCGCCCTCCAGCTCGACACCAAGCTGGACGGCATCCCGGCCTCCGTCCTGGCCGCCGCCCTCAAGCAGGCCCGTGACGCCCGCCTCCACATCCTCGACGTGATGATGGAAGCGATCGACACGCCGGACGAGATGTCCCCGAACGCGCCGCGGATCATCACCGTGAAGATCCCGGTCGACAAGATCGGTGAGGTCATCGGCCCCAAGGGCAAGATGATCAACCAGATCCAGGAGGACACCGGCGCCGAGATCACGATCGAGGACGACGGCACCATCTACATCGGTGCCGCCGACGGCCCGGCCGCCGAGGCCGCCCGCACCACGATCAACTCGATCGCCAACCCGACCATGCCGGAGGTCGGCGAGCGCTACCTGGGCACGGTCGTGAAGACGACCACCTTCGGTGCGTTCGTGTCGCTGCTCCCGGGCAAGGACGGTCTGCTGCACATCTCGCAGATCCGCAAGCTGGCCGGCGGCAAGCGCGTGGAGAACGTCGAAGACGTGCTCGGCGTGGGCGCCAAGGTCCAGGTCGAGATCGCCGAGATCGACTCCCGCGGCAAGCTCTCCCTCATCCCCGTGATCGAGGGCGAGGAAGGCTCCGAGGACGACAAGAAGGACGACGCCGACCAGTGACGTCGAGTAGCTCCACGACGACGGCCCGCACCTCCTCGGAGGCGCGGGCCGTCGCCCGTACCCAAACCCTCATCAAGGGCGCGAACGGCATCGGCACAGTCCGTAAGACCACCCTCCCGGGCGGCCTGCGCATCGTCACCGAGACCCTGCCCTCGGTCCGCTCCGCCACCTTCGGCATCTGGGCGCACGTCGGCTCCCGCGACGAGACCCCGGCCCTGAACGGCGCCACGCACTACCTGGAGCACCTGCTCTTCAAGGGCACCACCCGCAGGTCGGCCCTGGACATCTCCTCCGCCCTCGACGCGGTCGGCGGCGAGATGAACGCCTTCACGGCGAAGGAGTACACGTGCTACTACGCGCGCGTGCTCGACGCCGACCTGCCGCTCGCCATCGACGTCGTCTGCGACATGCTGACCGGCTCCCTCATCCTCGAAGAGGACGTCAACGTCGAGCGGGGCGCCATCCTCGAAGAGATCGCCATGACCGAGGACGACCCGGGCGACTGTGTGCACGACCTCTTCGCGCACACCATGTTCGGCGACAACCCCCTCGGCCGCCCGGTCCTCGGCACCGTCGACACGGTCAACGCCCTGACCGCCGACCGCATCCGCCGCTTCTACAAGAAGCACTACGACCCGACGCACCTGGTCGTGGCCGCGGCCGGCAACATCGACCACAACAAGGTCGTACGACAGGTCCGCGCGGCCTTCGAGAAGGCGGGCGCCTTCAAGAACGGCGACGCCGAGCCCATCGCACCGCGGGGCGGCCGGCGCGCCCTGCGCACCGCGGGCCGCGTCGAGCTCCTCGGCCGCAAGACCGAGCAGGCCCATGTCGTCCTCGGTATGCCGGGACTGGCCCGCACGGACGAGCGCCGCTGGGCCCTGGGCGTGCTCAACACCGCCCTCGGCGGCGGGATGTCCTCCCGGCTGTTCCAGGAGGTGCGCGAGAAGCGGGGCCTCGCCTACAGCGTGTACTCGTACACCTCCGGCTTCGCCGACTGCGGCCTGTTCGGGGTGTACGCGGGCTGCAGGCCCTCGCAGGTCCACGACGTGCTGAAGATCTGCCGTGACGAACTCGACCAGGTCGCCGAACACGGCCTGTCCGACGACGAGATCGATCGCGCCATCGGCCAGCTCCGCGGCTCCACCGTCCTCGGCCTGGAGGACACCGGCGCGCTCATGAACCGCATCGGCAAGAGCGAGCTGTGCTGGGGCGAGCAGATGTCCGTCGACGACATGCTGGCCCGGATAGCGGCGGTGACCCCGGACGACGTCCGCTCGGTCGCCCGCGAGATCCTGGGCCGGCGGCCCTCGCTGTCGGTCATCGGCCCGCTCAAGGACAAGCAGGCGTCCCGGCTCAACGACGCCGTGGCCTGACCTGCCCGCCCTCGGAACATCCGACGTAAGGAAGCAACAGAGATGAGCAAGCTGCGCGTTGCGGTCCTCGGCGCCAAGGGCCGCATCGGCTCCGAGGCGGTACGAGCGATCGAGGCCGCCGAGGACATGGAGCTGGTCGCCGCCCTGAGCCGGGGCGGCAAGCTGGAGACCCTCGCGGAGACGGGCGCCCAGGTGGCCGTCGAACTGACCACGCCCGACTCGGTGATGGCCAACCTCGACTACTGCGTGCACCACGGCATCCACGCGGTCGTCGGCACGACGGGCTGGACCGACGAGCGCCTCGCGCAGCTGAACGGCTGGCTGTCCGCCTCCCCGGAGACGGGTGTGCTCATCGCTCCGAACTTCTCCATCGGAGCCGTACTGACGATGAAGTTCGCGCAGATCGCCGCGCCCTACTTCGAGTCCGTCGAGGTCGTCGAGCTGCATCACCCGAAGAAGGTCGACGCCCCCTCCGGCACCGCCACCCGCACCGCCCAGCTCATCGCCGAGGCCCGCCGCGCCGCCGGTACGGCCCCCGCGCCGGACGCCACGGAGACCGCCCTGGACGGCGCGCGCGGCGCCAGCGTCGACGGGGTCCCGGTCCACGCGGTCCGGCTGCGTGGCCTGCTGGCCCACCAGGAGGTCCTGCTCGGCGGCGAGGGCGAGACCCTGACCGTCCGCCACGACTCCCTCCACCACAGCAGCTTCATGCCGGGCATCCTGCTCGGCGCCCGCCGCGTGGTGACCACTCCGGGCCTGACCTTCGGCCTGGAACACTTCCTGGACCTGGGCTGACCAGGAGCTCACGAATGCGCGCGAAGATCTCCTACGCCATAACGGCCGCCGTCCTGGTCGTCTACTTCGTCCTGGTCGGCAGCCGTGGCGTGATGCTCATCCAGTCCGGCACGGTCATCACCGTCACCTTCGGCGTGGCGGTGCTGATCCTGCCGGTCATCGGCCTGTGGTTCCTGTGGAAGAACACCCAGTTCGTCCGCAAGGCCAACGCCCTGGCCGCCGAACTCGACGCCGAGGGCGGCCTGCCCGTCGACGAACTGAGGCGCACGCCCGGCGGCCGAATCGACCGTGACTCGGCCGACGAGGTCTTCGCCAGGCGCAGGGCCGAGACGGAGTCGGCCCCCGACGACTGGCGCAGCTGGTTCCGCCTCGCCGTGGCCTACCACGACGCCCGGGACACCCCGCGGGCGCGCAAGGCGATGCAGCGGGCCATCGCTCTGCACGAGGGCAGGACGATCGAGGCCTGAGCGCCACAACGCCGCGTGCCTGAGCGCTCCGACGACGATTCAGACCTACGAGGCCGATTCAGCCGTACGACGATCGCCAGGCCGTACGCCGAAGGGGCCGGCCCGCATACGCCGCGGACCGGCCCCTTCGGCGTAACCGTCGCTGTCAGCGGCGCGCGTTCTCCGCAGCCCACGCCTCGATCGCGTCGGCGGCCCGGTCGAACGCTGCGACCCGTGCCAGGAAGTCCGCGTTGTGCGTGGTCATCAGCGTCGGCGTGTCATCCGCCGCCCGACCCCGCCGTACGAGCATCAGCGCCTGCCCCTGCACGGTGCGCGGCAACCCCAGCCAGCGCACCGGCTGCTGCACCGTCCGCACGGCGACGACCTGGTCCCAGGGCACCGTACGCGTGACGAGGAAGCTCACACGCCGCAGTCCGCGGGCGCTCACCCACACGCCCGCGCGCAGCAGCCGCAGGGCGACGGCGATGACCGCCAGCGCGATGGCGAAGATCACCGCGGCCTCGTTCACCGTGCCGGTCAGGGCGATGATGACCGCCGCGAACAGCACGAACGAGGCGAGCAGCAGCCCCAGCGCCGACATGCCGACCCGCCACGGCCCGGGACGGTAGGGACGCCGCCAGCGGTCGTGGTCGTCGAAGGGCAGCGCGATGTCGTCGGCTGCCTCGAATGCGCGGTCGGCCGTCAGGAAGGGCAGGGGCACGGCTGGTCCTCACTCAATCCATGCTTGGGCGGTGCCCGGTGAGGTTATCGACCCGTGTCCCCGCTCACCACCTCTGGGGGTCCGATGGAGTCAGTGCCCCTGGGAGGCCTGTGACTGCTGGGCCGGCGTGGACGCGTCGGTGGACAGCGCCGGCATGCCGACGACCAGCGAGCCCACGAGTCCGGCGACGAGGGTGAGCCCCAGCAGCCAGCGCCCTGCTATCTGACCGACGGACGCCCGCTCTCGGGGCGGGGGACTGACATTGCTGCGGAACCTGTCGGCCTCGGCGAGGAAGGCGAACGGGACGGGCTCGCGCCGACCGAACATCAGGGACTTCTCCTCTTGGAATCGTGGGGGTGACCGTCACCAACACAGACGAGCGAGTGCCCCAAAAGGTGCCCGGTTTCACCGAATTCACAGAAATTCGCCGGCGTATGTCGTGGCCCGGCACCGAACGCCCCGTTGTCAGTCCCGACCCGTAGAGTGGGCGCCGCCCAGCGAAGTGATGGAAGGACCCTCCGAGCCGTGACCGACACCCCCGTCGACGACCCCAAGCCCAGCTTCCGCAGTGACGTCACCGTCGAACTGGTCAAGCACAGCGCTGCCGACTCCGACGTGCTGTGGGCCGCCCGCGTCTCCACCGCCGGTGAGCAGTCCCTGGAGGAGCTGCAGAAGGACCCGGAGCGCTCCAAGGGCCTGATCAACTACCTGATGCGGGACCGGCACGGCAGCCCCTTCGAGCACAACTCGATGACCTTCTTCATCAGCGCCCCGATCTTCGTCTTCCGCGAGTTCATGCGGCACCGCGTGGGCTGGTCGTACAACGAGGAGAGCGGCCGCTACCGCGAGCTCCAGCCCGTCTTCTACGTCCCCGGCGCGGACCGCAAGCTCGTCCAGGAGGGCCGCCCCGGCAAGTACGTCTTCGTGGAGGGCACCGAGGCCCAGCAGGAGCTGGTCTCCCGCACCATGGAGGACTCCTACCTCCGGGCGTACGAGGCCTACCAGGAGATGCTCGCCGCCGGCGTCGCCCGCGAGGTCGCCCGCGCGGTCCTCCCGGTCGGCCTGTTCTCCTCGATGTACGCCACCTGCAATGCCCGCTCCCTGATGCACTTCCTCGGCCTGCGTACCCAGCACGAGCTGGCCAAGGTCCCGTCCTTCCCGCAGCGGGAGATCGAGATGGTCGGCGAGAAGATGGAGGCGGAGTGGGCCAAGCTCATGCCGCTGACGTACGCCGCCTTCAATGCGAACGGCCGCGTGGCGCCGTAACGCGACCCGGGCACGGGGGCCGTGGGTCAGTCTCATGAGGTGTCCGGATTGCGGCATTTAGAGAAGTTCATCTAGCCTGATCAAACGGACCCGGCACTGCTTGAACCCCCGAGCAGGCAGTGCCGGGCTCCATATTTGTCCTGACTTTCCCGCACCCCCCGAGGGCAGACCCGGCCGTGCGCAACGAGTAGCGTGTAACCCATGGCTCCGACCTCCACTCCGCAGACCCCCTTCGGGAGGGTCCTCACCGCCATGATCACGCCCTTCACGGCGGACGGCGCACTCGACCTCGACGGCGCACAGCGGCTCGCCACGCACCTGGTGGACGCAGGCAACGACGGCCTGATCATCAACGGCACCACCGGCGAGTCGCCCACCACCAGCGATGCGGAGAAATCGGACCTGGTACGAGCGGTACTGGAGGCCGTCGGCGACCGAGCCCACGTCGTGGCCGGTGTCGGCACCAACGACACCCGTCACAGCCTCGAGCTCGCCCGCGCGGCACAGCAGGTGGGCGCACACGGCCTGCTGGTCGTCACGCCGTACTACAACAAGCCCCCGCAGGAGGGCTTGTACCGGCACTTCACAGCCATCGCCGACGCCACCGACCTGCCGGTGATGCTCTACGACATCCCCGGTCGCAGCGGCGTCCCGATCAACACCGAGACGATCGTCCGGCTCGCCGAGCACCCGCGCATCGTCGCCAACAAGGACGCCAAGGGCGACCTCGGCCGCGCCAGCTGGGCCATCGCGCGCACCGGCCTCGCCTGGTACTCGGGCGACGACATGCTGAACCTGCCGCTGCTCTCCGTGGGCGCGGTCGGCTTTGTCTCGGTCGTCGGCCATGTGGTCACCCCCGACCTGCGCGCGCTCGTCGACGCGTATGTCTCCGGTGACGTCCAGAAGGCCACCGAGATCCACCAGAAGCTGCTCCCGGTCTACACCGGCATGTTCCGCACCCAGGGCGTCATGACCACCAAGGCCGCCCTCGCCCTCCAGGGCCTGCCGGCCGGGCCGCTGCGCGCCCCCATGGCGGAGTGCTCCCCCGAGGAGATCGAACAGCTCAAGATCGATCTTGCTGCCGGCGGGGTACAGCTCTAACACCAGACTTCGCGCGCAAGGCGCGCAAACAGACTCCACAACTGAATAAGCGGGCCACCGGTGCCTGCGCACTACACACAACGACAACTGCTTCTGCACGAACGTCACGCGCGCCACGTGCCCGACCGGTACGTGGCGCGTGTGGTGAGGAGAGTCTTTTGAGTCATCCGCATCCTGAACTCGGCACGCCCCCGCCGCTCCCCGAAGGCGGCCTGCGGGTCACCCCGCTCGGCGGCCTCGGCGAAATCGGCCGAAACATGACGGTCTTCGAGTACGGAGGCCGCCTGCTGATCGTCGACTGCGGAGTGCTCTTCCCTGAAGAGGAGCAGCCCGGAATCGACCTGATCCTGCCGGACTTCTCGTCCATCCGGGACCGCCTCGACGACATCGAGGGCATCGTCCTCACCCACGGCCACGAGGACCACATCGGCGGCGTCCCCTTCCTCCTCCGCGAGAAGCCGGACATCCCGCTGATCGGCTCCAAGCTGACCCTCGCCCTCATCGAGGCCAAGCTCCAGGAGCACCGCATCCGCCCCTACACCCTCGAGGTGGCCGAGGGGCACCGTGAGCGCATCGGTCCCTTCGACTGCGAGTTCGTCGCGGTCAACCACTCCATCCCGGACGCCCTGGCGGTCGCCATCCGCACCCCGGCCGGCATGGTGGTGCACACGGGTGACTTCAAGATGGACCAGCTCCCGCTGGACAACCGTCTGACCGACCTCCATGCGTTCGCACGTCTGAGCGAGGAAGGCATCGACCTTCTCCTCTCCGACTCCACGAACGCGGAAGTGCCGGGCTTCACGCCGCACGAGCGCGACATCTCCAACGTTCTGCGCCAGGTCTTCGCCGGCGCCCGCAAGCGCGTGATCGTGGCGAGCTTCGCCAGCCATGTCCACCGCATCCAGCAGATCCTGGACGCGGCCCACGAATACGGCCGCCGGGTCGCCTTCGTCGGCCGCTCGATGGTCCGCAACATGGGCATCGCACGCGACCTGGGCTACCTGAAGGTCCCGCCGGGCCTGGTGGTGGACGTCAAGACGCTCGACGACCTCCCGGACCATGAGATCGTCCTGGTCTGCACCGGCTCCCAGGGCGAACCGATGGCGGCCCTGTCCCGCATGGCCAACCGCGACCACCAGATCCGCATCGTCGACGGCGACACGGTGATCCTCGCGTCGTCCCTCATCCCCGGCAACGAGAACGCGGTCTACCGCGTCATCAACGGCCTGACCCGCTGGGGCGCGAACGTCATCCACAAGGGCAACGCCAAGGTCCACGTCTCGGGCCACGCGTCCGCCGGTGAGTTGCTGTACTTCTACAACATCTGCCGCCCGAAGAACCTGATGCCGGTGCACGGCGAATGGCGCCACCTGCGCGCCAACGCCGAACTGGGCGCCCTGACCGGCGTCCCGCACGACCGCATCGTCATCGCCGAGGACGGCGTCGCCGTCGACCTCATCGAGGGCAAGGCGAAGATCTCCGGCAAGGTCCAGGCGGGTTACGTCTACGTCGACGGCCTCTCGGTCGGCGACGTGGGCGAGCCGGCGCTCAAGGACCGCAAGATCCTCGGCGACGAGGGCATCATCTCGGTCTTCCTGGTGGTGGACTCCTCCACCGGCAAGATCACGGGAGGCCCGCACATCCAGGCCCGCGGCTCCGGTATCGAGGACACCGCCTTCGGGGATGTCATCCCGAAGATCACGGAGGTACTGGAGCGATCGGCCCAGGACGGTGTGGTCGAGCCGCACCAGCTGCAGCAGCTGGTGCGTCGGACCCTCGGCAAGTGGGTCTCGGACACCTATCGCCGCAGGCCGATGATCCTGCCTGTGGTGGTAGAGGTCTGACGGTCCGTCGGACGTTCGACTGCGTGAACCTGGAGCGGGGCGCCTCGATTTGCATCGGGCAGCCCCGCTCCAGTACGTTTACGGCTCCGCCCGACCGGGAACCCGGCCACCTCGTGTGCCGGAACCAGTCCCCGGAGGGGGCGGGAATTCCGACTCAGAATCTCTGATAAAGTCGGAACCGCCGGAAAGGGAAACGCGAGAGCGGGAACCTGGAAAGCACCGAGGAAATCGGATCGGAAAAGGATCTGATAGAGTCG
>NZ_JBVKCZ010000036.1:0-104465 GCF_055634335.1 Streptomyces sp. NPDC111802 | reverse complement strand
CGGCGTTTGAGGACGAGGCCCGTTCAGGGCCGAAGCGGGGGTCTGGGGGCGGCAGCCCCCAGGGGACGGGACGGGTAGGGGCGGCGGGGGCGAGAGAACTACCCCCGGGTCAGCGCCAGCAGATCCCGCGCCGGGCCCACCGGTCGGTGCCCCGTCGGCCAGACCGCCCGTAGGTCCCGCGCAAGGGAGACCTCCGCCAGCGGGACCCTCACCAGGCGCCGCATCGACAGTTCCTCGCCGACGGCCAGCTCGCTCAGCACCGCCGGCCCCGCCCCGCTCACCGCGGCCGCCTTCACCGCGGTGGTCGAGGACAGCTCGATCAAGGGCCGGGCCAGACCACCGAGCGCCGCGTCCAGGACCTGCCGGGTGCCCGACCCCTTCTCCCGCAGGATCAACGGCGTGGCAGCCAGCTCCGACGCCTCCAGCGGCCGACGCCGACGGGACCAGAGGTGATCCGGCGCGGTCACCACGATCAGGTTGTCGTGGGCGATGACGACCGAGTCCAGCCCCGTCGGCACCGTCAGCCCCTCAACGAACCCCAGATCCGCCTCGTCCGCCAGCAACCGCTCAGCGACCGCCGCGGAGTTCCCGGCCAGCAACGACACCGCCGTGTCCGGCCGCTGGGCCCGCAGCGCGAGCAGCCACCCCGGCAGCAGATACTCCGCGATCGTCATGCTCGCCGCCACCCGCAACCGCGAGTCCCGCCGGTCCCGCAACGCCTGCGCCCCCGCGTCGAAGGCCTCCGCCGCCTCCACGATCCGCCGCGCCCAGTCCGTCACCAGCGCCCCGGCGTCCGTCAGCCGCGAACCCCGCGGCGACCGGTCCACCAACGCCACCCCCAGCTGGCGTTCCATCGACCGGATCCGGCTGCTCGCCGCAGGCTGGGTGATCCCCAGCTCACGCGCCGCCCCACCGAGACTCCCGAGCCGCGCCACCGCCAGCAGCAGCTCCAGCGCACCGAGTTCCGGGACGCGGTGCGCCAGGGATCCCCCTCGAAACTGCCCCTCCGCCGCCTGTGTCATAAGCCCAGTTTATGTCGCCATAGAGGAGAACTCCCTGGTGGTGAGCAGCCCACGACGCAACCCTGAAGCATGGTCACCGCCGTCCGTCATCTCGGACCCAACTGGTACGCCGCCGTCATGGGCACCTCCGCCGTCGCCACGGCCGGAGCCGGGCTGCCGCTGCACGTCCCCGGCCTGCGCACGACCTGCGCAGCCGTCTGGGCGCTCTCCCTCGTCCTGCTCGTCACCCTGCTCACCGCCCGGGCCCTGCACTGGACCCACCACCGTGACCAGGCCCGCGCCCATCTCCACGACGCAGCGATGGCGCCCTTCTACGGCTGTCTGTCCATGGCCCTGCTGGCCGTCGGCGGCGGTGCCGTCATCGTCGGGAAGGACTGGATCGGGACGGGCGCGGCGGTCGCGCTCGACGCCGTGCTGTTCGGCGCCGGTACGGCCATCGGGCTGGCCGCCGCCGTCGCCGTCCCGTACCTCATGGCCGTACGCCATCGGATCGAGCCTTCGCAGGCGACGCCCGTATGGCTGTTGCCGCTCGTCGCGCCGATGGTGTCCGCCGCGCTCGGTCCGCTGCTGGTGCCGCATCTTCCGCCCGGGCAGGCCCGGGAGACGCTGCTGCTCGCCTGTGTCGCGATGTTCGGGCTCAGTCTGCTCGCCACCCTGCTGATGCTGCCGCTGGTCTTCGCCCGGCTGGTCACCGGCGGGCCTCTCCCGCTCGCCCTCACCCCGAGCCTGTTCCTGGTGCTGGGTCCGCTCGGGCAGTCCACCACCGCCGTCGGCATCTTCGCGGACGTCGCGCCGGGTGTGGTCCCGGCGCCGTACAGCGAGGGCTTCGGGATTCTCGCCGTCCTGTACGGCGTTCCGGTCATGGGCTTCGCTTTGCTGTGGTTCGGGCTCGCCGGTGCCCATGTCCTGCGCGCCCGGCGGCACGGCATGGGGTTCGCGATGACCTGGTGGGCGTTCACCTTCCCGGTCGGCACCTGTGTCACCGGCGCCGCGGCCCTGGCCCGGCACACCGGGCTCGTCGTCTATGAGGGGCTCGCCGTCGGGCTGTACGTAGTGCTCGTCGGGGCCTGGGCCGTCGCGGCCGTCCACACCGCTCGTGGTCTGCTCAGCGGTGCGCTGCTCGCAGCGCCTCGGACAGCACCCGTGGTGCCTCGGCCAGCGACGGGCCGTACCACGTCAGGTGCCGTCCGCTGACCAGCGCACACGGCAGGCCGCCGAACGCCTCCGGGCCGTCGTCGGCCGTGAAGCGGTACGGCTCGTCGGGGAGGACGACGACGTCCGGGGCCGCCGCCCGCAGGTCGTCCAGGGGGATGCGGGGGTAGCGGTCCTCGTGCGTGGCGTAGAGGTGGTCCACGCCAAGGCGGGACAGCACATCGCCCGCGAAGGTGTCGCGGCCCAGCACCATCCAGGGGCGCCGCCAGATCGGGACCACCGCCGTCGTACGGCGGTCGGGGGCCGGTGGCGACGACCAGGTCTCCTCCGCCTCGTCCAGCCAGCGCGGGCGCGTCCCGACACCACAGGCGCCCATCACACGCGCCAGTTCCCGGAATGCTCCCGGCACGTCCCGTACCTCGGTCACCAGCACCTCGACGCCGGCCGCGCGCAGGGCGGCGAGGTCGGGTTCGCGGTTCTCCTCCTCGTTGGCGATCACCAGGTCGGGGGCGAGGGCGAGGACGCGGTCCACCTTGGGGTTCTTGGTGCCGCCGACGCGGGTGACGTCCAGGTCGGCCGGGTGACTGCACCAGTCCGTGGCGCCGACGAGGGCGCCGGGGGCCGTGACCGCCACCGCCTCCGTCAGCGACGGCACCAGGGAGACGACCCGCATCAGCGCCTCGGCCGGTCCCGGACCGCCTCGATGTGCTCCGCCACCGCGACGACGACCACGCGGGTGTCCGGCACGGTCGCCCGCCAGCGATGACGCACCCCACCGGTGAGGTACAGGGTGTCGCCACGGCCCAGGCGATAGGCGCGGCCCTCCGCCTCGATCTCCACGGCGCCGTCGGCGACGTACATCAACTGGTCGTTGCGGTACTGGAATTCACGGCCCGCGTCATGGTCGCCGGTGAACTCCGAGGCGTGCATCTGATGGTGACCGCGCACCAGGGAACGCACCCTCGGTTCCGGCGCCAGTTCGGTGATGTCGTCCCGCACCACGTCGTCCCGCACCACGTCGACGCTGCACGCCGGGTCGGCGGCGGCGAGGAGTTCGACGGCGGTCGTACGCAGGGCGTCGGCGACCTTTTCGAGGGAGCTTCTGCTGGGGCGTGCCCGCTCGTTCTCGACCTGGCTCAGGAAGGGCACCGACAGGCCGCTGCGTTCGGCCACGACGGCGAGGGTGAGGTCCAGTGCGCGGCGGCGGCGCCGCACGGCCGCGCCCACTCGAAGGGGTTGCTCTTTGTGGTCGCCCATCGCTCCGGCTCCCTCCTTCGCTCGTCGGTCCACTGTCCTCGCGCCCGCCGTCCGGCGCACACCTTCTGTTGAGTTCCTTGCACCCTACGCATGTTCGGCAAACCGTTTCATGCGCCCGTCACATCGACGACACATCGGGGGGAGTACGACCCATGGGTTCGCGCCAGCCGATCGGCTCCCGACAGGCCCCGGGCGGCCCCGCTCCGCCCCTGACTCCCGTTCAGCAGATGAGAGCCGCTGTTCTGTTCAATGCTCCGCCACTCCCCCGTGTTCCCGCTTCCGCAGCGACTGGCAGGCCTGGTCAGATGGTGATGGCGGGCCATGAGCCCGGTCGGGAACTCAATGCCGGCCGCGGCGAGTTCGGACACCCCAGTTCAGGTGGGGGGATAGCGCTGCGTGGTTGGCCGGATCCTTGCCGTAGGCATGCCGGGGGACTATGCGGGGACGCCACAAGGGGTGGGTCAGCCGTACGGAGGGGAAAAACGTACGGCGTGACCCACCCCTCGGGAGGCGGTCCGGGCCCGTCAGGTCACCCGGCCGCCTGGCTCTTCTCGTCCGCCCCGGCGACCGGGGCCCACTTGTCCAGCAGGCCCGGGTTCCGCTTCAGCCAGGTACGGACGGCGTCCTGCTCCTTGCCCTTGCCGGCCTTCGTGATCTGCGACTCCAGGTCGGTGAGCTGCTTCTCGGTCATGGAGAAGTTCTTCAGCCACTCGCCGACCTCGGGGTTGTCGTCCGCGAAGCCCTTGCGGGCGAGGGTGTGCACGCCGTCGCCCTTGCCCCAGGCGCCCTTGGGGTCCTTGAGCTTCTTCAGGTCGTAGTCGCTGTACGCCCAGTGCGGCGACCAGAGCGTGACGAGGACCGGCTCCTTCTTGGCGTAGGCGCGCTTGAGCTCGGCGAGCATCGCGGGCGTCGAGCCGTCCACGACGTCGTAGCTGCCCTCCAGGCCGTACTCCTTGAGGACCTTGTCCTTGAGCATGCCCATCATTCCGGCGCTCGGCTCGATGCCGACGATCTTGCCCTTGAACTTGGACGCGTTGTTCTTGAGGTCCTCCAGGGAGTCCACGCCCTTGACGTACGACGGGACGGTGAGTTCCAGGGAGGTCGGGCCGTACCAGGAGCCGAGGTCGTCGAGCTGCTTCCCGAACTTCTTCCAGTACTCGGCGTGCGTGGTGGGCAGCCAGGAGTCCGTCTCGAAGTCGATCTGGCCGGTGGCGAGGCCCGTGTACAGGGGCCCTGCGGCGTACTGGCTGGTGGTGACCTTGAAGCCGCGCCGCTCCAGCAGTTCCTTCCAGAGGTACGTGGAGGCGATGCCCTCGTCCCACGGGATGTAGCCGAGCTTGATCTCCTTGCCCTTGCCGATGTTCGTGGCGGAGGCCTCGGCGGTGCCGGAGGTCGGGCCGAAGACGCCCATGCCGCCGGCGACGAGGGCCAGGGCGGCGACGCCGGCCACCGCGACGACCGGGCGCGGCCGGTGGTTCCAGACCCGGACGCCGCCCACGGCACGGGCCTTGGCGGCGGCGCGGCGGCCCAGCGGGGAGATCTGCTCGCCGAGCGCGCCGGTGACGCGGTCCAGGTAGATGGCGAGGACGACGATGCCGACGCCCGCCTCGAAGCCGAAGCCGATGTCGAGCTGGCCGATGGCCTCGTTGACCGCGCCGCCGAGGCCGCCGGTGCCGACCATGCCGGCGATGACGACCATCGACAGGCTCAGCATGATCACCTGGTTGACGCCCGCCATGATCGTCGGCAGGGCGAGCGGCAGCTGGACGCGCAGCAGGGTGTCGCGGGGTGTGGTGCCGAACGCCTCCGCGGCCTCGACCAGCTCTCCGTCGACCTGACGGATGCCGAGCTCGGTCATGCGGACGCCGGGGGCGAGCGCGAAGATCAGGGTGGCGATGACGCCGGCGGCGGTGCCCAGGCCGAAGAAGAGGATGGCCGGGATCAGCAGCACCATCGACGGCATCGTCTGGAGCAGGTCCAGTACGGGCCGTACGGCCGCGCTGACCGTCCTGGAGCGGGCCGCCCAGATGCCCAGCGGGATCGACAGCACCAGCGCGATCACGGTGGCGACCAGGACGAGGGCCAGTGTCGACATGGCCCGGTCCCACAGGTCGAGCGAGTCGACCAGCGCGAAGCCGCCGAAGGCGAGGACGCCCGCGACGACGCCGCGCAGCCACCAGGCGAGCACGGCGAGGATGCCCGCGAGGAGCAGGGCCTCGGGGGCGGTCAGCAGGGCGTTGACGCCGTCGTACATGCCCTCGACGACCGCCTTGATCGCGTCGAAGAGCCAGCCCATGTGGGCGACGAGCCAGTCCACGCCGGAGTCGACCCAGTCGCCGAGACGGAGCCTAGGCATGGGCGATCACCTTCCCGTCCGGGTTGTCGCAGGGCGCGGGGTCGGCACTCTCGTCGCCGAGGAAGCCGACCAGCCGCTGCCGCGGTACGACACCGATGACCCGGTTCCCCTCGTCCACGACCGTGACGCGGTGCGACAGGCGGGCGCTGATCGCGCACAGCTCCACGAACGACGTCTCGCGGGTCGCGGTCTCGCAGGTGCACAGCGGGGCGTCGGCGGTGACCGAGGTGTCCATGAGCGCGCCCGCGGTCAGTACCCGGGAGCGGTCGACGTCCTGGATGAAGGAGGCGACGTAGTCGTCGGCCGGGCGCAGGAGGATGTCCTCCGCCGTACCGGTCTGGACGATACGGCCGTCGCGCATGACGGCGATGCGGTCGCCGAGGCGCATGGCCTCGTTCAGGTCGTGGGTGATGAAGACGATCGTCTTCTTCAGGGTCTGCTGGAGCTGGAGCAGCTGGTCCTGCATGTCACGGCGGATCAGCGGGTCGAGCGCGCTGAAGGACTCGTCCATCAGGAGCAGGTCGGCGTCGGTGGCCAGCGCGCGGGCGAGGCCCACACGCTGCTGCATACCGCCGGACAGCTCGTCGGGCCAGGACTTCTCCCAGCCCCCCAGGCCGCACAGCTGGAGGGCCTCGGCGGCGCGCTTCTCGCGCTCGGCGCGGGGCACGCCCTGGACGGCGAGACCGTAGGCGGCGTTCTCCAGGACGCTTCGGTGCGGGAACAGCGCGAAGTGCTGGAAGACCATGCTGATCTTCTTCGCGCGGACCTCGCGCAGCTCGCGGTCGCTGATCGCGGTCAGGTCCTGGCCGTCGAAGCGGACGTGACCCGCGGTCGGCTCAAGGAGTCCGTTGAGCATGCGCAGCAGGGTGGACTTGCCGGATCCGGACAGGCCCATGACGACGAAGATCTGGCCGGGTTCCACGGTGAAGGAGGCGTCGATCACGGCGGCGGTGGTGCCGTCGGCGCGCAGCTCTTCCCGGTCGGCTCCTTGGCGGAGCCGCTCGACAGCCTCGTCCGGTCGTCTGCCGAACACCTTGTACAGATGGTCGGCCTCAAGCCTGGATGACACGGGTACCTCTTGTCTCGACGGCAAATGAACGGAGCGACTGACGCAACAGTTGCGCAGGGGGCGTCGCTCCGGGGGCGCCCCTGCCCTGGTTCCCCGGGCACAAACACACAAGTGGTCCAGCCCACAGGGCGGGTACGCAGCGCGACGCGGCGCTCACCGAGCCCGGTCGCTGTCAGTGGTGTACGGCATGATGCGTGGCGTGACCGGACGACTGATGCTCCTCGACACCGCCTCGCTCTACTTCCGCGCCTACTTCGGCGTCCCGGACTCTGTGAAGGCCCCGGACGGCACCCCGGTGAACGCCGTGCGCGGACTTCTCGACTTCATCGACCGCCTGGTCAAGGACCACCGCCCGGACGCTCTGGTGGCCTGCATGGACGCCGACTGGCGGCCCCAGTGGCGGGTCGACCTGATCCCCTCCTACAAGGCGCACCGCGTCGCGGAGGAGCACGAGGTCGGGCCGGACGAGGAGGAGGTGCCGGACACGCTGTCGCCGCAGGTGCCGGTCATCGAGGCCGTCCTGGACGCGCTGGGCATCGCGCGCGTGGGGGTCGAGGGCTACGAGGCGGACGACGTGATCGGCACGTTCACGGCGCGGGCGAAGGGCCCGGTCGACATCGTCACGGGCGATCGCGACCTGTACCAGCTGGTGGACGACGCGCGCGGGGTGCGGGTGCTGTACCCGCTCAAGGGCGTCGGCACCCTCCAGCTGACCGACGAGGCGTGGCTGCGCGAGAAGTACGGCGTCGACGGCCGCGGTTACGCGGATCTGGCGCTGCTGCGCGGCGACCCGAGCGACGGTCTGCCGGGTGTGCCGGGGATCGGTGAGAAGACGGCCGCGAAGCTGCTGGCCGAGTTCGGCGACCTGGCCGGGATCATGGCGGCGGTCGACGACCCGAAGGCGAAGCTCACACCCTCGCAGCGCAAGCGGCTGGACGAGTCGCGGCCGTATGTCGCCGTCGCGCCGACGGTGGTCCGGGTCGCGGCCGATGTCCCGCTGCCCGACGTGGACACGACGCTGCCGCGTGCGCCCCGGGACTCGGCGGGGCTGGACGAGCTGGCCGTGCGCTGGGGGCTGGGCGGGTCGCTGCAGCGGCTGCTCGTGACGCTGGGGATGTGAGGGCACTGGGGGTTTGGGGCGTCCCGATCGCGTGCATGGGGCTCATGGCGCGGGGAATTCGTTCCTTGTGGGCGCGACATACACCCTTTTCCGGAACCTTCATAGCGGCATTCACCGGAGAGAGGTGCTAACTTAGGTAAACCTAAGCTTGGAACGAGGGAGGCCAGTGATGGCTCTACGCCCTGCCCGCAGGCCGCGGAAGCCCCACTCCGCGCAGGTCATCCGTACCGAACGGCTGACCCCGCACATGCAGCGTGTGGTGCTGGGCGGTGAGGGGCTCGCCGGATTCGCGGCGGACACCTGCACGGACCATTACGTGAAGATGCTGTTCTCCCCCGCCGGTGTGACCTACCCCGAACCCTTCGACCTGGAACGCATCCGCGAGGAACTGCCGCGTGAGCAGTGGCCGGTGACCCGGACGTACACCGTGCGGGCGTGGGATCCGGAGCACCGTGAGCTGACGCTGGACTTCGTCCTCCACGGCGACGAGGGCCTGGCCGGGCCCTGGGCGATGCGCGCCCAGCCGGGCGAGATCGTACGTTTCATGGGTCCCGGCGGCGCCTACGCCCCCGACCCGGACGCCGACTGGCATCTGCTCGTCGGCGACGAGAGCGCGCTGCCCGCCATCGCCCGCTCCCTGGAATCGCTGCCCGACGGCGCCACTGCCTACGCCTTCGTGGAGATCGCCGGCCCCGAGGAGGAGCAGAAGGTCGACTCCGATGTGGAGGTCGTCTGGCTGCACCGCGGCTCCCGTCCCGTCGGCGAGGCGCTGGTGGAGGCCGTGCGCGCGCTGGAGTTCCCCGAGGGCCGGGTGCACGCGTTCGTCCACGGCGAGGCGCACTTCGTGAAGGAGCTGCGCCAACTGATGCGGGTCGAGCGCGGCGTGGCCCGCGAGGACCTGTCCATCTCCGGCTACTGGCGGCTGGGCCACGACGAGGACGGCTGGCAGGCCTCGAAGCGGGACTGGAACGCGCGGATCGAGGCGGAGCAGGAGGGGGCGGCGCCGGCGGCGTAGCTCTGCGGGCACGGCACAAAGGGGCGGCACCTTCGAAGGTGCCGCCCCTTTGTGCCGTGCCCGAGTGCCCAGTTTTGTGCCGTGCCCGGGTGGTCAGACCGACCGCTGGTACGACCGGAAGGTCCGGATGGACAGCCACACCGCCGCGACCGCCAGGGCCAGCAACCCACCGCCGCGGGTGAGCACGTCACCCCAGTCGGGCTGGACCGACATCGCCGAACGGCCCGCGACCATCGTCCAGTTGAGCGGGTTGAAGTCCGCGATGTGCCGCATCCAGCCCGGCATCTGCGACGGGGCCATGAAGGCGGAGGAGAGGAAGGTCAGCGGCAGCAGCAGGAAGGTGTTGATGCCGATGATCGACTCCCGCTCCTGCACCAGCATGCCCAGCGCGTTGGACAGCGCCCCGAAGATCGTCCCGAGCAGGACCGAGGCGACGACCAGGACGGCGATACCGGCGACACCGCCCGGGTAGTCGGCGCCGCCCAGCAAACCGAGCAGCACGATCACGACCGACTGGAGGGCGGTGACCAGGCCGTTGTTGACGACGTTGCCGTTCATCAGCGCGGCCCGGCTGACCGGAGTGGTCAAAAACCGGTTGAGCGTGCCGCGCTGGATCTCGTCCAGCGTGGTCATCCCCGCCCACATGTTGGAGCTCAGGGCGCTCATCACGACAACGCCCGGCATCAGATAGTCGAGGTAGGAGGTGGTGCCGAAGCCGCCGAGCTCGACGACCTTCTTGAAGAGGCTGCCGAACAGGAACAGCCAGATCACCGGCTGGATCAGGGTGGTGATCGCGTACGCGGGCTGCCGTACGAACACCACGAGTTGACGTTGCGTCATATACCAGGTCTGAATGACGGCGGTACTCATCGCGAACCTGCGCTTCCGGTTCCGGTTCCGGCGAGGAGGAGGTCCTTGGCGCAGTCGGCCTCGGCCTCCGAGGAGCGGCGGCCGGCGTAGCGCAGGTAGACGTCGTCGAGGGACGGGCGGGCGAGGGTCGGGGTGGCGACGCCCACCCCAACGCGGCCGAGCGTGGGTGGGCACTGGTACTTCCAGTGGTTCACCGTGTTGTTCCTGGCGGTCACAGTGGGACTGGGGTGCCTGTACCGGTGGCAGAGGGCACGTCGAGGGCGCATCTCGGCGAAAAGGGCCCCGCCGGCAGTGCCCTCAGAATCCACCTGATCGCCGTCGCCGTCGCCTCTTCGGCTGGGAGCACTTTCGCGTTCGAGTCAAGTTGCCGTCATCGTCCAGCGTCACCGAAGCCCGCCGAGCACTCGGCCGGCGCCTTCACCGCGATACTGCAGTCATAAGCAGTCCTTGCGGATTGACCACAGTCCGGACTCCGGCACGCACCTTGGCTCCAGGCGCAGGAGTGAGTTTCCACCTGGATGCGATGGCGGCCAGTGCGAGAACGGCCTGCATCATGCCGAAATTGTCCCCGATACATTTTCGGGGCCCGCCGCCGAAGGGAATGAACGCTGCCCTCTCCGTCTCGGTCCGCGGCGTTTCGTTCCAGCGGCTCGGGTCGAAGACGTGCGGCGCGGGAAAATTTGTGGGCTGATGATGCATGAGGTAGGGACTGCAGATAATCGTCGTTCCCATCCCTATCTCGTAGCCGCCCAATTCTGTTTGGGTGGTGGTCACGCGAGTGAAAAGACTCCCCGGTGGGTAAAGTCGCAGGGTTTCCGTGATGATGATTCGGGTGTACGCCAGGTCGGCCAGGCAACTGCCAGTAGCCGGCGCCCCGGCCAGCACGGCGTCCACTTCCTTGTGCAGTGCGCCTTCGATGTCTGGCTGAGCGGCTATGAGATGCAGAGACCAAGCGAGTGTTGCTGCGGTGGATTCCATGCCGGCGAAGAAGAAGATCATTGCCTGGTCGACCACCTCGTCGTCCGTCAGTCTCTCTCCCTCTTCCGATGTCTCAAGTAGCGCCCCCAGGAGGTCCTTATGGGCAGTGGCCCCAGTGCGATGCCTATGGATGGCTGCGGTCAGCGCTTGACGGAGGCGAGCTCGCGCAGCACGATAGCTCCGGTTGCCGGGAGTGGGGAGTTTCGCCATGGACGGTGGCAGAAACATTCTCCGGTAACTGCCGCGGGACAGTGTTCCGAAGTCCCGAAGCATTGTGGAAAGCTCATGTTCCGTGAAGGTCTGGCCCAGTATCGAGGCGACGATGGTCCGCGCAGTGACCTCCTGCATCTCCGCGAGGACGTCGACGGTTTGTCCGTCCACCCATCCGTTGATCGTCGAGTAGATCATCTCGGTCATCGTGTCGGCATATTGGGCCAGGCTTCCGCGGTTGAATACTGGTTGAATCAGGCGGCGTTGACGTCGATGGGATGAATGCGGGCACAAGGCCAGCCCATTGCCGAAGCCCTCCCTGACCCGGTCATACAGCAGGCCGCCCTTGTCGAACACTTTGTCGTTGAGCAGGACTTGACGTGTCAGTTGTGCGTCACACACGACCAGGGCTGTCATTGGGCCGATTCGGACCTTTACGAGGGTGCCGTGCGCAGCCAGCGAGCTCAGGAACGGCAGCGGGGAGCGCAACAGGGATGGCGCGTGGCCGATCAGCGGAAAGGATCCTGGCGCCCGAGGAATGCTGGCCCGGTTAGTCATGTTTTCCTCCCTGGGGCTGCGAGGGATCAGAGACGCACGGCGCGGGGCGCGGAGGCGAAGCGTCGGCTCGTCTTGTGGAAAGCCAGGCTTCCGCTCACCCAATACCTGAGATTGGCGATGTAGCACTTTCCCTCCGTGCTGAGATGGCGGGCGATACGCTTCTCGGCGCGCAAGAACGTGGCCAATTCGTCGTCGCGCCGCTTTCGGGTGTATGTGATGGCCGCAGCGGCCTCACACTGCCGTTGCTGTTCCGCTGCGGTGATGAGGTTGGCGATCGCCGAGTGGTCTCCCTGTTCTTTCCAGTAGGAGAACAGGTCATTGTCCCAGGCAATAATTCGGTTGGCGGACCGGGAGAGCTGCTCCATGTCCGGATGGGCGCTTTCCTCCTCAGGCAGGTGGTAGCGATTGAGGATGGGAAAGAGCGCGAAGCACGTAAGACAGCCGGAAGCCGACTCACGCATCGTGATGTAGTCGTCCAGGGCGGGAGTGTGTCCGGTGGCGCGGTACATGGTTTCCCACAGCTGCCCGTTCAGGTAGTCACTGACTGCGTCCGTCCAGCGGACGAGTTGGGCGGGCGTGGCGTGTTCGGCGATACGGCACCGCAGGTCGAACAGAGCACGCGCGTAGTTCTCTTCGGGCTCCTCGCCAGGCGCGAAGCCCGTCACGGATCGCTTGAGTCGCAGTGTCAGATGAGCCATGTCCCACGCCTGGGCACCAGTGAACGCTTCATCGCACACACCGTCGTCAAAGGCGTACAGCCATACGTACCAGTCTCCGGCAAGCCGGAGGAGGTGGCGGTCCGTGTGCGGATTGGTCAGACCGAGCAGTGCCCCGATGTCGCATTTCTCGAGCCACTGACGCCGTTCGCCGGTCAGCAGCCCGTGCCCCTGCATCCACTGCACAGACGCGGCGAAGACGTCGCGAGCCGCGGCGTTCTCCCGTACCACAAAGGGCGTGGTCAGGCTGTCCTGAGCGCTACGGAGATGAGCATGAACGCGATCCATTACCCCATCCCGTAAATCCCCTCCCTCGCCGAGGCGTATGCGCGTACCCATCGCGTTCCTGTCCATGCTGAGCACCTCTTTCTGGTCGGCTTGTTCCTCGCGAGGTGTGCTGCGCCGCCTTGCCGGGCACGGGCTCTCGAACCAGCCGCGGCGCAGTGCAGCAGCATCAGCCGCAGCGGCTTCCCGGACGGGAAGAGCATTGGCCGGCCACAACGCCGACGGAGCGCTCCGATTCACACAGCGGGGTCAACCCGCGAAGCTCGGCCTGAACAAACCGCGCAGCCCATCCTCCAGGCCGGCTCGAGACCACCGTGGTGCGGCAGACGCCGGGGCAGCGCGTGGGGTCTTCGAATTCAGTGGGGTGTGCCTCCCGTCGGTTCCGTCGGGTGGTTGCACAGCGTGAGCGGAGGTGTTGGTTCGCTCGGTTCCGGAAGCCGAAGGCGTGAGTTCGGGCAGGTGAGCGTGGTCGGCGGCATGGACGAAGAAGCGATGGCGGGCAGCGGAGATCGCGGAGCGGTCGGGGGTGACATGCCTGCGGGTGACAGTCAGGCTCAGGAGGTCGCGCAGGAGTGCCTTGCTCTGCCAGGCCGCGTCGATCTACCGGCCGTAGGCCATGTCCGTTTGCGCTGCTGGAGTGCCTGCGCGCGGGCGTGCTCCAAGAGGGCCCAGGCAGTGGCGGCCACGGTGGGCGATGGCGGAACTAGTGGCACCACGGGCTCCCCCTTCACGACGGCGCGAACAGGACGCGCCACCTTCGGCCATATACCTTCTATCACACCGCAGTTCGGTCCAGACCGGAAGTGGCCACCCGTTGATTCAGGCATGAACGTGTTGCACTCACATTTGAACAGCCCCCCGATCAGGACCCGCGCGCCCCCCTTTGCGGTGGGGGTCTGAGCGGCGACCGAGATGAGTCAGAGACCGGAGCGTCTCGATACCCGCGTAGCGTCACTCGCTCTGCACGCGCGTGCAGGTCCGTGCCGTGCCGGCCGTCCGGATGGAGGAGAGCGCGTGGAGGAGTTCGAGGCGGTGGAAGCCGATCTCGTCGAGAGCCCAGCGAGTCAGGATCGCCGTCGCACCCGGGGCGACACCCTGGCCCCGATCCCACGGCGCGGAACAGCGCGCCTCGCTCTCCGACTCCGACCGTCGGATGTGCGACTGGTGCAGTAGGGCGTGGCCCGCATGCTTCCACCCACCCGAGAACAAGGTCGGGACCGGCTCGTACCCCGCTGTCAGTGCCCGCTCGTAAACTTGATCGCGATGAGACGCAGAAGCCCGATCCCCCCTTCTCCCCTGCCGCAGCGCTGCGGGGTCGATCCGGTGCGGGTGAAGCTGCCGCAGGGGGTGGCGTGGGCGACCGTGCGTGATCATCTGGTGGAGCGGCTCCCGGCCGGGGCGGGCGTGATTGACGGGATGCTGGACGCAGGGCTGATCGTGGACGCCGACGGGCGTGCCGTGCCGCGTGACATGGCGTACGTGCCAGGCATGTTCGTGTGGTTCCACCGAGAGCTGCCGTACGAGGTGCCAGTGCCGTTCGCACTGAACGTCGTATACCGCGACGAGCACGTCGTCGTCGTCGACAAGCCGCATTTCCTGGCCACGACACCGCGCGGCAGCCATGTCGCGGAGACCGCGCTTGCGCGGCTACGCCGGGAGCTGGGCCTGCCCACGCTGGGCGCCGCCCACCGCCTCGACCGGCTCACCGCCGGGCTGGTCCTGTTCACTGTGCGTCCCGCGGAGCGCGGCGCGTACCAGTCGCTGTTCCGCGACCGGCTCATCTCCAAGGAATACGAGGCAGTCGCCCGGTACGATCCCTCGCTCGCCCTGCCGCGCACCGTGCGCAGCCGGATCGTCAAGGAGCGTGGGGTCATGGCGGCGCGCGAGGTCGAGGACGAGCCCAATGCCGTCAGCGACGTGGAGCTGCTGGAACAACGGGGCGACGGGCTGGCCCGCTATCGGCTGAGGCCCCACACGGGGCGGACGCACCAGCTCCGGGTGCACATGAGCACCTTGGGGGTGCCGATCCTCGGCGATCCCCTTTATCCCGTGGTGACCGGCCCCGTGGCGGACAGTGACTTCCGGCGCCCGCTCCAACTGCTGGCGCGGGTCCTGGAGTTCACCGATCCGGTCACGGGGCGCGAGCACCGGTTCGTCAGCCCGCGTGTGCTGCGGGCCTGGTCGTCGTACGAGGAGTGGGCCAAGTAGCCCCGGTGCCCCGGTCGGCTCAGTCGCCGCGCCACCAGCGCAGGAGGCGCCGGAACACGCCAGGCCGACGGGCCGGTTCGGGCATCGCCGCCGGCATCGGAGCAGCGGGCTCCGCAGCCGTGGGCTGTGGCTGCGGCAAGCCGGCCTGCCAGTTGGTCGTGCGTTGCTGCGTCACAGGGCTGATGGAGGGGCGCTGCATGACGTCCTGCTGGGGCTTGGGCGCGAACTTGACCGGCAGTTCCACCAGGTGCCGGTTCATGATGGACGATCGCCAGCGCAGCTCGTGCTCTTCGCAGGCGAGTTGGACGTCCGGGAGGCGGGACAGGAGCGCGTCCACGCCGACGTCCGCGATGGCGCGGCCGATGTCCTGGCCCGGGCACTCGTGAGGGCCCCCGCTGAAGGCGAGGTGCGAGCGGTTGCCCTGCATATTGGCCCTGAGGTCCGGGCGGACTCGCGGGTCCACATTGCCCGGCGCGATGGCGAAGACGAGGCCGTCGCCCTTGCGGATGCGCTGGCCCCCCAGTTCGGTCTCCTGCTTGGCGACGTAGGGAAAGATGGTGCTGAACGGCGGCTCGTCCCACAGGGACTGCTCGACCGCCTCGGGCACCGTCATCTCGCCGCCCTTGAGCTGGGCGCGGAACCGCGGGTCGGTGAGTACCACGCGCAGTACGTTGGCGAGCAGGTTGGCGGTGGCCTCGTACGAGGTGATCAGGACGACGCGCAGGTGCTGGCCGACCTCCTCGTCGGTGAGCCGGGCCGGGTGGTTGATCAGGTGGCTGGTGAAGTCGTCCTTGGGGTTGGCCCGGCGGCTGACGGTGAGCCGCATCAGGAGGTCCATGATGTACGCGTTGCTGGCGATGGCGGTCTCGGTGCCCTTGAGCAAGTCGCGGGCGGCCTGCACGATCCGGTCGTTGTATTCGTCCGGCATGCCGAGGATCTCGCACATCACCGCCATCGGCAGGTGCTCAGCGAACTGGCTGACGAGATCGGCCCTGCCGTCCTCGCAGAACCTGTTGACGAGCTCCTGGGTCGCGCGGTTGATGTGGCGGCGGATGCCCCGGTGGTCGATGGTGGACATGGCGCCGGTGACCGCGCCGCGCAGTCGCAGGTGCTCGTCGCCCTCGGCATGGCAGCAGATGGGCTGCCAGGCGATGATCGGCATGAGCGGGTGATCGGGCTTGACGGTGCCGTCCTGCAGGGAGGTCCACAACCGAGTGTCACGGCTGAACTGCGAGGGCGTGCGCACCATGTGCATGTTCTCGGTGTGGCCGAGGACCACCCAGATCGGCACGTCGTCGTGCAGCAGCGCGGGGGCCACCCGTCCGTGCTCGGCGCGGAGCTTCTCGTACACGGCCCCCAGGTCCTCCGCCTCGGGGCCGTACAACCGGCGTAGCCCACCGGGGCCGGTGCCGTGCGCGGGGCAGCCGGGGGGCGGGGTGGCCATGGGCTCGTCCATACCGGTCGGGGAGAGGGATTCAGGCGTCACGATGGTCGCTCCGAAGCTGAAGTGATTCCGGTGTACAGGAGGTGATGGGGTCCCCGGCTTCGGGCGGTTCCGCGAAGCCGGGAACGTGGGAGAGGTCGTGCGCGGGACAGGGACGGGTGCCGGCACAGGGCGCGTCCGACACCCGTGGGACGCGCCGGCACGGACGTACGCAACTCGGGGGACTCGTACGGCCGTGCGACTCAGGCAACGCGTATGCGGCTCACGGGACATGAGCGGGCCGTACGGCTCGGGGACGGGGCGGGCGGCCCGTACCGCTCGACCGATGCATGGCTCATGCAGGCGCCTTCGCCGTGGCCAGGCGGTGCAGGAAGTGCATCAGGGTCATCAGGACGTCCCGGCTGGAGGCCCTCCGCCGTACGTCGCACTCCATGATGGGAATCTCCTCGGGCAGATCGAGTGCCATACGGAGTTCGGAGGCGGGGTAGCGAGGCGCGTCCGGGAAGGTGTTGACGGCCACCACGAAGGGCACCCCGCGCTCCTCCAGTCGCCCTATGACATCGAAGCTGACCTCGAGGCGGCGGGTGTCGACCAGCACGACCGCGCCCAGCGCGCCCTCGAACAGCCCGTTCCACAGGAACCAGAAGCGTTCCTGGCCGGGGGTGCCGAAGAGGTACAGCACGAGTTGCTCGGTGATGCTGATGCGGCCGAAGTCCATCGCGACGGTCGTGGCCGTCTTGGTGTCCGAGCCGAAGTTGTCGTCGACGCCGATGCCAGCCTGCGTCATGGTCTCTTCGGTGGTCAGTGGCCTGATCTCACTGACCGAGCCGACCATGGTCGTCTTGCCGACGCCGAAGCCTCCCACGATCACGATCTTGACCGCGGCCTCGGCCGTGTGCGGCAGCTGATCCTCGGTCCGTGGACCGGGGATCATGTCAGAGCCTTTGAAGTCCATGCATCACCGCTTCGAGAATTGAACGGTCGGCGACGGCCTGGCGCACGATCGGGGCACGCGCCGTCACCACACCGGCCGTCAGCATGTCGGTGAGCAGGACCGTCATCATGCTGAACGGCAGGTTGAGATAGGCCGAGAGCTCGACCACGGACAGAGGGGTGGTACAGAGCCGGAGCAGCGCCGTCTGCTCCGGGGTGGCGGAAGGCGGGGGGTCGGCGCGCGCCACGATTAAGGTGACGAGGTCGAGGTCCGCGTCGCGCTCGCCGCCGTCCGGTCCGGCCACCACGAAGAGCCGTTCCGGGTTCTTCTGCTTCCCGGTCTTGGGGGGCGGTGGTGACGGAGGCTTTTCCTTGGGGGATCGCCGCTGGCGTTGCGGAGGAGTCATACGGTCTGCCCGTTGCGCCGTGGCGGACTGGTGAGATGAGCGCCGATGCGGGCGACGAGGTCGGACATGCGGTTGCTCATCCGGCCGGGTTCGGCGAACGTGTCGGAGAGCACGGCGAGATAGGCGTTCGCGCCGGCAGCCATCAGATAGAAGTAGCCGCCCTTGATCTCGATGAGGACCATCTTCATCGTGCCGTCGCTGTTCGGGATCTCCGAGGCGACGGCGCTCGCCAGGCTCTGCAGGCCGGCGCAGGCCGCGGCGACGCGGTCGGCGGTGTCCGGGTCGCCGCCGTAGCGGGCGATGCGCAGGCCGTCGGCGGAGAGCACCACGATCATCTGGATGCCCGGTACGCCGTCGTGGAGCTCCTTGAGCATCCAGTCGAAGTTGGCGCGCTGCTGGATCACTTGAGGTCCCCCTCGTCGTCGGCCTCGGGGCGGGCCGGTTGCGTTCGCGGTTTCAGTGTGAGCGGGTCGGGCTTGCCCTTCAGTCCCTCCCAGAACGCCTCGACCCAGGCGCCGGGGGCGGGCTCATCCTCCGCCGGCTCCGGCTCCGGCTCGGGTTCGGGCTTGCGCGTCGACCAGATGGTCGGCCGGCCCTCCCGTTCGGCCTGCTCGATGGCCGCCTGCTCGGCGAATCGCTTGCTGAGTGGGGCCTTGACCCGGCTGCGGCGCTGGGGCAGACCGCCCGCGGTCCATTCGGTGACGACGGGGACGTCGTCCTCCATGGAGACCGCGGCGGGGAGCTTCGGGCTGGTGGGGCGCCGCTTCTTCGGGGCGCGCTTGGGACCTTCGAGCACATCGGGGCCCTCGGCCTTGGGCGCCGCCCCCGCGCCGATGCCGTGGGCGAGTCCGGGCGCCGGCTCGGTCGTCATCATCTCGCGCGGCACCACGAGGACGGCGCGGACGCCGCCGTACGCCGAAGGCCGCAACGAGACCTGCATGTTGTAGGCCGTGCAGAGGCGACCGACGACGGCCAGGCCCAGGCGCGGGGACTCACCGAGGTCCTGGAGGTCAGCGCCCTGCTTGGCGCGCTCAAGCATTCCCTCGACCTTGGCGCGGGCCTCCTCACTGAGGCTGACTCCGGAGTCCTCGATCTCGATCGCGATCCCGGTCTGCACCTCGGTGGCGGTGACGTGCACCTTCGTCTGCGGCGGCGAGTAGCGCGTCGCGTTGTCGAGCAGTTCGGCCGCGGCGTGGATGATCGGCTCGACGTAGATACCGGCGATGTTGACCTGGACGATGGAGTCCAGGCTGATACGGCGGTACTCCAGGATGCGCGACATGGCACCCCGCAACACGCTGTACAGCGGCACGGGTTCGGGCCACTGGCGTCCGGGGCGGCCGCCGCCGAGCACGGAGATGGAGTCGGCGAGGCGGCCGATCAGCATGGTGCCGTGGTCGATGCGCAGCAGGTCGTCGAAGACCTCGGGGTTACGTCCGTGGTCCTCCTCCATCTCCCTCAGTTCCAGGGCCTGTTGGTGGACGATGGCCTGGACGCGGCGGGCGATGTTGACGAACGAACGCTGGGCGGAGTCGCGGAGGGCTTCCTCGTGGTCGACGATGTCGAGCATCGACTCCACCAGCGCGATTTCCGCCCGGGAGAGATGGGCGTAGGACGGGTCGATCTCGGCGAGGTCGCGAATCACCTCATAGGTTGAACTGCCACACTGCAGCCGGTGGATCGCGGCGGGCGTGATCTCCTTGGCGAGGCGGGCCATCTTCTCGTCATGGGCGGCGATACGCCCTTCCAGATACGCGGTGTGACGGGCGTGCTCGGCCCGCACGTCCCGCAGAGTGCGGCCGCGGCGCACTGCTTCGGCCGCGGCGGCCAGTACCAGCAGGATGGCCACGGCACCGCACACGCCGACGGCCGTTCGGGCCGGCTCCGCCACCACGGCGACGGCGGCTCCGGTCGCCGCGGCCATCACTATGGCCGGCAGCAACAGCACGCGCGCGTACGGCAGTTCACGGCGACGGGGCGGGGATTGAACGCTCACCATGTGGGCCCTCTGAAACGGATCGGGTGGGTGTTGGGGGAGCTTGCAGCGGGGTACGTCATGGGTATGTCGGGATCTTCTGCTTGTTTGGGAACAAGCGCACGAATACGCCTCAACTCGGTGCGCTGCGGGCGAGCTTAGTCCGACCGGATCATCGCCGTGTCATATTCAGCAAGCACCTGAAATGGGGTGCGCGGCAGGAGTACGCTCGGGAACATTTACACGCTCAGGTTGCCTTCGAACACGGCGCGTAACGGCGTACGGGTGTGCGATGAATACTCACCGTGACGGGTGAAGGTCGGGTTCCGGAGCCGTTCGGACGAGAAGGTCCGACCACCGCGGGCGGGCAGAAGAGGCCGGCGGGGAGCGCGGGAAAGCGCGGCTACACGCGAGAGAGCGCGGCAAAAACAAAGGCAAGGAGCTCTCCGACTCCTTGCCACTCTCAACTTATAGCGCACTGGGGGGCTTGCGGCAAGGCCCCCGTCGTGCCGCAGAATCTCCGGCCTAGGCCGAGGACCTGCGGAAACGGGAGTCGTAGAAGTGAGTGTGCTGTTGATGTCGCTCGACCCGGCCGGCCGGGACAAGCCGCCCATGCCCGAGGTTGACCACGCCGGAGAAGCCGCCCGTGTGTTTGACCTCCCCGAACGCCTCTCCCCCAAGACCGACCCGACCCTGATCGCCGCCGACGAGCAGCACTTCGCGGCCATCGCGGAGTGCCTCGAGCAGTCGATCGCCGAGCTGTCCGACCGCCTCACGGTCGTGCGCAAGGCGCCCGGCGGGACGGGCCGGGAGGCGATGGACCGGGACATCGAGATCCACCGGCTGACGGCCCGTCTGCGCACCCTGCGCCGCTTCGGCCTGGACCTGTGCCTGGGCCGCATGGTCGGCACGGACAGCCCCGAGCCGGTGTACGTCGGACGGCTCGGCCTGACCGACAGCACGGGCCGTCGGCTGCTGGTCGACTGGCGCTCCCCCGCCGCCGAGCCGTTCTTCGGGGCCACCCACGCCAACCCGATGGGCCTGGCGAGTAGGCGCAGGTATCGCTGGACCCGCGGCCTGATCAGCGACTACTGGGACGAGGTGTTCACCCCGGACGGGTTCGCCGGACACGCCGCGCTGGACGACCAGTCCGCGTTCATCGCCGGCCTCGGCGGCAATCGCTCGCCCCGGATGCGGGACGTCCTCGGCACCATCCAGGCCGACCAGGACGCCGTCATCCGCGCCGGTTCCCGGGGCGCGCTCATCGTCGACGGCGGTCCCGGCACGGGCAAGACCGTCGTCGCCCTGCACCGCTCCGCGTACCTGCTCTACTCCGACCCCCGCGTCGACCATCGCCGGGGCGGCGTGCTGTTCGTCGGCCCGCACCGGCCGTACCTGGCCTACGTCTCCGACGTCCTCCCCAGCCTCGGCGAGGAGGGCGTGCAGACCTGCGTCCTGCAGGACCTGGTCCCGGAGGGAGCCACGGCGACGGTCGAGGCGGACCCGGAGGTGGCCCGTCTGAAGTCGTCCGCGGACCTGGTGGGGGCGATCGAGAAGGCCGTCCGGTTCTACGAGGAACCGCCCACCGAGGGCATGACGGTCTCGACCCACTGGTCCGACGTATGGCTGAGCGCCGACGACTGGGCCGTGGCGTTCGCGGCGGCCGAGCCCGGTACGCCGCACAACGAGGCGCGCGACCAGGTCTGGGAAGAGCTGCTCACGATGCTGGTCGACCGGCACGAGGAGGACGCCTCGGGTGACGACGGCCAGGTCTCGGCGGAGCTGGTCCGCAGGTCGCTGACGCGGAACAGGGAGCTGCTGGCGGCTTTCAACCGCGCGTGGCCGGTCCTTGAGGCGACCGACCTCGTCTCCGACCTCTGGTCCGTCCCCGCGTACCTGCGGATGTGCGCCCCCTGGCTCGGCCGCGAGGAGGTTCAGCGGCTCCAGCGCACAGACGCCCAGGCCTGGACGGTGTCCGACCTGCCGCTCCTGGACGCGGCACGGCAGCGGCTCGGTGACCCGGAGGCGGCCCGGCGCAGGCGTCGGCAGGAGGGCATCCTCGCCGCGCAGCGCGAGCGTATGGCGCAGGTCGTCGACAACCTGATCGAGGCCGCGTCCGACTCCGGCGCCGACACGGACGAGGGCGAGGGCCTGGTGACGATGCTGCGGGGTCAGGATGCCCAGGTCAGCCTGGTCGACGCCACCGAGCTGCCCACCGCCGCCCCCGACCGGCTCGCCGGCCCGTTCGCGCACGTCGTCGTCGACGAGGCCCAGGAACTCACCGACGCCGAGTGGCAGATGCTGCTGCTGCGCTGCCCGTCCCGCAGCTTCACCATCGTCGGGGACCGGGCCCAGGCCCGGCACGGCTTCACGGAGTCCTGGCGGGAACGGCTCGAACGGGTCGGGTTCGACCGGATCGAACTGGCCTCTCTGAACATCAACTACCGGACGCCGGAAGAGATCATGACGGAGGCCGAGCCGATCATCCGGGCGGCGCTCCCGGACGCCAACGTCCCGACGTCCATCCGCAGCGGCGGCGTCCCCGTCGTACACGGATCCCTGTCGGAACTCGACTCGATCCTGGACGACTGGCTGGCCGAGCACGCCGAAGGGACCGCCTGCGTCATCGGCGATCCCACCTTCCGCCCGACGGACCGGGTCCGGTCACTGACCCCGGAGCTGTCGAAGGGCCTGGAGTTCGACCTGGTCGTCCTCGTCGCCCCGGAGCAGTTCGGCGAGGGCATCGAGGGAGCGGTGGACCGCTATGTGGCGATGACCCGAGCGACTCGGCAACTGGTCATCCTCAGGTGAGCGAGCGCCCGGGGGCGCGGGGCTGCATCGATATGCGGCCCCGCCGCCTGGGCGCGGCAAGCCAAGGAACCCTCACCCCACCGACGAGTAGGCGACAACTCCCCGGAGCAGCGCCTCGACAGCCTTCCGCGCGTTCTTGGGCACGGTCGAGCCCTCCACAGGAGAAGCCGCGGCGATCTGCCCCAGCACATCGATCACCTGCTTGCACCACCGCACAAAGTCCCCGGCCGGCATCTCCGCCTCCCGAAGCACCTCGTCCAGCCCCTTGCCGCTGGCCCACATATAGGCGGCCCAGGCGAAGCCGAGGTCGGGTTCCCGCTGGCCGACCCCCTCGGTCTGGTTGATCCGGAAGTCCTCCTCCAGAGCGTCCAGTCGGCCCCAGATCCGGACCATCTCACCGAGCGAGGCCTTGGCCTTGCCCGACGGCAGCTTCGGGGCCATCGCGTCGTCCCCGACCCTGGCCTCGTACACCAACGCCGAGACGCAGGCCGCCAGTTCGGCCGGGGCGAGACCCTCCCACACCCGCTCGCGCAGGCATTCGCTGGCCAGCAGGTCGAGTTCGCCGTAGAGCCGCGCGAGTCGCTTGCCGTGCTCGGTGACCTCGTCGCCGCGCAGATAGTCCAGCTCGGTCAGCAGCGCGACGATGCGGTCGAAGGTGCGCGCGATGGTGTTCGTGCGTCCTTCGATACGGCGCTCCAGCTGCGAGGTGTCCCGGATCAGCCGGTGGTAGCGCTCGGCCCACCGGGCGTGGTCCTCACGGTCGTCGCAGCCGTGACAGGGATGGGCGCGGAGCGCCTTGCGCAGACGGGCGATCTCACGGTCGTCGACTGCCTGGGAGCGGCGCTTGCGGTGCCGTTCGGGCTCGATGTGCCCGGCCTTGCTGCGCAGCGCGGACGCCAGGTCCCGACGGGACTGCGGGGAGCGCGGGTTGAAGGACTTCGGGATCCGCATCCGCTCCAACGCCTCCACGGGTACCGGGAAGTCCATGGACGCCAGCCGCTTGACCTGTCGCTCGGCGGTCAGGACCAGCGGGCGCGGCCCGTCGTGGTGCTCGAAGCCACGGTGGCCGTTGGACCGGCCGGCCGGCAGCCCCGGGTCCAGCACCAGCGCCAGACCGGCGTACTTGCCCGTCGGCACATGGATGACGTCACCGGGCTTGAGCTTCTCCAGCGCGGTCGCGGCCTCGGCGCGCCGCTGCACCGCGCCCTCCCGGGCCAACTCGTTCTCGCGGTCCTTGAGTTCGCGGCGCAGTCGCGCGTACTCCTCGAAGTCCCCGAGGTGGCAGGTCATGGACTCCTTGTAGCCGGCCAGCCCCTCCTCGTTGCGCTGCACCTGGCGCGAGATCCCGACGACCGACTTGTCGGCCTGGAACTGCGCGAAGGACGTCTCCAGCAGCTCGCGCGAGCGATGCCGCCCGAACTGCTCGACGAGGTTGACCGCCATGTTGTACGACGGCTTGAAGCTGGACCGCAGCGGATAGGTGCGCGTGCCCGCCAGTCCCGCGAGATGCTCGGGGCTCATGCCGCGCTGCCACAGCACCACGGCGTGTCCCTCGACGTCGATTCCGCGGCGGCCCGCACGGCCGGTCAGCTGGGTGTACTCACCGGGCGTGATGTCGGCGTGCTGCTCGCCGTTCCACTTGACGAGCTTCTCCAACACCACCGAGCGTGCGGGCATGTTGATGCCGAGGGCGAGGGTCTCGGTGGCGAACACGGCCTTCACCAGGCCGCGCACGAACAGCTCCTCGACGACCTCCTTGAAGGTCGGCAGCATGCCCGCGTGGTGGGCGGCTATGCCGCGCTCCAGACCCTCCAGCCACTCGTAGTACCCGAGGACGTGCAGATCCTCGGTCGGGATGGAAGCGGTGCGTTCCTCGACGAGGGCGCGCACCTTCTCCCGCGCCTCTTCGTCGTTCAGCCGCAGTCCCGCGTGCAGGCACTGCTGGACGGCGGCCTCGCAGGCGGCGCGGCTGAAGATGAAGGTGATGGCGGGCAGCAGCCCCTCGGCGTCGAGGCGTTCGATGACTTCGGGCCGTCCCGGCGTCCACACCCGGGAGCGCTGTCTGCGCTCGCGCTCCCGGTCGGCCTCGCGCATGGCGCGGCCGCGTCTGCGGTCCTGGTACGACGGCCGGGTGGCCTCCATGCGGGCCAGCCGCGTGAGGTCGGGGTTGACGGCCTTCTTGTGGCCCTCGCCCTCCTCGAACAGGTCGTACATCCGGCGCCCGGCGAGCACGTGCTGGAACAGCGGCACGGGCCGGTGCTCGGAGACGATCACCTCGGTGTCGCCACGGACGGTGTCGAGCCAGTCGCCGAACTCCTCCGCGTTGGACACGGTCGCCGACAGCGAGACGAGGGTCACCGACTCGGGGAGGTGAATGATCACCTCTTCCCAGACGGCGCCACGGAAGCGGTCGGAGAGGTAGTGCACCTCGTCCATGACGACGTAGCCGAGGCCGAGGAGGGTCTGTGACCCGGCGTACAGCATGTTCCGCAGCACCTCGGTGGTCATCACGACCACCGCGGCGTCGGGGTTGACGCTGTTGTCGCCGGTGAGCAGACCGACCATGCCGTTGCCGTAACGGCGGCACAGGTCGGCGTACTTCTGGTTCGACAGCGCCTTGATGGGCGTTGTGTAGAAGCACTTCTTGCCCTGCATCAGGGCGAGGTGGACGGCGAACTCGCCCACGATCGTCTTGCCGGAGCCGGTGGGCGCCGCCACCAGCACGCCCTTCCCCGCTTCGAGCGCCTGGCACGCCTCGATCTGGAAGGGGTCGAGGCCGAAGTCGTACATCTCGCGCAAGGAGGCGAGCGCGGTGGCCTGCTCGGCAGCGCGCCTGCGTGCTGCCGCATACCGCTCGGCCGGTGAGAGGTCCTCTGTCATCGTGCTTTCGAGCGTACCGGGCCCCACTGACAACAGGACGATCATTATCCGGATCGGCCCTCCGCGAACCCGGGATCCCCGCAGCTCACGACCGCTCGATGCGAACGGCCGGGTACGCCCCGTGGGCGCCCCGGCCGCGCTTTCCTGAGATCCGCCTCTCAGGTCACGTCGTCATATCCGTTGACCCGGTCCCTGCTCGCCTGCTCGGGCAGCGCCCGGGCGGCCGAGACGGTCTCGACCTCGCCGATCGCCTCGGGGGTCAGGTCCAGGTCGGAGGCCTCGTCGTCGGCGGGGCCCATTTCGTCGCGGCGGCGCCTGCGGCGGTCGTTCACCAGGGAGACGGCGACCGCTGTGAAGTACAGGATCCAGATCGGTCCCGCGAGGGCCATCATCGTCAGCGGGTCCGTGCTGGGCGTCGCGATGGCCGCGAACACGGTGATGCCCATGATCATGCCGCGCCACCAGCCGAGCATGCGCTTGCCGGTGATGGCGCCGGTGAAGTTGAGCATCACCAGCAGCAGGGGCAGCTCGAAGGAGAGGCCGAAGACGATCACCATGCGCGTGACGAGGTCGAGCAGGTCGTCGAGCGGCAGCAGGTTGTCGACGCCGAACGGTGTGAACTCGATCAGGACGTCGGCGGTCTTGGGCAGCACCTTGTAGGCGAAGAAGGCGCCGGCGAGGAAGAGCGGGAAGCCCGTGGCGACGAACGCGTAGGCGTACCTCCGCTCATGCTTGTGCAGGCCGGGGGCGACGAAGGCCCACAGCTGGTACAACCAGACCGGCGCGGCCAGAACGACACCGGCCATCAGGGACACCTTCAGCGCAAGCGTGAACGGCGCGAGCAGACCGTTGATCGTGATCTGCGCGCACGGGTTCTCGTCGCGGGCCGTCTTGGCCAGTTCCTCGAACGACTTCGGGCAGCCGACCGATTCGAGGACCGGCTTGGTGAAGAAGTTGATGATGTCCTGATAGAAGAAGGCGGCGATGATCGTGATGACGACGATCGCGAGCAGTGCTTTCGCGAGCCGGTTGCGAAGCTCACGAAGGTGCTCCGCGAGGGGCATCCGCCCCTCGGGATCCTTCTCCTCATTGCGGGCAGACTTCAGCAACCCACGTTCCCATCTCGTGCGGCGGGCCGGAAATCACCGGCCCTGCGTCAGCGCTTGCTGGAGTCCGTCGGCTCGGTGACCGGGCGCGAGCTGTTCACGTCGCCGGGGGAAGCCTGGATGATGCGCTGAGCCGGGGGCTGCTGGTCGTCGCCCGTGTTGTTCGGCGGGTCGGCCGGGGCGGCGGACTTGCCGTCGTCCTTCATCGCCTTCGCCTCGCTCTTCAGGATGCGCGCGGACTTGCCGAGCGAGCGCGCCATGTCCGGAAGCTTCTTCGCGCCGAACAGCAGGATGATGACGACGAGGATGAGAATGATCTCGGGGGCTCCGAGCCTTCCGAACATAAGTCTTTACCTTCTCACCGAGGCGGCTGGGGTGGGATGCTGTCCGATCGGTCGGACATGTGTCCGAACGATCGCGTTGACAGCGATCGTAACGCTCAGGGGTAAACGTCAGGCAATCCCCGTGCGTACTCCCTGTCCGCGGACCGGGCCTCGTTCTCCGGGCCGCGACCAGCAGCGTACCTGCCCCCCACGGCAAGTTGACAGGGCGAAGTGGCCCAAAACGCATAGGGCGCAGGACTCACACCCAATCCTTGGGGGCCTTAGAGGGAGTCCACAGCCCGGGCCGCGCTCATGCTGGCCCGCTCCAGATCCTCGGCCGCCCTGCTGATGCGTCGCGCGGAGTCCGTGACCTGTCGGCCGAGGCGCTGCGCCTCCAGGAACACCCGCACGGCGAGCACACCGAGGACGGCGAGACCCACGAAACCCACAGCTACCGCGAACATCGGCCAGAACATGACGCCGAGCCTAGACCGTCCTACACCGTGGAGTGCAGCCGCAGGGTGCTGACCCCGCCGCCCGTCAGCAACTCGACGATCCGCTCGCCGGCCGGCTTGCGCACGGAGGCGCCGCAGTCGGGGCAGGTGAAGGAGTAGAACGTCGTACGGCTGGTCGCGCCGATGACGAGCCGCAGGGCGCTCGCGGTGAGCTCGAAACGGCCGCGGCAGTCCGGGCACCCCGCCTTGAACACCACCGGGGACACGCTTCTCATCCCGGCGAAAGCGGAAGCCACCGTCATGCCCCGCACACCGGACGTCGCCGACTCGCTCAAGCCCCTGCTCCCGCCTGTCGCACTGCCTTGCCGAACTGCCTGTCCTACTGTCCGTCGCCGGCCCCACGCACCTCGTGAGCGCCCCGCACCTCGATCCCGTCGTACGCCGCCAGCGCCTCGCGGGCCGCCTGCCGCGCGCTGTCGGCCAGCTCGGGCGGCGAGACGATACGACCGTCGCGGCCGAGCCGCAGGGCCAGGCGCCGCAGCGACGCCGGCTCGGGAGTACGCAGGGTGATACGCAGTCCGCCGTCCGCCAGCTCATCCGCGCTGTCGTGCGGGTAGTACTCCGCGACCCAGCGTCCGGCCGGACCCACCTCGACGACGACCTCCGGATCCTCCGCCGCGGGCTGCACCAGCCCCTCCGACAGGTCCCGCAGCTCGATCTCGGGCGGCGCGGACGGCTCGTCGAGGATCTTGATCTCGGCGACCCGGTCGAGCCGGAAGGTGCGGCGCGCCTCGGAGCGGCGGCACCAGGCCTCGACATAGGTGTGGCCGACGCTCACCAGGCGGATGGGGTCGATCTCGCGCTCGGTGACCTCGTCGCGGGCCGGCGAGTAGTAGCGGATCCACAGCCGGCGCCGCTCGGAGATCGCCCGGTCGACGTCGGCGAAGACCCCGCCCTCGGACTCGAAGGTCACCGACAGCCGGGAGCTGGCGCCGGCCGCCTCCCCTGCCGCGGCCTCCACCTTGGCCGTCGCCCGCAGCAGCGCCTGCCGGTCGCTCTCGCGCAGCCCCGGCAGCGTGGACACGGCACGGGCGGCCACCAGCAGCGCGGTCGCCTCGTCGGCGGCGATCCGCAGCGGCTCGGCGACATCGTCGGGGTTGTGCCACCAGATGCGCTCGCCGTCGGTGTCGATGTCGAGCAGGTCGCCGCCGCGGAAGCTGGTGCCGCACATGGGCAGCACGTCGAGGTCGGAGACCAGCTCGTCCTCGGAGATGCCGAACGCGCGCGCGACGTCCTCGACGCGGGCGCCCGGGCGCTCCCGCAGATACGTCATCAGCGAGAGCATCCGCCGGGTCTGGTCGATGGCGCTCGTGGGCCTGACCGGTTTGCCTGCCACTGTGTCGCTCCGCTCCCCCTCAGCCCTTGGCCACGGCACGCAGCCGGTCCACCACGTCGGCCCGCAACTCGGCGGGCTCCACGACCACCACGTCCGGCCCGAACTCCACCAGCCAGGCATCCAGCCCATGGCCGTACGGAATCTCCAACTCGTCCCAGCCGTCCCCGAGTTCCCGCACCGAGGTGGCCTTCGCCCGAAGGGGGTACCCGGCATCCGTGCGCAGCCGGATCAGCGCGGAGCGGTCGGCGGTCTCCCCCGCCCAGCTCGCGACCGTCTCGCGCACGGTGACGACGTCGGGGACCTCGGCGGTGAAGCGGCCGCTGCGGCTGCGCACCTTGCCGGTGATCCGGGACAGCCGGAAGACCCGCTCGGCGCCCCGGTCCCGGTCCCAGCCCGCGAGATACCAGTGGCCGCGCCAGCACTCCAGCGCCCACGGCTCGACATGCCGGGGCTCGGGGCGGGCGGCGGTGGCCTTGCGGTAGTCGAAGACGACCGGGCGACGGTCGCGGCAGGCCAGCATCAGCGGCTCGAACGCGGCCTCGTGCACCGGGATTCGGGGCTCGAGCGCGCCGTGCGCCTCATACGGGTCCACGTCCTCCGGCAGCCCCGCCGCGCGCAGCTTCTGCAGGGCGCCGCTGGCCGCGCCCGCGAGCCGGGCCTGCTGCCACACCTTGGCGGCCAGGCCCAGGGCGGCGGCCTCCTCGGCGTCCAGGGTGATGGGCGGGAGGCGGTTGCTGTCGCGGCGGGCCAGATAGCCGACCTCGCCGTCGAGGTTCTCCACCGTCTCGATGACCAGGCCGAGCTCGCGCAGATCGTCCTTGTCGCGCTCGAACATCCGGTTGAAGGAGTCGTCGCTGCCAGCTTCGAGATAAGCCTCGATGGACTCACGCAGCTCGCGCTTGCTCAGTGGCCGCCGCGTCCCGAGCAGACACAGCGCCAGGTTCATGAGCCGCTCGGCCTTGGCAATGGCCATCGACGCCCTTCGCCTTCCCTATGGTGCTTACGAGCGATGACCGTACCGCCCCGAAGTGGCGCGGCAAAGCCGAGGGTCCATGCCCGCACAGGCATGGACCCCAGGTAGTCGGCTCCGGTCGTCCGCCGATCACGGCCGACGATCGGACACGACGATCGATACGCCGGTCGGACAGCCGATCAGACGCCGAGCAGGTCGACCACGAAGATCAGAGTCTCACCGGGCTTGATCGCCGGGGTCGGGCTCTGGTTGCCGTAGGCGAGGTGCGCCGGGATGGTCAGCTGGCGACGGCCGCCGACCTTCATGCCCTGCACGCCCTGGTCCCAGCCCTTGATGACCCGGCCGCCACCCAGCGGGAAGCGGAACGGCGTACCGCGGTTCCAGCTGGCGTCGAACTCCTCACCGGTGCTGAAGGCCACGCCCACATAGTGGACGGTGACGGTCTGGCCCGCCTGCGCAACCGCGCCGTCGCCCTCCCAGATGTCCTTGATCTCGAGGTCCGCCGGGGGCTCGCCGCCCGGGAAATCGATCTCGGGCTTGTCGATGCTCACGTCCTACGCTCCAAGCTTGTTGTGGAAAGGCAACGGACCCAGTCTTTCATCACCCCGGGGAACGTCACATCTTGGCCAGGATGTCCACCGTGAACACCAGGGTGGCGCCCTTGGCGATGCCGCTGCCCTGCGGCGGGTTGTCGCCGTAGCCCAGGTCCGGCGGGATGACGATCAGCACGCGGCTGCCGACCTTCTTGCCCGTCAGCCCCTGCGACCAGCCCTTGACGACCTGCTGCAGCGAGAACGACACCAGCTGCTTGTTGGCGTACGTCGAGTCGAACTCCTTGCCGTCCGACCACTGCACGCCCTTGTACTGCACCAGCACGGTGCTCTCGGCGGCGAGCTCGTCGCCGTCGCCCTCGAGGACGTAGTTCGCCACCAGCTTCTTCGGCGGGTCCGTCTTGGGGATCTCGAGGGACGGCGCCTTGCCGTCGGTGTTGGTGCCGACCTTGGGCAGGTCGGCGTCGTCCTGGGCGACCTTGGAGCCCTTGGCGGAGCTCTTGGCGTTGAAGGTGTCCTGGATGTCGACCACGAACACCAGCGTGTCGGTGCCCTTGATACCGGCCTGCGCGTTGCCCTCCTTGCCGTAGCCCCAGGTCGGGGGGACGGCCATCTCGACGCGGCTGCCAGTCTTCTTGCCGACCAGACCGTACCGCCAGCCGTCGATGATGCGGCCCTGGGCGAGCTGGATGAGCAGGGGCGCCTTGCGGTCGTAGGAGTTGTCGAAGACCTTGGCCGTGGCCCAGATCTGGCCCAGGTAGTTCGCCTGGACGTAGTCGTTCTCCGCGACCGTGGTGCCGTTGCCCGCGATCAACGTCTTCACCGCGAGGTCCTTCGACGGCTCACCGCTGCCCTTGGCGACCGTCGGCTTCTCGTCGAACTTCGCGCCCGCCGTGATCGCCGGCAGCGGACCGTCCACGATCTTCGGCGACGGCGCCGCCGATCCCTCCGGGGTCGACGGCGACGGGCTGTCGCTCGCCTTGCTGGAGTCGGCCTTGTCATCGCCGCATCCGGCGAGCGTGACCAGTCCTGCGGGTACGGCGATGAGAAGTGAGCGTCGGCGCACGGTGGGGGCCTCGTAATCGTCGATCTTGTGGATGGCGTGCGCGCAACTCTACGGCGTGAGAAGGGCGCCGTACGGGAAACGTACGGCGCCCGTGTTGCGTTCCGGCCGACCACGGCGGCCATTCGGAACGCGTCACTCAGTTACCGGCCATCACATGCCTGCGATCAGTTTCTCCACCCGGTCGTCCACCGAACGGAACGGGTCCTTGCACAACACCGTGCGCTGCGCCTGGTCGTTCAGCTTCAGATGGACCCAGTCGACGGTGAAGTCCCGGCGCTGTTCCTGAGCCCTGCGGATGAAATCGCCGCGCAGCCGGGCCCGAGTGGTCTGCGGCGGGACGGACTTGCCTTCGAAGATCTTCAAGTCGTTGCAGATACGCGCCGCTTGACCCTTCTTCTCCAGCAGGTAGTAGAGGCCACGACGCCGGTGGATGTCGTGGTAGGCGAGGTCTATCTGCGCGACCCGCGGATGCGACATGGTCATGTTGTGCTTGGCCCGGTACCGCTCGATGAGCTTGTACTTCATCACCCAGTCGATCTCGGTGCCGATGCGGTCGAGGTCCTCGGCCTCGATCGCGTCCAGGGTGCGGCCCCAGAGCTCCAGGACCTGCTCGACCGTGCCGGTGCGGATGCCGCGGCGCTCGCAGAAGTCCACGGCCTTCTCGTAGTACTCGCGCTGCACCTCCAGCGCGGAGGCCTCGCGGCCGCTGGCCAGCCGCACCTTGCGCCGGCCCGTGATGTCGTGGCTGACCTCGCGGATCGCCCGGATCGGGTTCTCCAGGGTCAGGTCCCGCATCACCGTGCCCGCCTCGATCATGCGCAGCACCAGGTCGGTCGCGCCGACCTTGAGCAGCATGGTCGTCTCGGACATGTTGGAGTCGCCCACGATGACGTGCAGGCGGCGGTAGCGCTCGGCGTCCGCGTGCGGCTCGTCGCGGGTGTTGATGATGGGCCGGGAGCGGGTCGTCGCCGAGGAGACGCCCTCCCAGATGTGCTCGGCCCGCTGGCTGACGCAGTACACCGCGCCCCGCGGGGTCTGCAGCACCTTGCCGGCGCCACACAGAAGCTGCCTGGTGACCAGGAACGGAATGAGGATGTCCGCGAGCCGGGAGAACTCCCCGTGCCGCGCCACGAGGTAGTTCTCGTGGCAACCGTAGGAGTTGCCCGCCGAGTCGGTGTTGTTCTTGAAGAGGTAGACGTCGCCCGCGATTCCCTCCTCGTGCAGGCGTCGTTCCGCGTCTACCAGGAGTCCTTCGAGAATGCGCTCGCCGGCCTTGTCGTGGGTGACCAGTTCGGTCACGTTGTCACATTCGGGTGTCGCGTATTCCGGATGCGATCCCACGTCGAGATAGAGGCGGGCGCCGTTTCGCAGAAAGACATTGCTGCTACGGCCCCATGACACGACACGGCGGAAGAGGTACCGCGCCACCTCGTCAGGCGACAGGCGGCGCTGTCCCCTGAACGTGCACGTGACGCCGTACTCGTTCTCCAGCCCGAAAATGCGGCGGTCCATGACTGAACATTACGCCCGATCCCCTGAGCTGAAACGGGGTTCGACGGCACGGTTTGGATCATTTTCCGATGAAGCCGCAACCACCGCACCCCTGCCGGGAGCTGCGAGGACCCGTCCCGTGGCCAGCAGGACCAGCAAGGACACCGCCCCGGCCCCACCCGGCACGGCGAACCCCCAGAAGGCCCCGCCCGCCTCGACGACCGGACCCGCGAGGCCCGTTCCGACCGACGCGCCCACCGTGAACGTGGTCACAAGCCAGGAGAACGCCTCGGTGACCGTCCCCCGCGGCGCGTGCCGGTCGACCAGCACGAAGGCGCAGGCGATACAGGGCGCGAGAAACACACCCGCGAGCACCGCCAGCAGAGTCATGCCGACCGCGCCCGGCATCAGCGTCAGCGGCAGGTAACACACCGCCAGAAGCGCCACCAGCACCCGCAGTCGCCGGGCCGGCTCGCCGCTCCACTGCCGCGCCCCGTACACGGTTCCGCCGATCAGCGCACCCAGCCCCAGGCCCGCCATCAGCCAGCCGTACACCACGTCACCGCCGTTGTCGTCCGCGTACGACACGGCCGCCACCGCGATGGAGCCCATCGCCACGCCGACGAACAGGAAGGACGCGAGCAGCGCCAGCAGCCCCGCCGAGCGCAGCGCGCCCAGCCAGTGCGCCTCGCGCGGCGCCGAGCGCCATGCGCGCGAAGGCGGCGACACCACCACCGACAGCGCGCCCAGCACCCCGATGACGTTCAGCACGAGCAGCGCGGCCTGCGCCGACCACAGCGACGCGCACAGCGTCAGCAGCAAGGGTCCGATGGTGAACATGACTTCCTGCGCCACGGCGTCCATCGCGTACGCCGTGTGCACCTGGCCCTCCTTGTGCAGGACCGACGACCACAGGGCCCGCAGACCGCCCTCCAGGGGCGGTGTGAACAGCCCGGCGGCCGCCACCGCGGCGTAGGCGAGCGGCAGCGCGCCGGTGCCCACGAAGGCGAACGCGGCCATCGCGAGGGCCGAGGCGACCGCGGCGGGCAGCTGCACCCGGGGCTGGCCGTGCAGATCCACCAGCCGTCCCAGCAGCGGCTGGCCCACCGCGTTGGCGACTCCGTACACGGCCGCGAGGGCACCGGCCAGGCTGTAGGAGCCGCCCTCCGAGCGCACGAACAGCAGGATGGCGAGCGCGGCGACTGCGTTCGGCAGCCGCCCCATGAGCGTGCCGACGAGCAGCCGGGCGGCATGCCTCGCCCTGAGGATCTCCACGTATGCGCCGGTCATCGGCCGCGCCGCCCTCCGCTGAAGTTTTACGTATAACGTCCTTCGTCATACGTACCATGAGCGCTGTTCACGAGTCCAGACGAAGGAGCAGGTGCACGGTGGCACACGGCAGCACCCGCCCCACCAGCCGGGACGTCGCCCAGGCGGCGGGAGTGTCCCAGGCAGCGGTCTCACTGGTGCTCGGCGACAAGTGGCGCGGACGGGTCTCCGAGGCCACGGCCGAACGGGTTCGCGAGGCCGCCCGCGAACTCGGCTACCGGCCCAATCTGGCCGCCCGCAACCTCCGCCTCGGCCACACCAGAACGGTGCTCCTGGTCGTCCCCGCCCTCACCACCGAGTTTTTCGCGGGCGTCTACACCGGCGCCGCCCGTGTCGCCGCCCGGCACGGCTTCGGCGTCGTCCTCTACCCCTCCCCCGAAGGCATCGGCCCGGCCCGCGACCCCTTCGCCTCCGCACAGGCCGCCCTCGACGGCGTCATCGCCTCCTCCATGGCCGCCGACGCCCTCACCGCCATCCGCGGCGACCAGCTTCCCCTGGTGATGCTGGACAGCGACCCGGCCGGCAGCCTGGGCGCCGCGACCGTGAACCTCGACATCGCGGACGGCGTCCGCCAGGTCGCCGAGCACCTGCTGGGCCTCGGCCACCGGCGCATCCTGCATCTGGCCGCCGACATCGCGTCCTGGACCTTCGAGGTACGCGCGCGCGAACTCGCCGCACGGGTCGGCGCAGTGCCCGGCACCTCACTGCTCACGGTCCGCGCGCCCATCTCCATCGACGGAGCCCTGACCGCCACCACGACCGCGCTCGCCGCCAAGGGCCCCCGCCCCACGGCGATCGTCTGCGACGACGACAAGCTCGCCGCCGGCGCCTACAAGGCCGTACGACGCCTCGGCCTGCGCATCCCGGACGACATCTCCGTCACGGGCCTGGACGACCTCGCCCTCGCCACCGCCATCGACCCGGAGCTGACGACCGTACGGCTGGACGCCGAGCTGTTCGGGGAGCGCGGCATGCAAGCCCTCCTGGCGGTCCTGGAGGGCCGTGAACCCAAGGAGGGCGACATTCCGGTCCAACTCGCCGTACGGGGCTCCACAGCCCCGCCCAGCACGCCCTGACGGGCCCTTGCACGCCCTGTGCCCCGGCCGAGCGGTCGGCCGGGGCACAGAACGGGCGGGGTGAAGCGGAACGGGGACTAGTCGTCGGAAGCGCCGGACTCCTCGGAGTCCTCGTCGGCGGCGCTCTCGGCCTCGGTGGCCGCGCCACCGGCCTCCAGCAGCCGAGCCAGCTGACGGCCCACGATGCGCTTGAACTTCCGTGACTGCGGACGCGTACGGTCCAGCACCGCGACCTCCAGCCGCTCGGCCGGAATCTCCCGCTGCGAGCCGTTCGACTCACGGGAAAGCGCCTGCACGGCCAGCTCCAGGGCCTCGGCGAGGGTCATGCCGTCCTGGTGTCGCTGATCCAGATAGTTGCTGATCAGCTCGGCATTGCCACCCACCGCGACCGAACCGTGCTCGTCCACGATCGACCCGTCGTGCGGCAGCCGGTAGATCTGGTCGCCGTCGGGCGTCGCCCCCACCTCGGCCACGACCAGCTCCACCTCGTACGGCTTCTCGGCCGCGGAGGAGAAGATCGTGCCCAGCGTCTGGGCGTAGACGTTGGCCAGACCACGGGCGGTCACATCATCACGGTCATAGGTGTAACCACGAAGATCGGCGTAGCGGACACCGCCGATCCGCAGGTTCTCGTACTCGTTGTACTTGCCGGCCGCCGCGAAGCCGATCCGGTCGTAGATCTCGCTGAACTTGTGCAGCGCACGGGACGGGTTCTCACCGACGAACACGATGCCGTCGGCGTACTGGAGGACGACAAGGCTGCGGCCACGGGCGATGCCCTTGCGCGCGTACTCCGCCCGGTCGGCCATGGCCTGCTGGGGTGAGACATAGAACGGCGTCGACACCGGTTATCCGTCCCTTTCTGTCGAAGTCACAGGATCACCTTGATAAACCGAGCCGTCGCCTACAGCAGCGCGGCCCGCGGGCCGTCGGGCTGCTCCAGACGCCGCGCCAGGATGGAACGGGCGATCTCGGAGGACTCGTCATCGCCCAGCCGACGGAAACCGTCCTCGGTGATCACGGTGACGATCGGGTAGATCCGGCGGGCGACATCGGGACCACCGGTCGCCGAGTCGTCGTCAGCCGCGTCGTACAGGGCCTGTACCACGAGCGTCGTGGCCTCGGACTCGTTCAGATCATCACGGAAGAGCTTCTTCATGGCGCCACGCGCGAAGATCGAACCGGAGCCGGTGGCGGCGAAGCCCTGCTCCTCGGAGCGGCCACCGGTGACGTCGTACGAGAAGATCCGCCCCTTCTCCCGGTCGACGTCGTACCCGGCGAAGAGCGGCACGACGGCCAGCCCCTGCATCGCCATGCCCAGGTTCGACCGGATCATCGTCGACAGCCGGTTCGCCTTGCCCTCCAGCGACAGCTGGGCGCCCTCGACCTTCTCGAAGTGCTCCAGCTCCAGTTGGAAGAGCTTGACCATCTCGACGGCCAGACCGGCGGTGCCGGCGATACCGACGGCCGAGTACTCGTCCGCCGGGAAGACCTTCTCGATGTCCCGCTGCGCGATGACGTTGCCCATGGTGGCGCGACGGTCACCGGCGAGCACGACACCGCCGGGGAACGTCACCGCCACGATCGTGGTGCCGTGCGGCGCCTCGATCACGCCCTGCGTGGGCGGGAGTTGACGCTTGCCGGGCAGCAGCTCCGGCTGGTGGTCGGAGAGAAAGTCCATGAAGGAGGACGACCCAGGCGTCAGGAAGGCAGCTGGTAGACGCCCGGTGCTACGAGTGTTGGCTTCCACGCGATTCCTTCCACGTATGCAGCAGCCCGCCTTATGACGTCGGGCCGATCCTTGAACTGCCCCAGTGCAGCGTTGCAGCTGAAGCACAGTACGCCACGGACCCTACCCGTCTCGTGGCAGTGATCCACATGCTCAGGCAGAGCCGCCAAACATATGCAGCAGACGCCGCCTTGGGAGGCAACCAACTCTTCGCGCTCGGCTTCGGTGATGCCGTACTGGCGCTTCAGATGGTCCTGCCGCCCCTGGATGGCCCGGCACGCCTTGCAACGTGTCGACAGACCGTCGGATGCAGTGGCGTTGCGATGCCCCTCTTTGTGCGGCTTGACCTCACCGCAGGTCCGGCAGAGCTTGTGCCCGGTCGGAACGTCCACCTTCTCGCGCACCGACTTACCCATGACTTCCCGGCGGCGCCGGTAGTGCGCTGCGCTGTACTCCGCCACGCACTCCCGGCACCGCACCTGAAGGCCATCACGCCGGTTCTTGTCCCGGGCGAATGCCTCGGAGGGCAAGCCTCGCTTGCATCCCGTGCATTGCTTCGCGCTCGGATCTCCAGCCACCCTCATCCCCCGCCACCTTCGTTTCGAAGGCAAAAGCGGCTCGAAATCCGTTACTGGCCGCCCTTTTGCACGAAGGAACGCACGAAATCCTCGGCATTTTCCTCGAGTACGTCGTCAATCTCGTCCAAAACCGAATCGACGTCGTCGCTCAGCTTCTCCTGCCGCTCCTTGAGATCCTCGGAAGCCTGCGTTTCCGCAGCCTGCTCCTCGACCTCCTCAGTGGAACGCGTGGCCTTCTGCTGTCCGCCGCCGGTGTCCTTGGTTGCCATATCCCTCACCCCGCTCAGTTCGCCCGACATGGTCGACAGGTCGGCATTCCTGCCGATCGGTGATGATCAGACCCTACAAGCCGGGTCTGACATCGGCCCCGCAGTTTCTCCAACGTACGGGGGCCACCTCGATGATTCCCGGACGCCGGGTTTTCCACCCTGCCACCGACGTCCGGCCGACACCCGCCCGAGTACCCCTCAGCCGCCTGACAGGACCCTGACCAGGTCTTCCGCGGTACGGCAGCGGTCCAGGAGCTCCTTGACGTGATTTCGCGTTCCGCGAAGCGGTTCGAGGGTTGGGACGCGCTGGAGGGAGTCCCGGCCGGGGAGATCGAAGATGACCGAGTCCCAGGAAGCCGCGGCGACGTCGTCGGCGTACTGCTCCAGGCAGCGGCCGCGGAAGTACGCCCGGGTGTCCTCCGGCGGCTTCACCCTCGCCCGTTCGACGGTTTCCTCGTCCAGCAGGCGCTTCATGCGCCCGCGGGCCGCCAGACGGTTGTAGAGGCCCTTCTCGGGGCGTACGTCGGCGTACTGGAGGTCGACGAGGTGCAGCCGCGCGGCGTCCCAGTCGAGGTTGTCGCGGCGGCGGTAGCCCTCCATGAGCTCCCGCTTGGCGACCCAGTCCAGTTCGCCGGCGAGGCTCATGGGATCCCCCTCCAGGCGGTTCAGGGTGTCCTCCCAGCGGGTGAGGACGTCCTTGGTCTGCTCGTCGGCGTCCGCGCCGAAGCGCTCCTCCACGTACTTGCGCGACAGCTCGTAGTACTCCATCTGGAGCTGTACCGCGGTGAGTGTGCGGCCGCTACGGAGGGTGACGAGGCGCTTCAGGGACGGGTCGTGCGACACCTGGTGCAGCGTGCGGACGGGCTGGTCGACGGCGAGGTCCACGGCGATGAAGCCGTCCTCGATCATCGACAGCACCAGGGCCGTGGTGCCCAGCTTGAGGTATGTCGAGATCTCGGACAGGTTCGCGTCGCCGATGATCACGTGGAGGCGGCGGTACTTCTCCGCGTCCGCGTGCGGCTCGTCGCGGGTGTTGATGATGGGGCGCTTGAGGGTCGTCTCCAGGCCCACCTCGACCTCGAAGTAGTCCGCGCGCTGGCTGAGCTGGAAGCCGTGCTCGTGGCCGTCCTGGCCGATGCCGACGCGGCCCGCTCCGGCGAAGACCTGCCGGGAGACGAAGAACGGGGTGAGGTGGCGCACGATGTCCGAGAAGGGGGTCTCCCGCTTCATCAGGTAGTTCTCGTGCGTGCCGTAGGAGGCGCCCTTGTTGTCGGTGTTGTTCTTGTAGAGGTGGATGGGCTGGGCGCCGGGCAGCTGGGCCGCGCGCTCGGCGGCCTCGGCCATGATCCGCTCGCCGGCCTTGTCCCACAGGACGGCGTCCCGCGGGTTGGTGACCTCCGGGGAGCTGTACTCGGGGTGCGCGTGGTCGACGTAGAGCCTTGCGCCATTGGTGAGGATCACATTGGCCAGCCCGATGTCCTCGTCGGTGAGCTGGCTGGCGTCGGCGGCCTCCCGGGCGAGGTCGAAGCCTCGCGCGTCCCGCAGCGGGTTCTCCTCCTCGAAGTCCCAGCGGGCCCGGCGGGCCCGGTGCATCGCCGCCGCGTAGGCGTTGACGATCTGGGATGAGGTGAGCATGGCATTGGCGTTGGGGTGGCCGGGGACGGAGATCCCGTATTCCGTCTCGATACCCATTACTCGCCGTACGGTCATGCGGCCCTCCTTGCCCGGCGGCACCCTCGGTCGTGGGCGCCGCACAAGTACCGCTGGCGCTCGGTTGCGTGTGCGGTGCCCGTCCCCGCACTGCGCGACTCGGCGGTACGGAAGAGCCTAGAGCGCCTTTGCCCTGGTGGGGAGATCATTTGCGTCATTGCCTTGCACGCCTTGTGTTCCGATCCTGGCCTGAAAAACAGTGGGCTGCGGGTACCCGGTGAGGGCACCCGCAGCCGCCCTGCCTTTTACAGGTACTGACCGGTGTTGGCCACCGTGTCGATGGAGCGTCCGGTGTCCGCGCCCTGCTTTCCGGTGATGAGCGTGCGGATGTAGACGATCCGCTCGCCCTTCTTTCCGGAGATCCGGGCCCAGTCGTCCGGGTTGGTGGTGTTCGGCAGGTCCTCGTTCTCCTTGAACTCGTCCACGCAGGCCTGGAGGAGGTGGGAGACGCGGAGGCCCTTCTGGTTGTGCTCCAGGAAGTCCTTGATCGCCATCTTCTTGGCGCGGCCCACGATGTTCTCGATCATGGCGCCGGAGTTGAAGTCCTTGAAGTAGAGGACTTCCTTGTCGCCGTTGGCGTAGGTGACTTCCAGGAAGCGGTTCTCCTCGGATTCGGCGTACATCTGCTCGACGGCGGTCTGGATCATGCTCTGGACCGTCATCGACCTGTCGCCGGTGTGCTCGCCGAGGTCCTCGGAGTGCAGCGGGAGGCGCTCGGTGAGGTACTTGCCGAAGATGTCCTTGGCGGCCTCGGCGTCGGGACGCTCGATCTTGATCTTCACGTCCAGGCGGCCGGGGCGCAGGATGGCCGGGTCGATCATGTCCTCACGGTTGGAGGCGCCGATCACGACCACGTTCTGCAGGCCCTCCACACCGTCGATCTCGGCGAGCAGCTGCGGGACGATGGTGTTCTCCACGTCCGAGCTGACACCGGAGCCACGGGTGCGGAAGAGGGACTCCATCTCGTCGAAGAAGACGATGACGGGCGTGCCCTCGCTGGCCTTCTCACGCGCACGCTGGAAGACGAGGCGGATCTGCCGCTCGGTCTCACCGACGTACTTGTTCAGCAGCTCGGGGCCCTTGATGTTGAGGAAGAAGCTCTTGCCGGAGGCCTGGCCGGTGACCTCGGCGACCTTCTTGGCCAGCGAGTTGGCGACGGCCTTGGCGATGAGCGTCTTGCCGCATCCTGGCGGCCCGTAGAGGAGGACGCCCTTGGGCGGCCGCAGTTCGTGCTCCTTGAACAGGTCCGGGTAGAGGTACGGGAGCTCGACCGCGTCGCGGATCATCTCGATCTGGTTGCCGAGGCCACCGATCGATTCGTAGCCGATGTCCGGTACTTCCTCGAGGACGAGTTCCTCGACCTCGCTCTTCGGAACGATCTCGTAGACATAGCCGGAACGGGGTTCGAGCAGGAGGGCGTCGCCGGGGCGGATGGTGATGCCCCGCAGCGGCTCGGCGAGCCGCACCACACGCTCCTCGTCGGTGTGCCCGAGCACCAGGGCACGCTCGCCGTCCTCGAGGATCTCCTTGAGGGTGACGATGTCGCCGACGCTCTCGAACTCCATGGCCTCGACCACGTTGAGCGCTTCGTTGAGCATCACTTCCTGGCCGCGCCGGAGGTCGTCGAGTTCGACGCTCGGGCTGACATTCACGCGGAGTTTGCGGCCTCCGGTGAAGATGTCGGCGGTGCCGTCCTCGTTGGCTTGCAGGAAGACACCGAAGCCGGCCGGCGGCTGGGCGAGCCGGTCGACCTCTTCCTTGAGGGCCACGATCTGGTCGCGGGCCTCACGGAGCGTGTTCGCGAGTCGCTCGTTCTGGGCGGACACGCCGGCCAGGTTGGTCTGCAACTCGACGATCCGCTCTTCGAGAATCCTCGTGTGCCGCGGAGAGTCGGCGAGCTTGCGTCGCAGGACGGCGATCTCCTGCTCAAGGTAGGCGATCTGCCCGGCCGGGTCGTCGGACCCTCGTCCCGGGCGGATGCCGCGGTTCATGTCGTCGTCGTGGGCTGCCACGGTCCTCACCTCCTCCAAGGGGAGCTGGACGCTTCCAGACCCTACCTGGGTGGGTGTCGATTGAAACCCCTAGATCACAAAGACGGTCGGGGTGTGTCCGATCTTCACCCTTGCGCTCTCCCTCACGCCAGGGGAATACCCACCGCACATGATTGGAACCCAGGCGGAGGTAGGGTCAAAGTGTTCAACACCCGTCAGAGCTGGCCGGATTCCCGTCCGGCTCGGGGCAGGCAGACGGCAGGAGAGATGAGCGTGGAGCGGACGGCCGGGGTCGAGAATGAGGCACTGGAGGTCTGGATCGACCAGGATCTCTGTACCGGCGACGGCATCTGCGCCCAGTACGCGCCTGAGGTGTTCGAGCTGGACATCGACGGTCTGGCCTATGTGAAGAGCTCCGAGGACGAGCTTTTGCAGGCCAAGGGGGCAACAACGCCCGTACCGCTGCCGCTTCTCACGGATGTGGTGGATTCGGCGAAGGAGTGCCCGGGCGACTGCATCCATGTGCGTCGCGTTTCGGACAAGGTCGAGGTGTACGGCCCGGACGCCGAGTGACCTTGCACATACGGGGTGTTACGACTGTCTGATTTCTCACAAACCCTCGGCGGCGTGGGTCAGACGCTGTGGGCACCGGCGGGTGTCGAGCGGACGAACGCGCCATTTTTCCACTGCCACTTCGCGCTGTCCTTCACGTCGGGGCAGCAACGCGGTACGTCTTCCGACGAGTAGCCGAGCAGGTCGGCGTCGAGGGCTCCGTCACGGACAGCGATGTCACTGACGGTGATGTTGTTCTTCGGGCCGACGAGGGTCGCCACGAGGCGGGGCGCGGCCGCGTCCTTGGCGTGGGTGAGGACATAGACGCTGTCGGGCGGGGTGCCCATCGGGGAGTCGCAGTGCACTACGGCCACCGTCTCCGGGCTGCCGTCTCCGTCGAGGTCTCCGGTGGCCTTCTTGACCACGACCGCTTTCACGGGGCCGCATTCGAGCGGGAAGTCGACGCGCGCGGGGTCGGGAGGTGTGAGCGCGGCGGCGGCGTGCTTCGTCTCGGGACCGGCTGCCTGGGCGGCCGTCGCCGGGTTGGGCTGGAGGACCGAGGAGAAGGCCACGACTCCGGCGACCGCTGTGGCGGTGGCGAGCCAGTGGATGGGCCGGGTGTGGGTGTGTGCCAGTTCCGGGACGGCGGATTGCTGCACTAGGAGCGTCTCCTGTGAGGGCTGTGCCGGTGGGGGTTGGGTGGCCAGCATCGTGCCACACGTCACATGCTGGGGGAACGGCGGGGGTGTGGAGTTCACGTGCCGGATGTCCGGCGGTCCGGCGTGCGCACGGGGCGTGCGGCGCGCTCGGGGTGGTCGGATCGCGGGCGCGTCGCGTCAACATGAAGGGTCAACGAAAAGGCGCTGTGGCCGAGTTCCGGGGCTGTCCCGGGAACTCGACCACAGCGCTTCTACGTTGAATGCGGTACGAGGCTGCCTCAGCGGCCGGAGCCCCCGTCGGCGTTCGGGCCCTCGTAGTCGTCGCCGTAGGCGCCCTTGGCGGGGCGGCGTCGGCGCATGGGCGGCTCGACTCCGTCCGCGAGGCGGCGGGCGGTGAGGAGGAAGCCGGTGTGGCCGATCATCCGGTGGTCGGGGCGGACGGCCAGGCCCTCGATGTGCCAGTTGCGGATCATCGTCTCCCAGGCGGTCGGCTCGTTGAAGCAGCCGATCTCGCGGATGGACTCGACGGTCCGGGCGAGCTGGGTGGTGGTGGCGACGTAGCAGCAGACGATGCCGCCCGGGACGAGCGCCTTCGAGACGGCCTCCAGGCACTCCCAGGGGGCGAGCATGTCGAGGATGACGCGGTCGACCTCGGTGTCGCTCAGGTTGTCCTGGAGGTCACCGACAGTGAGCTGCCAGGCGGGGTGCGGGCCGCCGAAGTAGCGCTCCACGTTCTGCCTGGCGATGTCGGCGAAGTCCTCGCGGCGCTCGTAGGAGTGCAGCATGCCCTGGTCGCCGATGGCGCGCAGCAGGAAGCTGCTGAGCGAGCCGGAGCCGACGCCGGCCTCGACTACACGGGCGCCGGGGAAGATGTCGGCGAAGGCGAGGATCTGCCCCGCGTCCTTCGGGTACACGACGGCTGCCCCGCGGGGCATGGACAGGACGTAGTCGGGGAGCAGGGGGCGCAGCGCGAGGTAGGCGACGTTCCCGGTGGTGCGGACAACGCTGCCCTCGGGAGCGCCGATCAGTTCGTCGTGCGGGAAGGAACCCTTGTGGGTGTGGAAGTTCTTCCCGGCTTCGAGCGTGAACGTGTAGTGGCGGCCCTTGGGGTCGGTCAGCTGAACCTGGTCCCCGACCTTGAAGGGCCCGCGACGGCGGGCGGCACCGGTCGGTTCGGACATGTGAACAGCCTACCGGCGTTTCGGGGACCCCTGGACCACGGGGAAGCGGGAGCACCGCTTCCGTAGAGCGGCTGTCTCAGTTCGGGCGGGCCATCGCCTTGACGAAGGCGCGCTCGACGTCGGCCGCGGACAGGACGCCGAAGATCTCGCCGGTCTCCTCGACGACCAGGTACTCGGTGGCCGGGCTGGCGCGGAGGGCGTCGAGGAGTTCCTCCCCCGCCAGTTCGGCGGAGACGCGCATGCCGTCGGTCAGGTCCTGGGCGAGACCGCTGACGGCGACCCAGGGGCGGCGGTGCTCGGGTACGCCGACGATGGCGGCCTCGCGGACGAGGGAGAGCGGGTTGCCGTCGGCGTCGACGACGACCAGGGCGCGGGCACCGGCGGCGTTGGCACGGCGCAGGGCCTCGGAGAGGGGGGTGTCGGTCTCGACGGGCACCGCGCGGCGGGTGAGGGTGCGGGCGCGCAGCTCGGGGAGGTGTTCGCGCAGACGGGCCATGCGCAGACTGTTGCCGGCGCCGGTCCAGATGATCGCGGCGAGGATGGCGGCCAGCAGGGCGTCCATGACGGTGTCCATGCCGACGTTGTCGACGGCGTCGGTACCCAGGGCGCCGGACTGGGTGAGCCACGGGAGCCCGACCAGGACGGACACGGCGAGCGCGCGGCCGACCCAGGCCGCGGCGATGGTGCCGCTCATGGGCCTGCCGGTGATCTTCCAGACGACCGCGCGGAGCATCCGGCCGCCGTCGAGGGGCAGGCCGGGGAGCAGGTTGAAGGCGGCCACGATGAGGTTGGAGATCATCAGGCCGGCCAGCAGGACGCCGGGGACGGTGCCGGGTTCGACGAGTTGTACGGCGCCGTAGAAGACACCGGCGAGGACGAGGGAGAGCAGCGGTCCGACGAAGGCGAGCACGAACTCCCGGCCGGGTGTCTCGGCCTCCTTCTCGATCTCGGAGACCCCGCCGAAGAACTGGAGCTGGATACGGCGCACGGGCAGCTTGAAGCGGAGGGCGGCGACCGTGTGCGCGAGCTCGTGGACGAGGACGGAGGCGTAGAAGGCGACCGCGAAGAAGAGGGAGACGAGGTAGCGGACGGCGCCGAGTTCGGGCAGCACGCGGTCGAGCTGTCCGCCGAACACCCAGGTGATCAGCGCGGCGACGAGAAACCAGCTGGGCGCGACGTACACCGGCACGCCGAAGGGGCGGCCCATCAGCAGCCCGCCTCGGCGCTCTCGGGGGCGCTGCGGCGGACGGCCCTTGGTGGTGCCGGAGTGGGCGAAGGCGCGGTCGTCGGGGTCGTGGGACGGGGGTGCGGGAGTGTGGTGCCGGCTGTCGGCGGGGGTGCGGTGGGCGCCGGGGGTGTGGTGCTCGTCGGCTCCGGTTTCCGCGGCGGGGCGGTCCGCGGGCTCGTCAACCTCGGTGGAGCCGGTGTCAGGTGTGGGGGAAGCCTCTTCACCCGAGTCCGCGTCGCTCGTACCCTCCGGACCGTCCTCGGGGCCGAGTCGGGCCTGGGGGGCCTCGCGCACGGCGTCGTCACCCGTGGCGTCGAACGGCCGGTCGTTGCTGGGCTGTTCGTCGGACGGGGTGGGATCGGGGCGTGTGGGGTCGGTGGCCGGGGTCATCCGGTCCGGTCGGCGCTCGGTCGACTCCTCGGTGCCGGACCGCGGCTGCCCGCTCCCGCCGCTCTCGTCCACGGTGTCCCCTCGTTCGCAGCGTCTTCCGCGCCTGCCGGGCGGAAGGGTCTCGGGTCGATGGTATGCGGCCGTCCTGGCGCGTTCCGCTCCGGCACCCCCCCTGAGTTTCCTCCGGCGTACCGGAGGTAACGGCCGGAGTGGGTCACTGTCAGTGGTGGGCCGTAAGGTCTGTGGTCATGGAGACGAGCGCGGAGGGTGCCGCAGCGGACGGCGGCGGTGACGTCACGCCGCTGGCTGCGGCGGTGACAGGGCCAGTGGCGGACGAGTACCCGGCCAAGGCGGACAGTACGACGGGGACGGTCCAGGCGGGTCAGGGGGCCCCCACGGCCACCGACACGGCGGTCGTCCTCCCGGTCATACCGCCCACCTCGCTGTCCCCGTCCCGCGCCGGCGACTTCATGCAGTGCCCCCTGCTCTACCGGTTCCGGGTGATCGACCGCCTGCCCGAGAAGCCGAGCGCGGCGGCGACCAAGGGCACGCTCGTGCACGCGGTGCTGGAGCGGCTCTTCGACGCGCCGGCCGCCGAGCGGACCGCTCCGCGCGCCAAGTCGCTCATCCCCGGCCAGTGGGACCGCCTGCGGGAGAGCAGGCCGGAGGTCGTGGAGCTGTTCGCGGACGATCCCGAGGGCGAGCGGCTGGCGGCCTGGCTGGCCGAGGCGGAGCAGCTCGTCGAGCGCTGGTTCGGGCTGGAGGACCCGACCCGTCTGGAGCCCGCCGAGCGCGAGCTGTTCGTCGAGGCCGAGCTGGACTCGGGCCTCAGGCTGCGCGGAATCATCGACCGCGTCGACGTGGCGCCCACGGGCGAGGTGCGGATCGTCGACTACAAGACCGGCAAGGCGCCCCGGCCCGAGTACGCCGAGGGCGCACTGTTCCAGATGAAGTTCTACGCGCTGGTGGTCTGGCGGCTGAAGCGGGTCGTTCCCCGGCGGCTTCAGCTCGTCTATCTCGGCAGCGGTGATGTGCTGACGTACGACCCCGTCCTCGCCGATCTGGAGCGGGTCGAGCGCAAGCTGCTCGCGCTGTGGGACGCGATCCGGGAGGCGACGGAGACGGGCGACTGGCGTCCTCGGCCCACAAAGCTGTGCGGTTGGTGCGACCACCAGGCCCACTGCCCGGAATTCGGCGGCACTCCCCCGCCGTATCCCCTGCCGCTGAGGGTGGTCGAGCAGGGTTCCGCCGGGGGTCCGCAGGGGGTTCCCCGGGAGACATAGTCACCGCCGGTGCGGGTGGCCCGACCGGGCTCGGCCTCAGGTCGAGGGGTGCCCCACCGGGAGGTGCGGTCGCCGCCCGTCAGGGCGGGCGAGTCCGGTGGCGGCCCGCAGGGCAGAATGGGGCCGGACGAGCGAAGGAGACTTACGTGGCCATCCGCGTCCTACTGGTCGACGACCAGCCCCTGCTGCGTACCGGCTTCCGGATGATCCTGGAGGCGGAGCAGGACCTCGCGGTCGTGGGCGAGGCCGGCGACGGCCTGCAGGCCCTCGACCAGGTGCGGGCCCTGCAGCCCGACGTGGTCCTGATGGACATCCGTATGCCCCGGATGGACGGGGTGGAGGCGACGCGGCAGATCACCGGGCCCGGGCGGGACGGCCCGGCGAAGGTGCTGGTGCTGACGACCTTCGATCTCGACGAATACGTGGTGGAGGCGCTGAAGGCGGGCGCCAGCGGCTTCCTGCTGAAGGACGCCCCGGCCAACGAGCTGGTGCAGGCGATCCGGGTGGTCGCGGCGGGCGAGGCGATGCTCGCGCCGAGCATCACTCGCCGGTTGCTCGACAAGTACGCCACGCATCTGCCCTCGGGTGACGAGCCGGTTCCGGACACGCTGCACACCCTCACCGAGCGCGAGGTGGAGGTGCTGAAGCTGGTGGCGCGGGGCCTGTCGAACGCCGAGATCGCCGCCGACCTGTTCGTCAGCGAGACCACCGTGAAGACGCACGTGGGTCATGTCCTGACCAAGCTGGGCCTGCGCGACCGGGTGCAGGCCGCGGTGTACGCGTACGAAAGCGGTCTGGTGCGCCCCGGCGCGCAGTGAGCACCCGGGTTCACGTACGAAGAGGGCGCCCCTTCTCGAGAAGGGGCGCCCTCTTCGTACGTGGACGGGTACGACCGTGCGTCAGCCCTTGCTGAGCTCCCAGAAGCGGAACACGGTGGACGCGTCGAGGCAGTACTCCAGGCCGTAGACGTCGTCGCGGACGACGGCGTACTGCTTGGCCTGCCAGACCGGCAGGACGGGGAGTTCCTTGGCCACGATGTCCTGGAGCTGGCCGAAGTCGTCGTTGGTCGCGGTGCGGTCGCTCTCGGTGGCGGTGCGCGGGATGAGCGTGCCGGTGATCGCGTTGTTGCTGTAGTTGTTGCCCAGCACGTTGCCCTTGCCGAAGAAGGGGGCCGTGAAGTTGTCGGCGTCCGGGTAGTCCGGGATCCAGCCCTTCACGTACACGCCGTACTTGCCGTCGGCGATGTCCTTCTCGTACTGGTCGAACGCCACGGACTGCACATCGGCGTCGAACAGGCCGCTGTCGTTGAGCTGCTGGGCGATGGCCTTCAACTCGTCGTCGGTGGCGGGGCCGTAGCGCGACGGCGTGGACCACAGGGTCAGCTTGACCTTGCCGGTGATGCCCTCGTCCTGCAGCGCTGCGGCGGCCTTGGACTTGGAGGGACGGGCGCCGTAGGTGTCGAAGAAGGCCGTGTTGTGGCCTGCGATACCGGCCGGGATGATCGAGTACAGCGGGGAGGCCGTGCCCTGGTAGACGTCCTTGATGAGGGCGTCACGGTCGATGAGGTAGGCGATGGCCTTGCGGACGCCGAGCTTTCCGGTGACCGGGTCGTCCATGTTGAAGACAAGGTGCTGGACCTCGGCGCTGCTGCCCTCGACGACCTCGACGCCCGAGTCGCCGCCGGACTTCTCGACATCGGCGATGGCGCCCGCGCCGAGGCCTCGGTAGGCGATGTCGACCTCGTTGGCCTGCAGCGACTTCTTCAGGGCGTCCTGGTCGCCGTGGAAGAACTTCAGCGTGACGCCGTCGTTCTGCACCTCGGCGGTGCCCTTGTAGTTCTCGTTGACCGAGAAGACGGCTTCGTTGTCGTCGAACTTGTCGAGCTTGTACGGCCCGGAGCCGACCGCCTCGCCGTCCTTGCGCAGGCCGTCGGCGTCGTACTGGTCCTCGTCGACGATGGAGCCGGCGCCGGAGGCGACCTTGCTCGGGAAGGTCGCGTCGGGGGTGTTGAGCCGGAAGACGACCCTCTTGTCGTCCGGCGTCTCGACCTTGTCGAGCGTGGGGAACATGACCGCGGGGCCGTCGGGGTCGTTGATCTTCAGCATGCGGTCGAAGGAGAACTTGACGTCCTTCGAGGTGAGTTCGTCACCGTTGCTGAACTTGAGCCCGTCCTTGAGCGTGCACTCGAAGACCGTGGCCTTCGTGTCGGAGAAAGCGCACTGCTCGGCGGCCTCGGGCTGCGGCTCGGTGGCGCCCTTGGGGAAGCTGAGCAGCGACTGGAAGACGTTGTTGAACAACAGCCAGGAGCCGGGGTCGTAGCCGGAGGCAGGGTCGGTGGCCAGGACGTCGTCCGACATCCCCATGACCACCGAGGTGCCGCTGGTACCGGAATCCCCGCTCTCGGTTCCACAGCCGGTCAGCAGGCCGGAGGCCAGCCCTGCCACTACGGGCAGGACCGGCCACTGGTTGCGCATGTTCACGTACGAGTGCCTTGTCGTCGATTGTGAGGAACCCGGGCCCTCGTCCCGGTTCCCGGGCCGGACCCGGCGCCCTGGTCGAGGCGCCGGGCATGGGGAGACGTCAGCCGCTCACGCCACGGCCGAGCTCCCACAGCTGAAGGGTCGAGGAGGAGTTGAGCGCGTACGCCGTACCCGTGACGTCGTCGCCCGCCGCGACGAACTGCTTGCCCTGCCACAGCGGGATCACGGGGGCGTCGCCGGCGACGATGTCCTGAATCTCCGTCAGGCTGTTGGCGGCGGACAGCCGGTCGGCCGCGCGGCGGGACTCCGGGATGAGGCTGTCGCGGATCGTGCTGTTGGCGTACGGCGACCCGAGGAAGTTGTCCTTGTCGAGGAACGGCGCGAGATAGTTGTCGGCGTCGGGGAAGTCCGGGAACCAGCCCATCCCGTAGACCTCGTACTCGCCCTTCTGCTCGGCGGGGCGGAAGGTCGCCCAGGGAGTGCCCTTGATGTCGACGTCGAACAGGCCGCTGTCGTTGAGCTGCTTCTTCAGCAGCTCGAACTCCTTCTTGGTGGCCGAGCCGTAGTGGTCGGTGGTGTAGTGCAGCGTCAGCTTCACCGGGGTGGTGACGCCCGCCTTCTCCAGCAGCGACTTGGCCTTCGTGACGTCCGGGTCGCCGTACCTGTTGAAGAACGAGTTGGAGTGGCCGGTGATGCTCGCGGGCACCAGCGAGTACAGCGGCTGGGCCTGGGAGCCGTAGACCTTGGAGACGAGTTCGCCGCGGTCGATGATCTGGGCCATCGCCTGGCGGACGGCCTTGCTCTTCACGGCCGGGGCGTCGGTGTTGAAGGCCAGATAGCGGATTTCCAGGCCGGCCAGGTCGACGAGGTCGACCTTGTCGTCGGAGTCGGCGGACAGCTTCTGGATCTGCTCGGGCGACATGGTGCGGGTCATCAGGTCGATGTCGCCCTTGTCGAGGGCGGTGCCCATCTCGTCGGCGTCCGCGAAGTTGCGCAGTTCGACCTTGTCGTTGCTCACCTTCAGGCTCCCCTTGTAGTTGGGGTTCTTGGTGAACACGGCGGAGACCAGCTTGTCGTTGTGGACCTCGGCCTGGACGGTGTACGGGCCGGAGCCGTCGACCTCGAAGCCGTCGCGCAGCTTGTCCTTGGCGTAGACGTCCGGGTCGACGATGCCGGCGACCGGGGTGGACAGCTTGAACGGGAAGGTGGCGTCGGCGGTCTTCAGGTGGAAGATGACCTCGCGGTCGCCCTGGGTCTCGACGGTGTCGATGGTGGACAGCAGGGCGAAGACGCCGCTGTCGGCCTTCATAGCGCGGGCGCGGTCGATGGAGTACTTCACGTCCGCCGCGGTGATGGGGTCGCCGTTCGCGAACTTCAGGCCGTCGCGCAGGGTGCAGGCGTAGCGTTCGTTGCCGCTGTCGGTGAAGCCGCAGCTCTGGGCGGCCTCGGGCACCGGGTCGCCCTCGCCGCGCGGCTGGACCATCAGGGTCTGCACGGTCTGGCGCAGAATGTTCCAGGTGCCGACGTCGTAGGCGAAGGCCGGGTCCAGCGGCGCTGGAGCGTCCTTCGAGGCAGTGAACGCGTCCGTGGTGCCGACGACGATCGCGTCGCCGCTGTCGCTGCCGCTGTCGGTTCCGCCACAGGCGGCGAGAACCGGCGCGAGCAGGCCGATGACGGCCGGCAGCACCAAAGTCTTGCGGTTCATGCTCGGGTTTCTCCAGCTGTCGACTCCGTGTACCCGGCATGCAGGGGTGTCGCGGCGGATCACGGGGGTAAGTTCGATGTTCTCGCGACGAGATTAGTCCGCGCCCGCAGGAGGGTTCGAAGCGACCGGAGTTGAGACCCCATCACGGAGCGGAACCGGGTGCGAACACAAAGAAAGGCTGACCCCGGAAGGATTCGTGCACGCTTCCATCAATCGGGACACAAGGGTGCGCTCGCGGCCCGGTTTCATGGGTGTGCGGCACAGCGCGGGAGGCCTGTCGACCCTCAGTACAGTGATGAACGTCACAAACTGAACAGTCTTCGGAGGTACCGGAATTCAGCCATCCGGCAGGCTCGAATTTCCCTGCGGAATTCCCGCGTTATCGATGTCGCACGCTGGGTGAACGACGAGCGCATTTGTCTTGTCAGGCGACCAGCAGCCCACGCAGAAATGCCAGATCGACCTCTTCGAGGGAGCTCACCACGGTACGCCGGGCGGCCGGCGCGATCGGAGCGATCGACGGCACGGCCACCACATGGCAGCCGGCGGCCTCGGCCGCGGCGACACCGGTCGCCGTGTCCTCGACGACCGCGCATCTGGCGGGATCGGCGCCCAGTCCCCGCGCGGCGAGCAGATACGGGTCGGGGTGCGGCTTGGTCCGCGGCACCTCGTCACCGGCGACGGTCAGCGCGAAGTACTGGGGCCCGAGCGAGGTCAGCACGCGGTCGATGATGCGCCGGTGCGAGGCGGAGACCAGCGCCGTGGGGATCTCGTACGTGGCCAGCTCGGCCAGCAGCCGGGCCGCCCCGGGCATCAGCGGCAGCTCGCGGTCGATGCGGTCCTCGAAGCCCTGGTTGAGCAACACCGTGAGCTCGGCGAGTGTGATGTCGGCGCCGGTGGCCTCGATCAGGAAGCCGGCGCTGCGGGTCATCGGACCTCCCACCACGACATGGCGCCAGGTCTCGTCGAGGGTGTGGCCGAGGCCGGCGAAGACCTCGGCCTCGACGTCCCACCAGAAACCCTCGGTGTCCACCAGGGTGCCGTCCATGTCGAGGAGTACTGCCTGCAGGGCCGAGCCGTCGGCCGTACGGGTTACTGGCGCGGGGACCGTGCTGGTCATCCACGTACCTCCTTGAAGGGACGATCAGGCCGGTTCCCACGGAGGGAACCGGCCTGCGGTGGACCGTCCAGTGTACGACCTGCGGCAACGAAGCGCCTGGTTTATCCCGTGTGCCTCGGGGCACACCGCTCACACGCCACAGTGGCGTCGGGGGGCGCCTCAGCGTGCGTTGAAGTACTTCGCCTCCGGGTGGTGGATGACGATCGCGTCCGTGGACTGCTCGGGGTGCAGCTGGAACTCCTCGGACAGGTGGACGCCGATGCGCTCCGGCTGGAGCAGGTCGGCGATCTTGGACCGGTCCTCCAGGTTCGGGCAGGCGCCGTAGCCCAACGAGAAGCGGGCACCCCGGTACTTCAGCGCGAACATGTCCTCGATGTCGGCCGGGTCCTCCCCGGAGAAGCCCAGCTCCGAGCGCACGCGCGCGTGCCAGTACTCGGCGAGCGCCTCGGCCAACTGCACCGACAGGCCGTGCAGTTCGAGGTAGTCCCGGTAGGAGTTCGACTCGAAGAGCCGGGCGGTCTCCTCGCCGATGCGCGAGCCCACGGTGACCACCTGGAGCCCCACGACGTCGGTCTCACCGGACTCCTGCGGGCGGAAGAAGTCCGCGAGGCACAGGCGGCGGCCGCGGCGCTGGCGCGGGAAGGTGAAGCGGGTGCGCTCGTTGCCGTGCTCGTCGAGCAGGATCAGGTCGTCGTCCTTGGAGACGCAGGGGAAGTAGCCGTAGACCACGGCCGCTTCCAGCAGGTTCTCCGTCTGGAGCCGGTCGAGCAGTCCGCGCAGCCGCGGCCGGCCCTCGGTCTCGACGAGTTCCTGGTACGACGGCCCCTCGCCGGTGCGGGTCTCCTTCAGGCCCCACTGGCCCTTGAAGAGGGCACCCTCGTCGAGCCAGGACGCGTACTCCTTGAGCTGGATGCCCTTGATGACGCGGGTGCCCCAGAACGGCGGCTCGGGGACCGGGTTGTCGGTGGTGACGTCGGAGCGGACGTGGCCTTCCTCGGGGCGCTCATCCAGTACGGCCGTGGTGGCGGCGCTCCTGACGCGGCGCTGCTTGAGCTCGGGCAGCTTCACGCCGGGCACGCCGCGCTTGACGCCGATGAGGGCGTCCATCAGGCGCAGACCCTCGAAGGCGTCGCGGGCGTAGCGGACTTCACCCTCATAGAGCTCGTGCAGGTCCTGCTCGACGTACGCGCGCGTGAGGGCGGCGCCGCCGAGGATGACGGGGTAGTTCGCCGCGAGGCCGCGCTGGTTGAGCTCCTCCAGGTTCTCCTTCATGATCACCGTGGACTTCACCAGCAGACCGGACATGCCGATGACGTCGGCCCGGTGCTCCTCGGCGGCCTCCAGGATCGCGGAGACGGGCTGCTTGATGCCCAGGTTGACGACGTTGTAGCCGTTGTTGGACAGGATGATGTCCACGAGGTTCTTGCCGATGTCGTGGACGTCGCCGCGCACGGTGGCCAGCACGATGGTGCCCTTGCCCTCGGCGTCCGACTTCTCCATGTGCGGTTCGAGATGGGCGACCGCGGCCTTCATCACCTCGGCGGACTGGAGCACGAACGGCAGCTGCATCTGGCCGGAGCCGAACAGCTCGCCGACGACCTTCATGCCGTCCAGCAGGGTGTTGTTGACGATGTCCAGGGCGGGCGTGTCCTGGAGGGCCTCGTCGAGGTCGGCCTCCAGGCCGTTGCGCTCGCCGTCGATGATGCGGCGCTTGAGGCGTTCCTCCAGCGGCAGCGCGGCCAGCTCCTCGGCCTTGCCCGCCTTCAGGGACTTGGCGGTGGCGCCCTCGAACAGGGCCATGAGCTTCTGCAGGGGGTCGTAGCCCTCGCGGCGGCGGTCGTAGACGAGGTCCAGGGCCGTCTGGACCTCCTCCTCGCTGAACCGGGCGATCGGCAGGATCTTCGAGGCGTGCACGATCGCCGAGTCCAGGCCCGCCTTGACGCACTCGTCGAGGAAGACGGAGTTCAGCAGGATGCGGGCGGCCGGGTTGAGGCCGAAGGAGATGTTGGACAGGCCGAGGGTGGTCTGGACGTCCGGGTGGCGGCGCTTGAGCTCGCGGATCGCCTCGATGGTGGCGATGCCGTCCCCCCGGGACTCCTCCTGACCCGTGCAGATGGTGAAGGTCAGGGTGTCGATGAGGATGTCCGACTCGAGGATCCCCCAGTTGGTGGTCAGGTCCTCGATCAGCCGTTCGGCGATCTCGACCTTCTTCTGAGGGGTGCGGGCCTGGCCCTCCTCGTCGATGGTCAGCGCGATCAGGGCGGCGCCGTGTTCCTGGGCGAGCTTGGTGACCTTCGCGAAGCGGGACTCGGGGCCGTCGCCGTCCTCGTAGTTGACGGAGTTGATGACCGCGCGTCCGCCGAGCTTCTCCAGGCCGGCCCGGATGACGTCGACCTCGGTGGAGTCCAGGACGATCGGCAGGGTGGAGGCGGTGGCGAAGCGGCCGGCCAGCTCCTCCATGTCGGCGACGCCGTCGCGGCCGACGTAGTCCACGCACAGGTCGAGCATGTGCGCGCCCTCGCGGATCTGCTCGCGGGCCATCTCCACACAGTCGTCCCAGCGGCCCTGAAGCATGGCCTCGCGGAACTTCTTGGAGCCGTTGGCGTTGGTGCGCTCGCCGATGGCCAGGTAGGAGGTGTCCTGGCGGAACGGGACGGTCTGGTAGAGGGAAGCGGCGCCCGGCTCGGGCTGCGGCCGGCGCTCCCCCGGCGTGGCCTCACGGACCCGCTCCACGAGCTGCCTGAGGTGCTCGGGGGTGGTGCCGCAGCAGCCGCCGATGAGGTTGAGGCCGTAGTCCCGTACGAAGGTCTCCTGGGCGTCGGCCAGGCCCTCGGCGTCGAGCGGGAAGTGGGCGCCGTCCTTGGTCAGGATCGGCAGACCGGCGTTCGGCATGCACAGCAGCGGGGTGCGGGAGTGGCGGGCCAGGTAGCGCAGGTGCTCGCTCATCTCGGCGGGGCCGGTCGAGCAGTTCAGGCCGATCATGTCGATGCCGAGGGGCTCCAGCGCGGTCAGCGCGGCGCCGATCTCGGAACCGAGCAGCATGGTGCCGGTCGTCTCGAAGGCCATCGAGACCAGCAGTGGCACGTCGGTGCCGGTCACCTCCATCGCGCGGCGGGCACCGAGGATCGACGACTTCGTCTGCAGGAGGTCCTGTGTGGTCTCCACGATCAGGGCGTCCGCGCCGCCGGCCAGCAGGCCCTCGGCGTTGGCCTGGAAGCCGTCGCGCAGGGTGCCGTAGCCGATGTGGCCGAGGGTCGGCAGCTTCGTACCGGGTCCGATGGAACCTAGCACCCACCGCTGGCGGCCGTCGCCGGCGCCGAACGCGTCGGCCGTCTCGCGGGCGATGCGGGCACCCGCCTCGGACAGCTCGTACACCCGGTCGGCGATGTCGTACTCGGCCATCGCCGAGTGGTTGGCGCCGAAGGTGTTGGTCTCGACGCAGTCCACGCCCGCCTCGAAGTACGCCTCGTGGACGGAACGGACGATGTCGGGGCGGGTGAGGTTGAGAATCTCGTTGCAGCCCTCAAGGTTCTCGAAGTCCTCGAGCGTGGGGTCCTGGGCCTGCAACATGGTGCCCATCGCTCCGTCGGCGACCACCACTCGGGTGGCAAGCGCCTCACGGAGCGCGGACACACGGGTCCGGCTGTCGGCGGAAGGGGTCAGCGGCAACGAGGCCATGAAGGGGCTCCCTGGAATGCGACGGCTGTCGGCTTTGCACCCATCACGGAACTGTCCGCGACGGGCGCACGCCGCCAGCGTAACCGGGACCGCGCGGAAGTGGTCAGGCAGTCCACGGGCCGGGACGAGGATGACCTCGGGGTCGATCTTCGGCCACTGATAGGACAACAGAAGCGGACGGATGCCGACCGACCATTAGCGGGAGGTCGGCATCGACCGGTAGTGTTCGACATTGCCGAACGGCGGCAGCGACGTCGCGAGGTCGACGGTCGAAGGGGACGGAGGCAGTACGGCGATGGCACGGAACATCCAGTCGCTCGAACGGGCGGCCGCGATGCTGCGGCTTCTCGCAGGCGGCGAGCGACGCCTCGGCCTGTCGGACATCGCCTCTTCACTGGGCCTCGCCAAGGGCACCGCCCACGGGATTCTGCGCACCCTCCAGCAGGAGGGCTTCGTCGAGCAGGACGACGCCTCCGGGCGCTACCAGCTGGGCGCCGAGCTGCTGCGCCTGGGCACCACCTACCTGGACGTCCACGAGCTGCGGGCACGCGCCCTGGTGTGGACGGACGACCTGGCCCGTTCCAGCGGGGAGAGCGTCTACCTGGGCGTTCTGCACCAGCAGGGCGTACTGATCGTGCACCACGTCTTCCGCCCGGACGACAGCCGGCAAGTGCTGGAGATCGGCGCCATGCAGCCGCTGCACTCCACGGCGCTGGGCAAGGTCCTGTCGGCGTACGACCCCGTCGCGCACAGCGAGGCGATCGAGGCCGACCGCAAGGCCTTCACGGACCGCACGGTGTGCGAACTGGACGGCTTCGAGCACATCCTCGACATGACGCGCGCGCGTGGCTATGCCGCCGACGTCGAGGAGACCTGGGAGGGCGTCGCCTCCATGGCCGCCCCCATCCACGACCGGCGCCGTATGCCGGTGGGCGCCGTCGGCATCACCGGCGCCGTGGAGCGGCTGTGCCGGGACGGCGAGCTGCGCCCCGAGCTGATCGCGGCGGTGCGGGACTGCGCCCGCGCGGTGTCGCGGGATCTGGGCGCCGGGCGGTTCTGAGGGCACGCGCGGGGCGCATCGGCGACCCGCGCGGGATGCAAGTGACTGCCGGGGCGTCGTAGGACGTCCCGGCCTTCGTCGTGCTCTCACCGCAGCATCGCCATATCGATAAAGCAACACAATCAACAACGATCGCGCATTCGACGACAGAGCCCTTGACGCACACGTGACGCCGGGGCAAGACTCCCGTCCATCGGTCGGCATTGTCGAACACCTACCGGCAATACGCGCTAGAGTGTGACAGTGCCAAGGGCCGGCATCGCCCTCACCCCCGAGGGCAACGCGAACCACCGGTGGGACCCGGGGTTCGGCTTCCCCTGGACGAAGGACAAAGGAGTCGCGGGTGTCCAGCTCCGACATCTTCATCGGCGAGACCATCGGTACCGCCATACTCATCCTGCTCGGCGGTGGCGTCTGCGCCGCCGTCACGCTGAAGGCCTCCAAGGCCCGCAACGCCGGCTGGCTCGCCATCACCTTCGGGTGGGGCTTCGCGGTGCTCACGGCGGTCTACACCTCGGCGCCGCTGTCCGGCGCCCACCTGAACCCGGCCGTGACCGTCGCGCTCGCGATCAAGGACAACGACTGGAGCAACGTTCCGACGTACTTCGCCGGACAGTTCCTCGGCGCCATGATCGGTGCCGCCCTGGTCTGGGTCGCCTACTACGGCCAGTTCCACGCCCACCTCACCGACAAGGAGATCGTCGGCGGTCCGGGCGCGCAGGCCACGGCGGCCAAGGCCGTGGAGGCCCAGGAGAAGGGCGCCGGCCCGGTCCTGGGCGTCTTCTCCACCGGTCCCGAGATCCGGAACGTGGCGCAGAACCTCGCCACGGAGATCATCGGCACGATCGTGCTGGTGCTCGCGGTTCTCACGCAGGGTCTGAACGACAGCGGCAAGGGCCTGGGCACCCTGGGCGCCCTCATCACGGCACTCGTCGTCGTCTCGATCGGTCTGTCCCTCGGCGGCCCGACCGGCTACGCGATCAACCCGGCCCGTGACCTCGGTCCGCGTATCGTGCACGCCCTTCTGCCCCTGCCCAACAAGGGTGGCTCCGACTGGGGCTACGCCTGGATCCCGGTGGTCGGTCCGCTCATCGGCGGCGCCATCGCGGCAGGCATCTACAACGTCGCATTCGCCTAAGAGCACCGAGCTTCACCCGTTCGAGTGAGAAGCATCGAAACTCTCAGCGCGCGCCGTACGTAAAGCCCCATAACCACGGAACTTCCAGGAGCTCACAGTGACCGACGCCCACACGGCCGGCCCCTTCATCGCCGCCATCGACCAGGGCACCACCTCCAGCCGCTGCATCGTCTTCGACCGGGACGGCCGTATCGTCTCCGTCGACCAGAAGGAGCACGAGCAGATCTTCCCGAAGCCGGGCTGGGTCGAGCACAACGCCATCGAGATCTGGACCAACGTCCAGGAGGTCGTCGCCGGAGCCATCGCCAAGGCCGGCATCACCCGTGACGACATCAAGGCCATCGGCATCACCAACCAGCGCGAGACCACCGTGCTGTGGGACAAGAACACCGGTGAGCCCGTCCACAACGCCATCGTCTGGCAGGACACCCGCACCGACGCCCTGTGCAAGGAGCTCGGCCGCAACGTCGGGCAGGACCGCTTCCGCCGCGAGACCGGCCTTCCCCTCGCCTCCTACTTCGCCGGCCCCAAGGCCCGCTGGCTGCTGGACAACGTCGAGGGCCTCAAGGAGCGCGCCGAGGCCGGCGACATCCTCTTCGGCACCATGGACACCTGGGTCATCTGGAACCTGACCGGCGGTGTCAACGGCGGCAAGCACGTCACGGACGTCACCAACGCCTCCCGCACCATGTTGATGAACCTCCACACCATGGAGTGGGACGACAAGATCGCCGAGTCGATCGGCGTGCCGCTGCAGATCCTGCCCGAGATCCGCTCCTCCGCCGAGGTCTACGGCGAGATCACCGGCGGCAAGCTGGGCGACCTGCTCGGCGGCATCCCGGTCGCCTCCGCGCTCGGTGACCAGCAGGCGGCCCTGTTCGGCCAGACCTGCTTCGCCGAGGGCGAGGTCAAGTCGACGTACGGCACCGGCACCTTCATGGTGATGAACACCGGCGACAAGATCATCAACTCGTACGCGGGCCTGCTGACCACCGTCGGCTACAAGATCGGCGAGCAGCCGACGGTCTACGCCCTGGAGGGCTCGATCGCTGTCACCGGCTCGCTGGTGCAGTGGATGCGCGACCAGATGGGCCTGATCTCCACCGCGGCCGAGATCGAGACGCTCGCGCTCTCGGTCGAGGACAACGGCGGCGCCTACTTCGTGCCGGCCTTCTCCGGACTGTTCGCCCCGCACTGGCGCTCCGACGCCCGCGGTGTGATCGCCGGTCTGACCCGGTACGTCACCAAGGCGCACCTCGCGCGTGCCGTCCTGGAGGCCACCGCCTGGCAGACCCGTGAGATCGCCGACGCCATGGTCAAGGACTCCGGCGACGAGCTGGTGGCCCTCAAGGTCGACGGCGGTATGACCTCCAACAACCTGCTGATGCAGACCCTCTCGGACTTCCTCGACGCCCCCGTGGTGCGCCCGATGGTCGCCGAGACCACCTGCCTCGGCGCCGCCTACGCCGCCGGTCTCGCCGTCGGCTTCTGGTCCAGCACCGACGAGCTTCGCGCCAACTGGCGTCGGGCCGCCGAGTGGACCCCCCGCATGGACGCGGAGACCCGCGACCGTGAGTACAAGAACTGGCTCAAGGCCGTCGAGCGGACCATGGGCTGGCTCGAGGACGACGAGAACTGACGGCTCTCGCCAGCTCTCGAACTCTGATGAGGAGTAAGAACCCGAAATGACCAGTCAGACCACCCTGCAGTCCGTGCCTGCCCTCGGGACGCACCCGGCCTCCGGCTCCAACCCGAGTCGCGCCGAGACCCGGGAGCAGCTCGCCAAGGCGTCGTACGACCTTCTCGTGATCGGCGGCGGCATCCTGGGCATCTCCACCGCCTGGCACGCCGCGCAGTCCGGCCTCAGGGTGGCTCTGGTCGACGCCGGTGACTTCGCCGGCGCCACCTCTTCCGCCTCCTCCAAGCTTCTCCACGGCGGTCTGCGCTACCTGCAGACCGGCGCGGTGAAGCTGGTGGCGGAGAACCACTTCGAGCGCCGTGCGGTATCTCGCCAGGTGGCACCTCACCTGGCGAACCCGCTCACGTTCTACCTCCCCGTGTACAAGGGCGGGCCGCACGGCGCCGCGAAGCTCGGGGCGGGCGTCTTCGCCTACTCCGCGCTCTCCGCGTTCGGTGACGGCGTCGGCCACCTCCTGTCCCCCGCCAAGGCGGCGCAGGACGTGCCGGAGCTGCGCACCGACAACCTCAAGGCCGTGGCCGTGTACGGCGACGACCAGATGAACGACGCGCGCATGGCGCTGATGACGGTCCGCGGGGCCGTCGAGGCGGGCGCGGTCGTGCTCAACCACGCCGAGGTCACCGGCCTGCGCTTCACCAAGGGCCGGGTGACGGGCGCGGACCTGAAGGACCGGCTGTCCGGTGACGAGTTCGGGGTGAACGCCCGGCTCGTGCTGAACGCGACCGGTCCGTGGGTCGACCACCTGCGCAAGATGGAGGACCCGAACGCCGCGCCGTCGATCCGTCTGTCCAAGGGCGCGCACCTGGTACTGAAGCGGACGGCGCCCTGGAAGGCGGCGCTCGCGACCCCGATCGACAAGTACCGCATCACGTTCGCCCTGCCCTGGGAGGACATGCTGCTGCTGGGCACCACGGACGAGGAGTTCGAGGGCGACCCGGCGGATGTCGGGGTCAACGACAAGGACATAGCCCAGATCCTGGACGAGGCCGCGTTCTCGATCCGGGACCAGCAGCTGGACCGGGACCTGATCACCTACGCGTTCGCGGGCCTGCGGGTGCTGCCGGGCGGCCCCGGTGACACCGCGAAGGCCAAGCGCGAGACCGTCGTGACCGAGGGCACGGGCGGCATGCTGTCCGTCGCGGGCGGCAAGTGGACCACCTTCCGCCACATCGGCCGCACGATCATGAAGAAGCTGGAGTCACTGCCGGGCGCCCCGCTGGGCGACGACTTCGAGCCGATCGCCTCGCTGCCGAAGAAGCTGCCGCTGCCGGGCATCGCCAACCCGCGCGCGGTCGCCCACCGGCTGCTGACCGACCGCCCGGCGCCGGGTCCGCGCATGGCGGCCGACACCGCCAAGCACCTGGCCACGCACTACGGTTCGCTGGCCTTCGACATCGCCCGCATCGCCAACGAGAACCCGGAGCTGGGCGAGCGCGTCCACCCGGACGCCCCGGAGATCTGGGCCCAGGTCGTCTACGCCCGGGACAACGAGTGGGCCGAGACGCAGGACGACGTGCTGCGCCGCCGTACGACGCTGACGATCCGGGGTCTGGCGACGGACGACGTCCGGGCCAAGGTGCAGGACCTGCTCGACAAGAAGTGACCTCGCAGGCGCCGTGAGAGGTTTCCGCCGGATGAGCCTCTCCCGGAGCCAGGTCCGGCCACTGCCCTGACCAGGCCGGACCGCTCGAGGGCGGCCCCTTCCGCACCGGGGCCGGCCAAGCCGGAAGGGGCGGCTCCCGCCGATGGAGCCGCCCCTTTCGCATGCGCATCACTGGCAAACTGCGCCTCCACCGACCCCGCCCCGCATAATGACGTGAGTGATCGGATGTCTGGCAACGACATCCTGAACGACAGGGAGGGCCGGCCATGGCAGTCACCGACGAGGCGATCGAGAAGATCAAGGGCATGATCGTCTCCGGCGCGCTGCGCCCCGGCGACCGGCTCCCCAAGGAGAGCGAGCTCGCCGCCGAACTCGGGCTGTCACGTAACTCACTACGTGAGGCCGTGCGCGCCCTGTCACTGATCAGGATCCTGGACGTACGGCAGGGCGACGGCACCTATGTGACGAGCCTGGATCCGCAGCTGCTGCTGGAGGCGCTGAGCTTCGTCGTCGACTTCCACCGCGACGACACCGTGCTGGAGTTCCTCGCCGTCCGCCGCATCCTGGAGCCGGCGGCCACGGCGATGGCCGCCTCCCGGATCAGCGAGCAGCAACTGGACGCGCTGTCGAACCAGTTGGACAAGCTCGGCGACGACCCGTCGGTGGAGGAACTCGTCGCCTGCGACCTGGAGTTCCACCGGGGCATCGTGCGCAGCTCCGGGAACTCGGTCCTGTGCTCGCTCCTCGACGGCCTGTCCGGGCCGACGACGCGGGCGCGTGTCTGGCGGGGGCTGACCCAGGAGGACGCGGTCAGCCGGACCCTGCACGAACACCGGGCGATTCTGGCGGCTTTGCGGGACCGGGACGCGGAGGCGGCGCGGTCGTGGGCGACGGTGCACATCGCGAGCGTGGAGCAGTGGTTGCGGTCCAGCCTGTGAGCCGGACACAGCTCGGATGACCGCGGGGTGTTCCGGGGTGGCGAACGGGGCAGTGATCCGTTCACTCCCCCGTGCAAGGGGGCTGCGGGCGCCCCCGCCGCACGCCGTAAGGTTGGGTGGTCAGACGAGGGCACGTCGGAAGGAGGCGCTGGGTGATCGAGCTCGAGGGGGTTCCCGAGCTGATCGACCCGGTCATGGTGGCCGCGTTCGAGGGCTGGAACGATGCCGGCGACGCCGCCTCCACCGCGGTCGCGCATCTGGACAAGGAGTGGAAGGGCGAGGTGTTCGCGGCGCTGGACGCCGAGGACTACTACGACTTCCAGGTGAACCGCCCCACGGTGTGGATGGACGCGGGCGTCCGCAAGATCACGTGGCCGACGACCCGGCTCTCGGTGGTCCGGGTCGGCGGCGAGAAGCCCCGCGATCTCGTACTCGTCCGAGGCATAGAACCGTCCATGCGCTGGCGCTCGTTCTGCAACGAGCTCCTCGGCTTCGCGCACGAGCTGGGCGTGGAGCTGGTGGTCATCCTGGGCGCCCTGCTCGGTGACACCCCGCACACGCGTCCGGTCCCGATCAGCGGCACCACGTCCGACCCGGACCTGGCCCGCCGGATGGATCTGGAGGAGACCAAGTACGAGGGCCCGACGGGCATCGTCGGCATCCTGCAGGAGGCGTGCACGCACGCCGGCGTACCGGCGGTGTCGCTGTGGGCCGCCGTACCGCACTACGTCTCGCAGCCGCCCAACCCGAAGGCGACGCTGGCCCTGCTCAACCGGCTCGAGGACCTGATCGACGTACGCATTCCGCTGGGCGAGCTGCCCGAGGACGCGCGCGCCTGGCAGGTAGGTGTGGATCAGCTGGCCGCGGAGGACAGCGAGGTCGCGGAGTACGTGCAGTCGCTGGAGGAGGCCCGGGACACCGCGGAGCTGCCGGAGGCGTCGGGTGAGGCCATCGCGCGCGAGTTCGAGCGGTATCTGCGGCGCCGGGACGGCGGCCCGTCGCCGGGCGACCGTACGCGTCCGCCGATGCCCCCGAAGCCCGGCGGCAAGGACGACGACGAGGACTCGTCGGAGGACTGAGGCTCTCGGAGCCGGACAGAGGGCGGTGCGCTGTGGTGTGCACCGCCCTCTGCCTGACTCAGGTCACGTACGTCACGCCGGCACGGATATCACGTCGTACGTCGTCTCCGGCGTCGGTGTCGTGGTGAAGCGCGCGTTGGGCAGGTAGAGGCGGCCCTGGTACGCGGCCACCGTGGTCGGCACGTCGAACAGCGGGTCGGTGACGCGGCGCTGGAAGACACCGCTGCGGCCGTCGGCGGTGAGCCGGAACACATCGATCGCGTTCTGCCGGTTCTGCACGACGTACAGCGTCCGCCCGATCAGCAGCAGGCCGTCGCCGTTGGTGAGCGGTGCCGCCTCGCCGAGGTCGACGAGTGCGGTGACGCCGGTGCGCGGGTTCACCCGGTGCAGGCCGCCGGCGCCGGACTGCACGACCAGCAGCGCGGAGCCGTCGGGGGTGCTCGTGATGCCGTTGGCATTGACGACCTCGCCGGGGACCTGGCTCCAGGCGCCGCTCAGGGTGAGCGTCACGGCCTCGTCCGGGTCCGGCAGTTCACCGTGCCGCCCGAGCGGCAGGGCGTACAGCGCGGGCTGGTAGGAGTCGGTGAACCAGGCCGTGCGCGGCGTCAGGAACACGTCGTTGACGAAGGTAGGGGTCGCCGTGGTGAGGACGTACGAGGTGAGGATCTCGCCGGTGCGGGCGTCCACGACCCGGGCTCCCTCGCCGCGTCCGGCGACGAACAGGCGTCCCTGGTGGTCGAGTTTGAGGCCGACCGACGGTGTTCCGGGTCCGGCGGAGATGATGCCGCCCTCGCCGGTGCGCAGGTCGGCGCGGTAGATCGAGCCGTCGCCGAGGGAGCCGAGGTAGGCGTACGGTCCGCCGCCGACGGTGATGCCCTCGGGGCGGAATCCGTTCGGGAGGCGGATCACGGTGGGCCGGCTCTTTCCGGCCGCGGTGGCGGGGGTGCCGGCGGTCCCCGCGAGTACGGCGCCCGCGGTGGCGGCGCCGGCCGTGAGGAGTCTGCGGCGGGTGAGGTGAGGTGCGAAGGAGCGGTGCTCGGGGGCCACGGTGCGTCCTTCCGCGGACAGGACCGGCCGACGGCTGGTCCAGCGGTCAACTGACTCCTCAACCCCACCACACACCGGTCACCTCCGCAGCCGTGGACAGCCACTCGACAGGGACTGGACGGCAATCGGCCGGATTATGGCGTGACATCTGGTTCCGGCCGGATTGCACACGGTGCCCAATTCAACTTGTTCTCAAACCAAGTTGGCGAAAACAGTCTGGACGGACCGAGCTGTGCGTGCTTGGTTGTGATGCGAAGGCGAAGGCGCGCCGCACCACCCGCACTTGGCAACCCAAGGATCGAAGGGAGCGGCAGACGATGACCGACCAGACAGAGCCGGCGCAGGGCCCGGGAGCGTCCGGGCCGGGCCCCGACGGAGCGGGATTCACCTATCGAGGAGCCGAGCGGGAACTGATCGTCGTCGCCCGTCCCGAGGCACGGCTGCGTGCCCAGGCCGAGGGTGTGCGGTCGGTGGCCGGCGCCGATGTGTCGGCTCTCAACATGTTCCTCACCGACGAACAGCTCACGCTGGAGCCGCTGTTCGGCAGCGAGGAGCGACTTCAGCAGGCCACGGCCGCGGACGACGTGCCGGACCTCGCGCTGTTCTACCGGGTGGGCGGCGGCCGGAGCCGTGCCGAGGAACTGCGGGCGCGGATCGCCGCGTTGCCGGGGATCGACACGGCGTATGTGAAGCCGGGTGCCGTGCCCGCCTCACTCGGGCCGTTCGGTGAGGTCGGCGGGCGTCTGAAGGAGGGCACGCCGGTCACGCCCGACTACAGCGGCCGGCAGGGCTATCTGCGGCCCGCGCCCGAGGGCGTCGACGCCCACTGGGCGTGGCAGCGGCCCGGCGGCGCCGGTCGGGGCGTGACCGTGATCGACGTGGAGGGCTCCTGGCAGCTGGGCCACGAGGACCTGGCCGGCAAGCTGGCCGGCATCGTCGTCGGCACGCCGGTGGCTGACCTGGCCTGGCGCAACCACGGCACCGCCGTGATCGGGGTGATCGGCGGCGACCGCAATGAGTACGGAGTCACCGGCATCGTGCCGCAGACGGTGACCGCGGCCGCGTCCTTCCAGGACATCGGCACGGCGGCCGCGATCCACGCGGCGGCCGAGCGGCTGAGCCCCGGTGACATCGTGCTGGTCGAACTCCACCGCCCGGGACCGCGGTTCGAGTATGCCGAACGCGACGACCAGCGCGGCTATGTCGCCCTGGAATGGTGGCCGGACGACCTGGCCGCCGTCCGCCACGCCACCGCCAAGGGCATCGTCGTGGTGGCGGCCGCGGGCAACGGCGCCGAGTCGCTCGACGACGGGCTCTACGAGCGCCGCCCGGACGAGTTCCCCGAGTGGTGGCGCAACCCCTTCAACCCGTCCAACCCGTCCTCCGGCGCGGTCCTGGTCGGCGCGGGCGCCCCGCCGCCCGGCACGCACGGCCGCGACCACGGCCCGGACCGCTCACGGCTCGCGTTCTCCAACTACGGCGCCCGGGTGGACGCGCAGGGCTGGGGTCGCGAGGTGACGACGACCGGCGGCTTCTGGGACGGGCCCGGCGATCTGCAGGGCGGACCCGAGGAGATCGCCTGGTACACCGACACGTTCTCGGGGACGTCGTCGGCCTCCCCGGTGGTGGTCGGCGCACTGGCCGCGCTGCAGGGCATGCTCAAGGCGGCGGGTCAGCCTCCGATGTCCCCCGAGCGGGCCCGCGCGGTACTGCGGGCGACGGGTTCCCCGCAGCAGGACGCGCCGGGCCGGCCCGCCTCCCAGCGGATCGGCAAGCGGCCCGACATCAAGGCGGCGGTGACCTATCTGGTCCCGCAGGCGATCGGTTCGGGCAAGGCCGAGCGCTACTGGGACGAGTTGCTGCCCTATCCCCGTGAACTTCCGCCCCGGCTCCGGCTGTTCGTGGCCGGCGCTTGGCGGAACCTGAACCATCCGTCCCCCGAGATCCGTCAGGCGGTCCATGCCGCCTTCGCGGGGGGACGGCCCGATGTCCGAGTGTGGTTCTCGGACGACGAGATCGTCGGCCTGGTGACCACCGGCTGACGCAGCCCATCGCATCAAGGGAAGGTGACACCCGTATGAGCACCACCCCGCAGATGAGTCACATGGGACAACAGCAGGGCCAGCAGTACCCGAGCACATCGCCGTACCAGCAGCAGGGCTACGGCCAGCAGAACTACGGTCAGCAGCAGGGTTACGGCCAGCAGCAGCCGTACGGCATGGGCATGGCGGGCTCGCTGGAGCAGCTCCAGCAGCTCGGTCAGCAGCAGCCGTTCCAGCAGTTGCTCCAACAGCTGGCTCCGCAGCAGGACCAGCAGCAGGACCAGCAGGCTCAGCAGGCCGAGCAGCAGATGCAGCAGCAGTTGCAGCAGGTCGCGCTGTCCGCCGTACAACAGGTGGTCCAGCAGGTGCAGGCGCAGGCCCTGGCCTCCGGCGTGGCGAACGGCTTCATCGACATCGTCCACCCGCTTCAGGGGCAGCCGCACCAGATCTTCCTGCGCATCAACAACCAGTTCCGGGTCCTCAACAACCCCAACCCGCAGATCCATCAGCAGATTCAGCAGGCGTTCGCTTTCGGCCACCAGGTGGTCGGCATCTGGGACACCCAGGCGCCGAACGTGCTGCGCAGCGTGCGGATCCAGCGGATCTGACCGGTATCCGAGCGAGCACAGGGGCGCCCCCTCCGGCCAGGAGGGGGCGCCTTCTCGCTGTTACAGGGCCACGCCCAACAACGCGTCCACGGCCCGCGACACGACACCGGGGGCGCCGATGTCCGTGCCGCCCTCGGCGTCCTGCCGCGCGACCCAGCGGTCGACCGCGGCGAGCGCGGCCGGGGCGTCCAGGTCGTTGGCGAGGGCGTCGCGGATCTCCTCGACGACTTCCTCGGCTCCCGGTCCGTCGGGCCGGGACACGGCCGCCCGCCAGCGGCCGAGGCGGGCCACGGCCTCCTCCAGCACCTGATCGGTCCACTCCCAGTCCGCCCGGTAGTGGTGGGCGAGCAGGGCGAGCCGGATGGCGGCGGGGTCGACGCCGTCGCGACGCAGCTGGGAGACGAAGACGAGGTTGCCCTTGGACTTGGACATCTTCTCGCCGTGCAGCCCGACCATGCCCGCGTGGACATACGCCTTGGCCATGGGGAACTCACCGGTCAGCACCTGGGCGTGCGAGGCGCCCATCTCGTGGTGCGGGAAGGCGAGGTCGGAGCCGCCGCCCTGGACGTCGAAGCCCATCCCGAGGTGGTCGAGGGCGATGGCGACGCACTCGATGTGCCAGCCGGGCCGGCCGCGCCCGAGCGAACCGCCGTCCCAGCTGGGCTCGCCCTCGCGGGCGGCCATCCACAGCATCGGGTCGAGCGGGTTCTTCTTGCCGGTCCGCTCGGGGTCGCCGCCCCGCTCGGCGGACAGCAGCCGCATGGCGGCGGCGTCGAGGCCCGAGACCTTGCCGAAGTTCGGGTCGGCCTCGACGGAGAAGTAGATGTCCCCGTCGAGTTCGTAGGCGGCGCCGGCGTCCCGCAGCCGCTCGACGAGCGGCACGATGCCGGGTATCGCCTCCACCGCGCCGATGTAGTGCTGCGGCGGCAGCATCCGCAGGGCGGTCATGTCCTCGCGGAAGAGGGCGGTCTCCTTCTCGGCGAGGGCCACCCAGTCGATCTTGTCGCGCTCGGCCCGCTCCAGGAGCGGATCGTCGACGTCGGTGACGTTCTGGACGTAGTGAACCTGCCGCTTGGTGTCGAGCCACACACGCTGCACGAGGTCGAACGCGTTGTAGGTCGCCGCGTGTCCCAGGTGGGTGGCGTCGTACGGGGTGATGCCGCAGACGTAGATACGGGCGACGGGACCGGGGTCGAGGGTGATCAGGCCCCTGGTCGCGGTGTCGTGGATCCTCAGGTCGCGGCCCTGACCGGGCAGGACGGGGACCTCAGAAGCGGGCCAGGCATACATGCCATGAGCCTAACCGGACGGATGTTCCGTACACGAACCGGACCAGGCCGGATGGCCGGTGAGGCGTTCTTGCGCGATACCCCGCCAGTGTGCTCCTACACGGGCGGCCAGGGAATGGCCGGCCACTCCCCGCTCGGCTCCGGATGTGTCCCGGACGTCAGCAGCGCCTCGACACGCGCGCGGGTGGCCGCCACCTCGGCGGCCGTGATCAGCCCGGCCAGCCGTACGGCCAGCGCGCCGCCCTCCTTCAGCCCGTCCCGCAGACCGCCGAGCACCTCCAGGGCCTCTTCCGTGAGCGGTTCGCCCGCCCAGCCCCACAGCAGCGTCCGGAGCTTGTTCTCGACGTTGAAGGTGACGCCGTGGTCGATGCCGTGGAGCCGGCCGTCCTCGGTGGGCAGCAGATGCCCGCCCTTGCGGTCGGCGTTGTTGATCACGGCGTCCAGGACGGCCAGGCGGCGCAGCCGCTCGTCGTCGGCGTGCACCAGCAGCGCGGTCCTGCCCTCGCCGACCTCGGCGAGACCGATCGCCTTCCAGCCGGGCTCGGGGTCCTCGCCGTCGACCAGCGCGAGCAACTCGGCCTCGGGCGTCGCCTCGATCCACAGCTGGACCATTCCCTCGCCGTACGGCCCCTCGCGCAGCACGGTGGGCGGTACGAGCCCCCAGCCGGTGGCCTCGGAGACCTCGTACGCGGCGACCTCGCGCTGCGCGAGCGTGCCGTCGGGAAAGTCCCACAGCGGCCGCTCACCGGCGACCGGCTTGTACACGCAGGACGCCTCCTGCCCCTCGTACGCCACCGTGCAGAACAGCGCCGCGTTGGACGCCTCCCGGATGCGGCCGCGCACGGCCAGCTCACCGGCGGTGAGCAGTTCCACCGAGGTCATGCGCCGCGGCGGTATCCGTTCTGGCGCGGACATACGTGTCCTTCCGGGTCGAGCGGGAGACTGCACAGCGGACACGGCGGCCGCCCGGCGTTGACGACGTCCAGGGCGCGCTTGGCGAAGGCCCTCGCCTGTACGCCGGTGAGCCGGACCCGCAGCATCGGGGGCCCGTTCTCCTCGTCCTGGAGCAGCCGCTCCTCGGCCTCGGCGAGGTCCTCCTCGGAGTCGGCGTCGAGCTCCACGAGGGCCTGCGCCTCGACGATCATGCGCTGCTCCTCGCCGTCCCAGGCGAGCGCCATGGTGCCGACGCGGAACTCCTCTTCGATGGGGGTGTCCAGCGGGTCGGTGTCGGCGACCTCGTTGGGCGCCATGGCGGGGACCGCGGCGCTGCCGCCGCTGCGCCGTACGACCTCGTCGAGCAGTTCGTCCATGCGCTCGGCGAGGGCGGCGACCTGGGTCTTCTCCAGGGCCACGCTGGTCACCCGGGAGCCTGCGGTGGCCTGGAGGAAGAACGTACGGCGTCCGGGCAGTCCTACCGTGCCGGCCACGAAGCGGTCCGGGGGGTCGTAGAGGAACACCTGACGGGACACGTCCTGTCTCCATTGGAATCGTGAGTACGGCGCTGCTTCGACCGCTTCACCCTACTGCGCCCGACGATCACGGTGCGCCCGCGCCGCCCCCGACCGTCGCATCGTCGGCCGGCGGTTCCTCGCGCGGGGCGAGGGACGCGAAGTCACCGGTGTCCCCGAGGCGTACGAGGAACGGCCTCAGGCGGGTGTAACGGATCGCGGTGATGGAACACGGTTCAACGGAGATCCTCTGGAAGAGGTCGAGATGAAGACCCAGCGCGTCCGCCACGAGCGACTTGATGATGTCGCCGTGGGAGCACATCAGGTACACGGCGTCGGCCCCGTGATCGCGCTCCACGCGCGCGTTCCACTCGCGTACGGCCTCGGCGGCCCGGGTCTGCATGGCCCGCATCGACTCCCCGCCGGGGAAGGCCGCCGCCGACGGATGGGCCTGGACGACCTCCATCAGCGGCTCGTCCTTGAGCTCGGCCAGTTTGCGGCCGGACCAGTCGCCGTAGTGGCACTCCCCGATCCGGTCGTCGGTGTGCGCGGTGAGGCCGGGCCGCGCGTCGAGAAGCGGCCGGATCGTCTCCTGACAGCGCTGCAGCGGGCTGGTGACGACCTCGGAGATCGGCAGCTCGGCGAGCCGTCCGGGCAGTGCGGCGGCCTGTGTGGCCCCGCGCTCGTCGAGGGCGACGCCGGGCGTCCACCCGGCGAGCAGCCCCTCGGTGTTGGCGGTGGAACGTCCGTGCCGGACCAGGATCAGCGTGGGCATGCCGCCCAGGGTAGGCGCACGACGGGGTGCGTTCGGGGGCGGACGGCGGGAGAATACGCTCCGTGATCGTCGACTGCGCCATCTACCGGGACGGGCGGCGGACGGAGGGGCCCGGGGACTTCTCCGACGCCCTGGACATGTGCCGTCTGCAGGACGACGCGTTCGTCTGGATCGGCCTGTACGAACCGACGGAGAAGGAGTTCGACAAGGTCACCGAGGAGTTCGGGCTGCATCCGCTGGCCGTGGAGGACGCCTTGAACGCCCACCAGCGGCCCAAGCTGGAGGTGTACGACGACTCGCTGTTCATGGTGCTCAAGCCGGTCGGGTACGAGCCGAAGAGCGACATCGTCTCCTCCGGCGAGGTCATGGTCTTCATCGGTGACTCGTTCGTGGTGACGGTGCGGCACGGCGAGGAGGCGCCGCTGGGGGCCGTCCGTGACCGTCTGGAGCACGAGCCGGAGATGCTGCGGCACGGTCCCACGGCGGTGCTGTACACGATCGCCGACGCCGTGGTCGACCACTACTTGGACGTGGCGGGCGAGTTGGGCACGGACCTCGCGGAGCTGGAGGCCGAGGTGTTCTCGCCGACCGGCGGCGGCTCCCGGCACACGGCCTCGCGGATCTACGCCTTCAAGCGGCAGATCACGGAGTTCCGCAAGGCCACCGGCCCGCTCGCGCAGCCCCTGTCCCGGCTCGCGGGCACCGGCCTGATGGGCCCGCGCGTGCCCTTCGTGCACGACAAGGCGCAGCCCTTCTTCCGCGACGTGAGCGACCACCTCACGCGCGTGAACGAGTCCGTGGAGGGCCTGGACCGGCTGGTCTCCGACGTCCTCTCGGCGCATCTGGCGCAGACGAGCGTCCGGCAGAACGACGACATGCGGAAGATCTCCGCGTGGGCGGCCATGGCCGCGGTTCCCACGATGATCGCGGGAATCTACGGCATGAACTTCGAGCACATGCCGGAGCTGCACTGGATCGGGTCGTACCCGGCGCTGATCGTGGCCATGGCCGCCATCGAGGTGCTGCTGTACCGGCTGTTCAAGCGCCGGGGCTGGCTGTAGTCACGCGCGCGTGACGCGTCCCGGATGCGGCTCAGGCGAACTCGGGTGCCGAGGTGGCGGGTCCGCCGAGGGCGTCGCGTCGCTCCGGCATCCTCAGGGACACCATGCGCCGCCAGCCCGCGAACCGCTCCCAGGCGTACACGGCGTGGATGCCGGCGGCGAGCACGGCGGCCTTGGCCCGGGGCCAGCCGAGGATGCGTCCCATGTGGTCCATGACCGCGAGGCTGACGTCCCGGTAGATCCGGATCTCGGCGAGCGCGCACTCGCGCAGGGTGCGCTGGATCAGCCGGCCGTGCCCCGCGGCGGCGAAGCGCAGCAGTTCCTCGTGCGTGTAGGCGAGGTGGTTGTCCTCGTCGTTGGAGATCATCCGCACGGCCTTGCCGATCACGGGATGGTCGGCGAAGTACGTGCGGAGCATGATCATCTGGTCGGAGGCGCGCTGCTCGGTGACCCGGCTGTGCGCGAGGTAGATGATGATGTCGTCGACCGTGAGCGGCTTGTCGGCCTTGAGCTTGTCGTGGGCGAGCCCGATGCCGTGCTGTTCCAGAAGCATCGTGTAGTCGGTCTCGGGCGGGACGGGGACGGGTCGCAGTCCCCGCTTCTTCAGCAGGGCGTTGAAGATCCGCCCGTGCTTGTCCTCGTCCGCGCCATGCCGGGTGATCTTGGGAGCCATGGCTCGCTCGCTGTCGGGCACGAGCGCGGCGATGCGCGTGTTCTCCCAGCCGCCCTGGGTCTCCCCGCTGGCCGCGATGGAGCAGAACAGGCGGAAGGACTCGTCGTTGTCGAGGATCTCGTGGAACAGGCTCTTGGCCGAAAGCATCGTGGGGCACCTCTCTGCAGGACGCCGCAGGATTCCGCAAAGAACGAGTCAAATGCGGTGAGAGAGGTGCTGCAACAGCTACGACGGACAACTCCGCCAAAAGAATGACCATCGGGGTCACGACGGGGGCGTAACCGCGTGGGCACGCGCGCGTTGTTCTGCGTGACGGCCGTGGCGGGGAAGACCCCCGAGCCCCCACCACGGCCGCTGAAACTTCCCCAGGTCCCATGCCGCTCGCGTCACGCGAGACCGGCGCGCTCCAGGGCCTCGCTGCCGGCGCGGAGCGAGGCGAGACGCTCGTCGAGGGTGAAGCCCGCGGGTGCGAGGGACAGGGTGGTGACCCCGGCCGCCGCGTACGCCTTCATCCGGTCCGCGATGCGGTCGACGGAGCCGAGCAGCGTGGTCTTGTCGATGAGGTCCTGCGGTACGGCGGTCGCGGCGCCCTGCTTGTCGCCGGAGAGGTACTTGGTCTGGATCTCGGCGGCTTCCTTCTCGTAGCCCATGCGCTGGGCGAGCTGGTTGTAGAAGTTCTGCTTGGGGCTGCCCATGCCGCCGACGTACAGCGCGGTGTAGGGGCGGAAGGTGTCGGCGAGCGTGGCCACGTCCTTGTCGTCGCCGACGGCGAGCGGCAGGGTCGGGCAGACGTCGAACCCGTCGAGGGTCCTGCCGGCCTTCTCGCGCCCGGCGCGCAGGTACTTGACGGTGGTGTCCTCCAGGTGGTCGGCGGAGGGGAAGATCAGCAGGGCGCCGTCGGCGATCTCGCCGGTCTGCTCCAGGTTCTTCGGGCCGATGGCGGCGATGTACAGCGGGATGTGCTCGCGCTGCGGGTGCACGGTCAGCTTGATCGGCTTGCCGGGGCCGTCGGGCAGCGGCAGCGTCCAGTGCTGTCCCTCGTACGTCAGGCGCTCGCGGGTCATCGCCTTGCGGACGATCTCGACGTACTCACGCGTGCGTGCCAGCGGCTTGTCGAACTTGACGCCGTACCAGCCCTCGGAGACCTGCGGCCCGGAGACACCGAGACCGAGCCGGAAACGGCCGCCGGAGAGCGAGTCCAGGGTGGCGGCGGTCATCGCGGTCATGGCCGGCTGGCGGGCCGGGATCTGGAAGATGGCGGAGCCGACGTCGATGCGCTCGGTCTGGGCGGCGACCCAGCTGAGCACGGTGGCCGCGTCCGACCCGTACGCCTCGGCGGCCCAGCACACGGCGTACCCGAGCCGGTCGGCCTCCTGCGCGACGGCGAGATTGTCCGCGTCCATTCCGGCACCCCAGTAGCCGAGGTTGATCCCGAGCTGCATGGCCGATCCCCTTACCGATCAGTAACGTCCCTTGTGGGCCCGACCTTAGCGCGGGGGACCTCCGGCGGGGAGGCCGATGTGGCGGGCGTCGCCCGGCAGGCCCTGCGCAGCCCCGGTGACCTTCCTGAAAACTGGTTATCCACAGGCCCCCACATGGCAGGTTCTGGCCAGTAATCTCGGCGTTCATGGAGCAGAGGCATCTCGGCCGCACCGGCCTGCGCGTGTCCCGTATCGGGCTCGGCACCCTCACCTGGGGCAGGGACACCGACGAGCACGACGCGGCGGACCTCTTGAAGACGTTCTGGGAGGCGGGCGGCACCCTCGTCGACACGGCGGACGTGTACGGCGACGGGGAGGCCGAGTACCTGCTGGGCCGGCTCATGGAGGGGCTGGTCCCGCGGCGGGACCTGGTCATCTCGACGAAGGCGGGCAGCGTGCCCGACCCGGACCGCCGCTTCGACGGCTCGCGCGGCCATCTGCTCTCCGCGCTGGACGCCTCGCTGGCCCGGCTCGGCACGGAGTACGTCGACGTCTGGCACATCCACGCCTTCGACCCGTACACCCCGCTGGAGGAGACCCTCCAGGCGCTCGACATCGCGGTCAGCAGCGGTCGCGCGCGGTATGCGGGCGTCTCCAACTTCTGCGGCTGGCAGCTCGCCAAGGCGGCGACCTGGCAGCTCGCGGCGCCCGGCATACGGACCCGGCTGGCCAGCACCCAGCTGGAGTACTCGCTGCTCCAGCGGGGCGTGGAGCGCGAGGTGCTGCCGGCCGCGCTCGATCTGGGCGTGGGCCTGCTCCCCTCCTCCCCGCTCGGCCGTGGGGTCCTGACCGGCAAGTACCGCAACTCGACGCCGCCGGACTCGCGCGGCGCCTCGGAGCATCTGGCGCCCTTCGTCGCGCCGTACCTCGACGACACGGCGAGCCGGATCGTGGACGCCGTGCAGACGGCGGCCGACGGTCTCGCCGTCTCCCCGCTCCAGGTCGCCCTCGCCTGGGTCCGCGACCGGCCCGGCGTGACCGCGCCCGTCATCGGCGCGCGCAACGCCCAGCAGCTCACGGCGGCGTTGTCAGTGGAGGCCCTTAGTCTTCCTGACGAGATCTGCCGGGCGCTCGACGACGTGTCGGCGCCGGTGCACCGCTATCCCGATCACGACTGGAGCACGCTGTGAGCACGGAGCCACCCGAGACCACGGAGAACACGCAGCCGGGGACGCCGGGGGCCGCGACGGAGGGCGGGTCACCGGGGACCGAGGGTGCGGGTGCCGCCGAGGGCGGCGTCGGCGAGGGCGTCGCGAACGAGACGCCCACGGCCGAGGACGGCGACAGCGCGGCGAAGCTGTCGGAGGCCGAGGCCGAACTCGCCGCTCAGCGGATCGAGCGGGAGCGGATCGAGCGACGCAAGGCAGAGCGGGAGGGGCCCGTCGAGAGCGGGGGCAAGCTCAGCGGGACGGCCGCCGATCTGCTCGCGGCCGTACGGGCCGTGGAGAGCGGCGCGAAGCCCCCGGCCACCGTCTTCAGCGAGCCGCAGTCACCGCGTCGCCCGGCCCCGGAGCCGGCCCGCCGGCCGCAGCCCGTGCCGGCGCCCGGTACACCCACGGCCCCGGCGCCGGAGGCGGTCGAGTCCGTACGGGGCGTGCTGACCGAAGGCGGCGCTCCGGAGGCGCTCGCCGCGCAGGTCACCGCGGCGCTCGGCGAGGGTGCCGCCGACCGGTTGCGGGCGGACCCCTGGCAGTTGCTGCGGGTCGGCGGTGTACGGCCCGAGCAGGCCGACGGGTTCGCGCGGGCGCTGCTCGGCGCGGAGTGCGGACCGGACGACGAGCGGCGCGGGCGGGCGGTCACCGGCTGGCTGCTGGAGCAGGCGGCCCTGGCCGGGCACACGGCCCTGGAGCTGCCGACGCTCACCGCCGCGCTGGCCCAGCGGGGAGTGCCGGACGCCGACGCGGCCGTGCAGAGCGCCCTGGCCGAGGGCGACGCGCTGGCCTTCCAGGACGCCCTGGACGAGCCCGGCGCCCCGGTCGTACGGGACGAGGAGGCGGCGGAGGACGAGGAGCGGCCCGTGCGTGTCCTCGTCGGTCTGGAGCGGTACGCCCTCGCGGAGGAGAGCCTCGCCGACGGGCTGGCCCGTCTGATCAACTCGGTGCCCAAGCAGGACGGTTCGGCCGAGGAGTGGGAGCGGGCGGCGGGCGGCGCGGGCTCCGCCGCCGACCTGATCCGCGCGGTCGCGGCGAACGGGCTGGTCCTCCACACCGGCGGGGAGGCGTCGCGCGCCGAACCGGCGTCCCTGCTGCACGCGGCGCGGGATCTCGGGCTGCGGGCCTGGGCTGCCACGCACAGCGCGCTCGGCCGGGAGCGCTTCTCGGCGCTGCTGAGCGGAGCCGACGCCCCGGCGCAGACGGGAGGCGTCGCCACCGTCGCCGGCCTGCTCTCCGGTGCCGAAGGACCCGGCCGGGACGCGGACGGGGCGCTCGATCTGGAGCTGCTCGTCGTGCTCGACGCGCCGCTGCTGGACGTCGAGACGGCCGCTCTGCTCACGGAGTCGCTGCCGGACGGGGCCCGGCTGGTGCTGGCCGGGGATCCCGGGGTGCTGTGGTCGGCGGGGCCGGGGCGGGTGTTCGCCGATCTGCTGGCGGCGCGGATCTGCCCGCAGATCGCCTCGCGGCGGCCGGACCCCGGTCCCCTGGGCGAGCTGGTGTCCGGCATCGGCATCGGCGAGCTGAACCAGGTCGAGGCGCCCGGCAAGGAGGTCGTGATCGTGCCGGTGCGCGACGCGGGCGAGGCCGTGCACCGCACCGTGCAACTCGTCGCGGACTCGGTGCCGAGGGCGATCGGCGTCCCGCCGGAGGCCACCCAGGTGATCACGCCGGGCCACGGCGGCGAGGGCGGCACGCGCGCGCTCAACGCCGCGCTCAAGGAGCGGCTCAACCCCGGCCCCGGCCGCTTCGGCGGCTTCGACCCCGGTGACCGTGTCGCGTACTCCCCCGCGCCGGGGCGTACCGTGCCGGGCCGGGTGGTGAAGGCCGACGCGGAGGGACTGCACCTCGACTGCGCGGGCGAGGCCGTGGTCGTACCGAAGGAGCGGGTGGAGCAGTCCGTACGGCACGGCTGGGCCCTGACCGCCCATCAGGCGGCGGGCGGCCGGTGGCCGGCGGTGGTCGTCGTGCTGCCCAAGGACGCGGCCCAGGCCCTCAGCCGTCCCTGGGTCTACACGGCCTTCAGCCGCGCCGACCGCCACCTCTCCGTGGTGCACGGCGCGGAGCAGGCCCTCCTCCGGGCGGTGGCCGAGATCCCGGCCAAGCCCCGCACGACCCGGCTGCCGGTCCTGCTCGCACCACAGGTGCCGTCCGTGGGCTGACCGGCCGGACCGAGACGCCCCAGGGCCGCGGGGGGACTGCCCGCGCACACGACGGCGGCGGTCACGGAAATCCTCCGTGACCGCCGCCGTCGAAACAGCCGCGTCAGCGATCCGCGTCAGCGATCTACGTCCAGTGGTTCGAGGTCGTCCTCGTCGAGGTCCGTGTCGATCTCGTCCTCGAGGTCCTCGTCGCTGTCCTCGTCGCTGTCCTCGTCGTCCCCTTCGCTTCCGTCGGCGTCCAAGTCGTCGTCGAACACCGTGCTGACGTCGAAGCGGCAGACCACCCGCTGCGGGTCGACCCCCTCGAAGGGCGCCTCCAGCCATTCACCGGGGTCGGTCTGGTCGTCCGCCGCGGTCACCCAGAGCGTGGAGTCGCCCTCCTCCAGGCCGAACTCCTTGTGCCGGGAGGCGATCTCGTCCGGCTCGAACTCACCGAACAGGATGCCGAGCGCCCCGTGCACCGTGCCGGAGGCTTCCGCGTCCGCGCCGCCGTCGTAGTCCGCCGCCTCGACCCGCTGGGCCTGCGCCAGCAGCCGCTGCGGCTCGACCACGGCGTAGTCGCGGCGGATCAGCACGCTCAGCGCGTTCGGTTCCTCGGGGCCGATGTACGGCGGCAGCGCGTCCTCCGCACCGGGGATCTCGAAGGGGGTGACCTCGTCGTAGCGGTCGTAGAGCAGCTCGTCGTAGGTCTCGGCGGCCGCGGCCAGCTCGTTGAACGCCTCGTAGACGGCCGGATCGTCCTCACCCGACCGGCGTTCGACCGCGGCCAGGTGGCGGTCGAGCGCGGTCTTGACCGCCTCGGCGGCGGCGCGTACCTCGGCAGCGGTGGGCTGCACAGCATCAGACATAGTGCAGACGCTATCCGTACCGGGCCCCAGCCCGCACAATAGATGCGATGCCGGAATACGAATTTGTCGACGTGTACGTACCGCGCGGGGTCTCCCGCAAGGACGCCACACGCCTGCTGACGGACCATGCCGAGTACGGACACTGGGAGTTGGACCGCCTTAGCCTGCTGCGCGACGGCAGCCGCAGGGTGCGGTTGCGCCGCCGGATCATCCGCCAGGTGCGGGCGACGTGGTGAGCTGAGGCGACAGGAAGACAAGGGAGATTACGGGACGACACGGAGCGGGCCCCGCCGAGGCGGGGCCCGCTCCGTGTCCATCGGAGTCGGGCCGGACGTAGTGCCCGACGGGCTGCCGCCTACTCCGAGGGCCGCGCCTTGCGGTACAGCACCGCGCCCGCCAGCAGCGCACCCGCGCCGACCGGCAGGACGAGGCCCATCGGCAGGTCACTGCCGGTCTGGGCGAGCTGTGCGTCGCCCTGGGGCTGGGTGACGAAGTGGGCGCCCGGCTGGTTCGCGTGCGAGGAGCCGCCGCCCGGTGTCACGTCGCCACTGCCGGGCGGCGTGCTCGGGGAACCGGGGTGGGTCGGCTCGACCGGGTTTCCGGGGTTGCCCGGGTTCCCCGGGTTTCCGGGATTACCGGGGTTTCCCGGATTGCCAGGGTTCCCGGGGTTGCCCGGATTTCCGGGGTTGCCCGGCTGCTCCGGCGACCCCGGCGGGTTCTCGTGGCCGCCACCCGGCGGGGTGTGCCCCCCGCCGTTGCCGCAGTCGTTGCCCGAGCTGGGGTTGCCGATGCCGATGATGTCGACGCTGTTGCCGCACACGTTGACCGGCACATCGACCGGTGCCTCGACGTGGTTGCCGGAGCCGACACCGGGCGAGTCACTGGCGTGTCCGTCGGCCGAGGCCCCTGAGCCGCCGCCGGAGCCGCCCGTGTTGGCGCAGCTGTTGCCGCTCGACGGGTTGAGCAACCCGACGACATTGACGGTGTTGCCACAGACGTTGACCGGCGCGTGCACCGGCGCCTGCACCGTGTTGCCCGACAGCACGCCGGGCGAGTTCACGCTGGAGCCGTGTGCCCCCGCGCCGGTCGCGTGGGCCGTGCCGCCCGCGGCGGCGATGACGCCGGTCGCGGCCGCCACAGTCATCAGGCCCTTGCGGGTGACCTGTCGCATTTACTGATTACCTGCCTTCGACCTTGTTCCGAAAGGACGACGTCGGGAATTCCACCGACGTTCCGAAAGGCCGGTCGGCCCCGGAGCGCATGGCACGCACTCCGGGGCCGACGGGCTCAGCCCCATTCACGGGGCGAGGCACAACGTCACTTGTTGATGCAGGTGTTGCCGAAGGCGGGGTTCAGCAGCCCGATCACCGAGATCGTGTTGCCGCAGACGTTCACGGGGACGTGAACCGGAACCTGAACCACGTTGCCGGACAGGACGCCCGGGGAGTGCACCGCGGCACCCTGGGCACCGGAGTCGGCAACGGCCAGGCCCGCGCCCGCGAGAACCAGCCCACCGGTGGCAGCCGCAGCGGCGACGACCTTCTTGATCATTATTCCTCCTTGTTGGCAATGCGATCACAAGTAGCTGATCGCATCACCTGTAACGAGGAGGAACTAATAGGGCTACGACCTGATGAGCGCGTTCACTCTCCCCAGTCAGGTCCAGTACATCTGGACGAATTCAGGACCCGTCGATGAACCGGTCGAGCACCCGGACCCCGAACTTCAGCCCTTCCACCGGCACCCGCTCGTCGACGCCGTGGAACATGCCCGCGAAGTCCAGCTCCGGCGGCAGCTTCAGCGGGGCGAAGCCGAAGCCGCGGATCCCCAGGTCGTCGAAGGACTTGGCGTCCGTGCCGCCGGACAGCATGTAGGGGATGGCCTTCGCCGCCGGGTCCTCGGCGACCAGCGCGGACTGCATGGCGTCCACGAGTGCCCCGTCGAAGCTCGTCTCGACGGCCTTGTCGGCGTGCACGTCCTCGCGCTTGACCTTGGGCCCGAGGATCTTGTCGAGGTCGGCGAGGAACTCCTCCTCGAAGCCCGGCAGGAACCGGCCGTCGACGTGCGCGGTGGCCTCGCCGGGGATGACGTTGACCTTGTAGCCCGCGCCGAGCTGCGTGGGGTTGGCCGTGTTGCTGAGGGTCGCGCCGATGAGCTTGGCGATGCCGCCGAGCTTGGCGAGGGTGCCCTCCATGTTCTCCGGGTCGAGCTCGGTGCCGAGCGCGTCACCGAGTTCGTCGAGGAAGGCCCGGGTCGTCTTGGTGACCCGCACCGGGAACTTGTGCCGACCCAGCCGCGCGACCGCCTCCGACAGTTCGGTGATGGCGTTGTCCCGGTGGATCATCGAGCCGTGCCCGGCGGTGCCGGCCACGGTCAGCTTCATCCAGTGCATGCCCTTCTCGGCCGTCTGGATCAGATAGAGCCGCCGTTCCTCGCTCACCGTGAACGAGAATCCGCCCACCTCGCTGATCGCCTCGGTGACGCCCTCGAAGAGGTCCGGGTGTTTGTCGACGAGGAACTTGGCGCCGAACTTGCCGCCCGCCTCCTCGTCGGCGAGGAACGCGAGCACGATGTCCCGCGGCGGCTTACGGCCGCTGCGCAGCCGGTCGCGCACGACCGCCAGGGTCATCGCGTCCATGTCCTTCATGTCGACGGCCCCGCGCCCCCACACGCACCCGTCGGTGACCTCGCCGGAGAAGGGGTGGTGGGTCCAGTCGTCGGCGTTGGCCGGTACGACGTCGGTGTGGCCGTGGATGAGCAGCGCGGGCCTCGAGGGATCCTCGCCCTCGATGCGGGCCACGGTGGAGGCGCGCCCTGGGTGCGACTCGAAGATCTGCGGTTCGAGGCCCACCTCGGCGAGCTTCTCGGCGACGTACTCGGCCGCCTTGCGCTCACCGGGACCCGAGTGGTCGCCGTAGTTGCTGGTGTCGATCCGGATCAGCTCGCGGCAGAGGTCCACGACCTCGTCCTCGCCGGTGACGCCCCTGGTCGTGCCCGTCTCACTCACGCTGCTTCCTTCCGCGCGGTCGCTGCCGGTGGTCCCCCTCATCCTCCCCCGGGTGACGGCCCGGCCCAAGACCGGCCGCGACCCGTCACACGCAGTTCACGTCGCGACGGGGGGTGATCGGGCACCCCTCGAAAGCTGGTAATGTTTCCTCTGTCGCCGCGGGGGACACCCCGCACGACAGACACCTTGTCCGGGTGGCGGAATGGCAGACGCGCTAGCTTGAGGTGCTAGTGCCCTTTATCGGGCGTGGGGGTTCAAGTCCCCCCTCGGACACCAGCTGAAACCCCTGTCACCAGGGGTTTCTTGCTTTTCCGGGGCCCTGTGCCGCGGTCGTCCGGACGCCCTGTCCACACCTCCTCACCCACTGTGTGGGGCATGTCTCCTCCGCTTGAAGATCGCCAGGTCAGCACCTGTCGACCGCGCCCCCGAGCGCCCCGAACGGCCGTCCCGGGTGGCCGTTCAACAACCACGAACCTAGCTTCGTACTAAAATTTCCGGCTTGTTACGGAGCTGGAGCCGGACACCCCCAGGCAAACCTGCGGACCCGCCAGCGCCCCGGAGGCATCCGGGATCGAGACGCGAGGACCGGATGGCAGCGATACACGAGAGCGATGCTCTCGGCCTGCTCGACCAAGAGATCCGCGAGAAGTTCGGCGACACAGCCCGTTTCTCCGGGGGGCCGGCGGCATCCCCGCGCACGCTCGTCGACATCCTCGACGCGTCCGTGCGGTCGTATCCCGACGAGCCCGCTCTGGACGACGGCACGACCAGCCTGACCTACCGGGCGCTGGCCGTCGAGGTGGAGCGGCTGCGGCGCGGGCTGGCCGCGGCCGGGGTCGGACGCGGGGACCGGGTGGGCGTGCGCGTGCCGTCCGGCACCAATGACCTGTACGTCGCGATCCTCGCCGTACTGGCGGCCGGCGCCGCCTATGTCCCCGTGGACGCCGAGGACCCCGACGAGCGGGCCGAGCTGGTGTTCGGAGAGGCGGACGTACGGGCTGTCGTCGGGGCCGGCCACGAGCTGACCGTGCACTCGCGCGGCGAGGTTCCGGCCGCGCGGCCCGGCGTCGAGGACGACGCGTGGATCATCTTCACCTCCGGCTCCACCGGGAAGCCGAAGGGCGTCGCCGTCTCGCACCGCAGTGCCGCCGCGTTCGTGGACGCCGAGTCCGCGCTGTTCCTCACGGAGGAGCCGATCGGGCCCGGGGACCGGGTGATGGCGGGGCTTTCGGTGGCGTTCGACGCGTCCTGCGAGGAGATGTGGCTGGCCTGGCGGTACGGCGCCTGTCTGGTGCCGGTGCCGCGTTCGCAGGTCAGGAGCGGTGCCGATCTCGGGCCGTGGCTGGTCGAGCAGGAGATCACGGTCGTGTCGACCGTGCCGACGCTGGCCGCGCTCTGGGAGCCGGAGACCCTCAACGACGTACGCCTGCTGATCTTCGGCGGCGAGGCCTGCCCGCCCGAGCTGGCGCAGCGGCTGGTGACCGAGGGGCGCGAGGTCTGGAACACGTACGGGCCCACCGAGGCGACCGTCGTGGCCTGTGCGTCACTGATGAGCGGCGAGGAGCCGATCCGGATCGGGCTGCCGCTGAACGGCTGGGAGTTGGCCGTCGTCGACGAGGCCGGGGAGCCCGTGCCGATGGGCGCCAGCGGGCAGCTGGTGATCGGCGGGGTCGGGCTGGCCCGGTATCTCGATGCCGGGAAGGACGCGGAGAAGTACGCGCCGCTGCGGTCCCTGGGCTGGGAGCGGGCGTACCGCAGCGGGGACCTGGTGAAGGCGGAGCCGGAGGGGCTGGTCTTCCTCGGGCGGGCCGACGAGCAGATCAAGCTCGGCGGGCGGCGGATCGAGCTCGGTGAGGTGGATGCGGCGTTGCAGGCGCTGCCGGGTGTGGCCGGCGCCGCCGCCGCCGTGCGGACCGCTCGCAGCGGCAATCAGCTCCTGGTCGGGTACGTCGTCACCCAGGACGGCTGGGACCAGGCCGCCGCGGTCGAGAAGCTGCGGGCGGAGCTGCCCGCCGCGCTCGTACCGCTGCTCGCACCGGTCGACGACCTGCCGACCCGTACATCGGGCAAGGTGGACCGGGGCGCCCTGCCTTGGCCGCTGGAAGGCCTGGACTCCGGCGGACCGGCCGAGCAGCTCTACGGCACCGAGGCGTGGCTGGCCGAGCAGTGGACCGAGGTGCTCGGCATCCCGGTCACCGGCGCCGCCGACGACTTCTTCGCGATCGGCGGTGGCAGTCTGGCCGCCGCCCAGCTGACGACGCGGCTGCGTACCCGCTACCCGAGCGCTGCCGTCCTCGACATCTACCAGCAGCCGGTGCTGCGCAAGCTGGCCCGGCACCTCGAGGCCTCCGCGCACGACGACGGGGCGGAGCGCGTCATCGCGCCGGTGCCCCGGAGCGCGCAGCTGATGCAGCTGCTGCTGCTCGTTCCGCTGTTCACGCTGCTCGGTCTGCGCTGGACGGTCGTGCTGGCCGTGCTCGGCAATCTGCTGCCCGCCTACTCGTGGCTGCCCACCGCCCCCTGGTGGCTCCTCGCGGCCGGCGCCGCCGTGCTGTTCAGCCCGCCGGGGCGGCTCGCGCTGGCCGCCGGTGGGGCGCGGCTGCTGCTGCGGGGCGTGCAGCCCGGCCGCTACCCGCGCGGTGGCAGTGTGCATGTGCGGCTGTGGACGGCCGAGCGGCTGGCCGAGTTCACCGGGGCGACCTCGCTGACCGGGGCATGGCTGGAGCGGTACGCGCGGGCGCTGGGCGCCAAGGTCGGGTCCGACGTCGACCTGCACTCGCTGCCGCCGGTCACCGGGCTGCTCAAGCTGGGGCGCGGCGCCGCGGTCGAGTCCGAGGTGGATCTGTCGGGGTACTGGCTGGACGGCGACCGGCTGGAGATCGGCGCGGTCAAGGTGGGCGCGCACGCCGTCGTCGGCACCCGGAGCATGCTCTTCCCGGGCGCCCGCGTCGGCAAGCGGGCCGAGGTGGCCCCCGGCTCGGCGGTCACCGGGCAGATCCCGACCGGCCAGCGCTGGGCGGGCGCGCCCGCGGTCAAGCTCGGCAAGGCCAAGCGCAACTGGCCCAAGCAGCGGCCGAGCCGCGGCACGTACTGGCGTGTCATGTACGGCATCACGGGCTTCGTGCTCAGCGCGCTGCCGGTGCTGGCGGGGGCGGCCGCGTTCCTCGTGGCCCGGGTGTTCTTCACGCCGGACGCGCCCCTGACGGGCGCCGCGCTGGCTCTCGTGCCGGCGACGCTGGCCTTCGGGGCGGCGTACGCGCTGCTGATCCTGGTCGGCGTACGGCTGCTGAGCCTCGACCTGCGCGAGGGCACGCATCCCACGCACAGCCGGGTCGGCTGGCAGGCCTGGACCGTCACCCAGCTGATGGACCGCTCGCGCGACACCCTTTTCCCGCTGTACGCCGGGCTGGTCACGCCGGTGTGGCTGCGGCTGCTCGGGATGCGGATCGGGCGGGGCGCCGAGGTGTCCACGGTGCTCGCGCTGCCGAGCCTGACGACGGTCGGCGAGGGCGCGTTCCTGGCCGACGACACGCTGACCGCACCGTACGAGCTCGGCGGTGGCTGGATGCGGATCGGGCGCGCGGAGATCGGGAAGCGGGCGTTCCTCGGGAACTCGGGCATGACGGCGCCGGGGCGGAGCGTGCCGGACGGCGGGCTGGTCGGGGTGTTGTCGGCGACGCCGAAGAAGGCCAAGAAGGGCACCTCGTATCTGGGGCTGCCGCCGGTCAAGCTGCCGCGTGCCGCGGCCGACGGCGACGACAGCCGGACGTACGCCCCGCCGGCCCGGCTGCTGTGGGCGCGCGCGCTGGTGGAGCTGTGCCGGATCGTGCCGGTGTTCTGCTCGGCGGGGCTCGCGGTGCTGACGGTCGCCACGCTGTGTGCGCTGGGGGTCTGGGCGCCGCTGCTGTCAGGGCTGGTGCTGCTCGGGGCGGGGGCCGTCGCCGGCGTCGTCTCGATCGTCGCGAAGTGGCTGCTCGTGGGCCGGCATCACAGCGGTGAGCATCCGCTGTGGTCCTCCTTCGTGTGGCGCAACGAGCTGGCCGACACCTTCGTCGAGGTGCTCGCCGTGCCGTGGCTCGCGGGTTCGGTGCCCGGTACGCCGGTGATGACGGCGTGGCTGCGCGGGCTCGGCGCGCGGATCGGCAAGGGCGTGTGGGTGGAGAGCTACTGGCTGCCCGAGACCGATCTGGTGACGCTCGAGGACGCGGCCACCGTGAACCGGGGCTGTGTGCTCCAGACCCACCTCTTCCACGACCGGATCTTGCGGACGGATACTGTGGTCCTCCGTGCGGGCGCGACGCTGGGTCCTGGCGGGATCGTCCTGCCCGGCAGCGCGATCGGGGCCCGTACGACGCTGGGTCCCGCGTCGCTCGTGATGGCGGCGGAGTCGGTCCCCGACGACACCCGCTGGCTCGGAAATCCGATCGAGGCATGGCGACCCTGAGTACGGCCCACTCGGGGCCGGAGAGCGGTGGGCCGGCACTCAGTGGCAGCAGTACGGCGCAGGGAGCACAGACGGCAGTGGCAGTTCAGCAGACGGCGGGCGCGGACCCGTACTTCCCGGAGCACGGCGACCCCCGCTACCGGGTGCACCGGTACGAGCTCGCGGTGGACTACCGCCCCGGCCCGAACCGGCTGTCGGGGACGGCCCGGATCAACGCCATAGCGGGACGGGCGCCGCTCACCGAGTTCGTGCTGAACCTGGCCGACTTCAAGATCGGCCGGGTCCGGCTCGACGGACGGCAGCCGCACTACACCCACCGCGGCGGGCGCCTGCGCGTCCGCCCCGCCAAGCCGATCCGCGCCGGGGCGGCCTTCACGGTCGAGGTGCACTGGTCGGGCAACCCCAAGCCGGTGAACAGCCCCTGGGGCGGGCTCGGTTGGGAGGAGCTGGAGGACGGGGCACTGGTGGCGAGCCAGCCGATCGGGGCGCCGTCGTGGTACCCGTGCAACGACCGGCCCGCCGACAAGGCGTCGTACCAGATCTCGGTCACCACGCCGTCGGCGTACGCGGTGGTGGCGGGCGGGCGCCTGCTGACCCGTACGACCAAGGCCTCGACGACGACCTGGGTGTACGAGCAGTCGGCGCCGACGTCCAGCTATCTGGTCGGGCTGGCGATCGGGAAGTACCAGACGGTGCTGCTCGGGGATCCCGGGCCCGGCGGGGTGCCGCAGCACGGTCACATTCCGGCGCATCTGCTGCCGGAGTTCTCGCGGGACTTCGCGCGGCAGCCGGCGATGATGGAGCTGTTCCAGGGGCTGTTCGGGCCCTACCCCTTCGAGGAGTACGCCGTCGTTGTGACGGAGGAAGAACTCGATGTGCCGGTCGAGGCGCAGGGGTTGTCGCTCTTCGGCGCCAACCATGTGGACGGCGCGCGGGGTTGGGAGCGGCTGGTCGCGCACGAGCTGGCGCACCAGTGGTTCGGGAACAGTGTGTCCATCGCCGACTGGCGGCACATCTGGCTGAACGAGGGCTTCGCGAAGTACGCCGAGTGGCTGTGGTCGGAGCGCTCGGGCGGACGGACCGCGCAGCAGCACGCGGCGGCGGCGCACCGGCTGCTCGCCGGGCAGCCGCAGGATCTCAAACTGGCCGATCCCGGGCGCAAGTCGATGTTCGACGACCGGCTGTACCAGCGTGGCGGGCTGGTGGTGCACGCGGTGCGCTGTGCCCTGGGGGAAGAGGCTTTCTTCCGGATGCTGCGCGGGTGGGCCGGTCAGCATCGCGGGAGTGCGGTGACCACGGCGTCGTTCGTCGCGCATGTCGGGCGGTTCACGTCCGAGCCGGTGGACGATCTGCTGCGGGCGTGGGTGGAGCAGCCGGCGCTGCCTCCGTTGCCGGAGCAGGAGCTGCGGATTCCCGAGCAGCCCGCGTTTCCGCCGGGCGCCTGAGGGGCGGGCCGGTCGGCCGGGCACGGCGGCGGTCAGGACTACGGCGCCAGGATGTCCAGTTCCTGGAGGGCCCCGACGGTGATCTCGCGGGTCAGGTGCTCCGCCCGGGTCGCGTCGCCCGCGCGGACCGCCTCCGCGACCTGGACGTGCAGGGTGACCGCGGCCGGGTCGGGGTCCTCGAACATGACCTCGTGGTGGGTACGGCCCGCGAGGACCTCGGCGACGACGTCGCCCAGGCGTGCGAACATCTCGTTGCCGGAGGCGTTGAGGATGGCGCGGTGGAAGGCGACGTCGTGGAGGAGGTAGCCCTCCAGCTGGTGGCCGCGTGAGTGGGCGACCATGCCGAGGGCGCACTCGGTGAGTTCGGCGCACTGGTCGGCGGTGGCGTGCTTCGCCGCCAGGCCGGCCGCCACCGGCTCGATCGCCGAGCGCAGCACCGTGAGCGAACGCAGCTGCCCGGGGCGGTCCGTGCCGGCCAGGCGCCAGCGGATGACCTGGGGGTCGTAGACGTTCCACTCGGACCTGGGAAGGACCGTGACGCCCACGCGGCGGCGGGACTCGACCAGGTGCATGGACTCAAGGACGCGGACCGCCTCGCGCATCACCGAGCGGGACACATCGAAGCGCTGCGCCAGTTCGTCGGTGCGCAGCACGCTGCCGGGCGGGTACTCGCCCGCGGTGATCGCTGGGCCGAGGGTTTCGAGTACATGGCCGTGCAGACCCCGGCCCGGAGTGGTCATGCACTCAGCGTACGGGGTGGATCACGATCTCAAAAAGTCAGACTTATATGTCACAGGCTCTTGAATTCGTCGTACCTAATGCGTTTCAGTTGCGTCGACATCACGTGTCGACGAGGACAGCAGACAGTGAGGCAGCGATGAGTACCCCCCATGTCGTCGTGGTCATGGGCGTAGCGGGCACCGGGAAGACCACCATCGGTCCCCTGCTCGCGGCCCGGCTCGGCGTCCCCTATGCCGAGGGCGACGACTTCCACCCGGCGGCCAACATCGCCAAGATGTCGGCCGGCACCCCGCTCGACGACACCGACAGGTGGCCGTGGCTCGACGCCATCGGCGCCTGGGCGCACGAGCGGGCCGGGCTCGGCGGGGTGGTCAGCTGCTCGGCACTGAAGCGGTCGTACCGGGACCGGCTGCGGGCCGCTGCGCCCGGGGTCGTGTTCGTACACCTCACCGGTGACCGGGCCCTCATCGAGGACCGGATGACGCACCGGCAGGGGCACTTCATGCCGACCGCGCTGCTGGACTCGCAGTTCGCCACGCTCCAGCCGCTCCAGGCCGACGAGGCCGGAGTCGCCGTTGATGTCACCGGCAGCCCGGAGGAGATCACCGAACGGGCCGCCGACGCGCTGAACGGGCTTCCCGAGTCGGTCGCGTAGCACCTCCCGCAGCACCCCACCCCCCACGGCAGTACCCCCCTCCCCAACCCCCGTACCTGCAAGGGAAACCCCGTGACCAGACTCAGCGTCGAGATGCTGGCAGCGGACACCGTCGAGCCCATCACCTCGGCCGGCCACGCTCAGTTGGGCATCGCCGTCCTGGCGGGCATCGCCGTCATCGTCCTGCTCATCACCAAGTTCAAGCTCCACGCGTTCCTGTCGCTGACCATCGGGTCGCTGGCGCTGGGCGCGTTCGCCGGGGCGCCGCTCGACAAGGTCATCGCCAGCTTCACCACCGGTCTCGGCACCACGGTGGCCGGCGTGGGCGTGCTGATCGCCCTCGGCGCGATCCTCGGCAAGATGCTCGCCGACTCCGGCGGCGCCGACCAGATCGTCGACACCATCCTCGCCAAGGCCGGCGGGCGGTCGATGCCCTGGGCGATGGTGCTGATCGCCTCGGTGATCGGTCTGCCGCTGTTCTTCGAGGTCGGCGTGGTGCTGCTGATCCCGGTCGTACTGATGGTCGCCAAACGCGGCAACTACTCGCTGATGCGCATCGGCATCCCCGCCCTCGCCGGTCTGTCCGTGATGCACGGCCTGGTCCCGCCGCACCCGGGCCCGCTCGTCGCGATCGACGCGGTCGGCGCCAACCTGGGTGTGACGCTGGCGCTCGGCGTCCTCATCGCCATACCGACGGTGATCATCGCCGGTCCGGTGTTCTCGCGGTACGCGGCCCGTTGGGTGGATGTGCCGGCTCCGGACCGGATGATTCCGCAGCGCGTCTCGGAGGAGCTGGACAAGCGTCCCGGCTTCGGCGCCACCCTGACGACCATTCTCCTGCCGGTCGTCCTGATGCTCTCCAAGGCACTGGTCGACATCGTCATCGACGACCCCGAGAACACCGTTCAGCGCGTGTTCGACGTCATCGGCTCGCCGCTGATCGCCCTGCTCGCCTCGGTGCTGGTCGGCATCTTCACCCTGCTCAGGCCCGCGGGCTTCAGCAAGGAGCGGATCTCGCCGCTGGTCGAGAAGAGTCTCGCCCCGATCGCGGGCATCCTGCTCATCGTGGGCGCGGGCGGCGGCTTCAAGCAGACGCTGATCGACACCGGGGTGGGCCAGATGGTCCTGGACATCTCCGAGGACTGGTCGATCCCCGCGCTGCTGCTGGCCTGGCTGATCGCGGTGGCGATCCGGCTGGCGACGGGCTCGGCGACGGTGGCCACGGTCTCCGCGGCCGGTCTGGTCGCCCCGCTCGCGGCCGACATGTCGACGACCCACACGGCCCTGCTCGTCCTGGCCATCGGCGCCGGCTCGCTGTTCTTCAGCCATGTCAACGACGCCGGTTTCTGGCTGGTGAAGGAGTACTTCGGCCTGAGCGTCGGCCAGACCGTCAAGACCTGGTCCGTCATGGAGACGATCATCTCCGTGGTCGCCGGGGGTCTGGTCCTGCTGCTCTCACTGGTCATCTAGCGGTACGACTCGTTCAGGGATACGACGATGACGGCTCACCCCCTCTTCGACATCAGCGGCCGCACGGCCCTGGTCACCGGCTCCAGCCGGGGCATCGGCCTCGCGCTCGCCCGCGGTCTGGCCGAGGCCGGCTGCACGGTGGTGCTCAACGGACGCGACGGCGAACGCCTCGCCGAGGCCGCCGGGGAACTGCCCGGCGACGTCCACACGGCTGTGTTCGACGTGACCGACGGCCCCTCGGTGGCCGCCGGGATCGCGGACGTCGAGGAGCGGGTGGGCCCGCTCGACATCCTGGTCAACAACGCGGGGATGCAACTGCGCGCGCCCCTGCTGGAGTTCACGGACACGGACTGGCACCGCATCCTGGACACCAACCTCACCAGCGCGTTCCTGGTCGGCCGCGAGGCCGCCCGGCGGATGACGGAACGCGGCCACGGAAAGATCGTCAACATCTGCTCGCTGCAGAGCGAGGTGGTCCGCCCCGGCATCGCGCCCTACGCCGCCACCAAGGGCGCGCTGAAGATGCTCACCAAGGGCATGTGCGCCGACTGGGGCCCGTACGGCGTCCAGGTCAACGGCCTCGGCCCCGGCTACATCGAGACCGAGCTGACCCGACCCCTCGTCGCGGACGAGGAGTTCAGCGCGTGGGTGCGCCGCCGCACCCCGGCCGGACGCTGGGGCCGTACGGAGGACCTGGTGGGCGGGGTGCTGTTCCTCGCCTCTGCGGCCGCCGACTTCGTCAGCGGACAGGTGCTGTATGTCGACGGCGGCATGACCAGCGTGCTGTGAAGGAGGCTGCGGGGATGCTCGGTTGTGTGATCCACGCTCGGGGCGACCTGCGGGTCGAGGAACTGCCGGTGCCCGTCCCGAGCCCCGGACAGGCGCTGGTGGCCGTGCGCTACGGCGGCGTCTGTGGCTCCGATCTGCACTATTGGCGGCACGGCGGGGTCGGCGACTTCCGGCTGAGGGAACCGATGGTGCTCGGGCACGAGGTGGTCGGCACGGTCGTCGCGTACGGCGACGGCGCCTCGGGTCCCCTCGCCGGTACGGCCGTCGCCGTGCACCCCGCCACTGCCTGCGCGGTCTGCCCGGAGTGCGCGGACGGCCGGCGCAATGTCTGCCGGGACACCCGTTACCTCGGCAGCGCGGCCCGCTTTCCGCATGTGCAGGGCGGCTTCGCGGCCCAAGTGGCCGTCCCGGCCGACCAGTTGCGACCGCTCCCGGCCGGCCTCGACCTGCGCCGGGCGGCGCTCGCCGAGCCGCTGTCCGTCGCGCTGCACGCGGTGCGCCGGGCTGGGAAGGTGGCCGACAGGCATGTCCTGGTCACCGGTGCCGGGCCCATCGGCTGTCTGGTGGTCGCGGCGGCGAAGGCGGCCGGCGCGGCCCGCGTGACGGTGACGGACCTGCTCCCGGCGGCCCTTGAGTACGCGCGGATCGCCGGCGCCGACGCCGTCGTACGGGCGGATGATCCGGACGACGCCGGGTGGCCTTCCGAGGTGGACGTGGCGATCGAGGCGTCGGGGGTGGCCGCCGGGCTGGACACCTGTCTGCGGCTGGTGCGGCGCGGCGGAGTCGTGGTGCAGCTGGGGATGCTTCCGCCGGGGCAGAGTCCGTTCGCGGGGAACCTCGTGGTGAGCCGGGAGATCGAGCTGCGCGGGGCGTTCCGCTTCGACGGGGAGTTCGACGCGGCGCTGGAACTGCTCGCCGCCGAGCCGTCGTTCGACGGGCTGGTCAGCGCGGTGGTGCCGGTCGGGAAGGCCGAGGAGGGGTTCGCGCTGGCGGCCGACCGGAGCCGGTCGTGCAAGGTGCTGCTGGACTTCGGCGGCTGAACCTCCGCGGTGCCAGGTGCCCGGACTCACACGGACGATCACTTGAAGCGGCTTCCCCCGGGGGCGCCTTCGGCCTGATGATGAGGCAACCTGGAGGCTCACTCGGCCGTCGGGGGCGAGGACTTCGGGGGGGCGTCATGGCGGTTTCCCTCGGGATGCGTATCTCGGGGCTGCTCGTCGCAGGGGCGGTGGCGGTGGCCGCCGTGGCTTTCACCGGTGACGGTGGTGACACGGCGGACGGCAGGGGCGACGGGGGCTCGATCAGCACCGCCGGGCCCACGGCCGGTGCCGGGCGGCTGCCGACCGACCCGGTCGGCAATTCCGCTGCCCCGCCGGGGCAACGGCCCGACGGGCACATCGGCGCACCCGCCTCCACGGACACGCCCAGCGCTTCGGCGCGCAACGGCACGGCGAGTGCACCCCCGAGCCCCTCCCCCAGCTCCTCCGTGAGCCAGAAGCTCCTCGAAGTCCCCGACTGGCTGCCGCTCGGCCCCGATTCACCGGACACCGACGGCACCCCTGACCCGGCGAGCGTGTACGACCTGCTGCGCGATCCCGCCGAGTGCGGGGCCGCCCAGCGCGTGATCCCCCGGCTCACGTCCGACGGCGGCTGGAGGCTGCTGCGCGGTCTGGCCGCGGCCTGTCTGGCCGTGCGGGGCGAGGGCGGCAGCTGGCAGCAGGCGGTCCGGGACCATGCCGCGGCGAAGGGCGCGGCCGACTCCTGCAAGGGACGGGCCGCGTATGCCGTGCTCGGCGGGCTGCTCGACTTCCACCGGCGGCATCCCGAAGTGACGGTGCGTCTGAAGCCCGCGTCGAGCGGTACACCTGCCTGCCGCTACCGGATCGCCGGGGTGGACACGGGCGGCGACGCCGAGGCCAGGCCCGGTGAGGTGGTCGGGATCGAGCTGGCGGACATGTACTTCGACCCCGCCGAGTCGCTGCCGGCCGGGGGCGTGAGCATCGGCGGGGTGCCGGTGCCCGGCGTGCCCGTCCCGCAGCCGGTGGCGGGCGGCGGGACCTCGCTGTCGGTGGTCGTACCGGCGCTGGAGCCGGGCCCCGTGGATGTGGCCGTACGGTACGGCGGAACCGAGATCCGGCTGCCGGGCGCCTTCACGGTCGCCGCTCCCGACGTGGTGCCGGAACCGGACGTGGACACGGGCACACCCGGCGATCCGGCGACGCTGACCGCCTCATGGCCGCCAGAGCCGGTGCTCCCGCTCGGCCCACTCCCGGCTGACCAGGCCGGTCCGCATACCCCGCCGGGCCTGCGGATCCCCTAGCGCCATTCCGATGTGTCCCGCGAGGACGATGCCGATGGTGAGGGCCAGCCAGTCGTGCACGAAGGTCGCGCTGGTGCGCCACTCAAGCGGCGTGAGATGGGTGAACCACATGATGAGACCGGTGCCGAGCATCACCAGGGTCGCACCGGAGATCCAGGCCGCGTAGATCTTCTGGCCGGCGTTGAACTTGCCCGCGGGCCGGGACGAGCGCCGCTTGTCGCGGCGCAGGGCGGCGCGCAGCCAGACGCGGTCGTGCGGGCCGAAGCGGTTGAGGAAGCCGAGGTCGGCGCGGAACAGCCTGGAGGCGAGGCCGGCCAGGACGGGCACGGGCAGGGCGAGGCCGGCCCACTCGTGGACACGGACCACCAGCTCGCGGCGGCCGACGAGTTCCGCGAACTGCGGGATGTACAGACAGGCGGCGGTCGCCACGCACACGCCCATCAGCGCGGCCGTCGTACGGTGCACCCAGCGCGTGGCGGGGCCGAAGCGCCGGACGCCGGCGGCCGCGGGGGGTGGGTCAGCTCGTAGGGTCATCGTCGCGTCCGTTCGAGCGGCCGACCCAGGCGTCGACGTCGTAGCCCCGTTCCTCCCAGTAGCCGGGGCGCACGTCCTCGGTGACGGTGATGCCGGAGAGCCACTTGGCCGACTTGTAGAAGTACATGGGGGCCACATAGAGGCGGACCGGGCCGCCGTGGGCGTGGCCCAGGTCCTTGTCCTGCATGCGCAGGGCGACGAGGACGTCCGCGCGGCGGGCCTGGTCGAGGGTGAGGCTCTCGCTGTACGCGCCGTCGAAGCAGGTGAAGCGCACCGCCCCGGCCCCCTTGCGCACCCCGGCCGCGTCGAGGAGCCGGGACAGGCGCACCCCCTCGAAGGGCGTGCCGGGCACCCGCCAGCCGGTGACGCACTGGACGTCGCGCACCATCCGGGTCTGCGGCAGGGCGCGCAGGTCGGCCAGTGTGTAGGTCCGGGGGCGGTCGACCAGACCGTCGATCTTGAGGCGGTAGGTCGTGGCGTTCTTGCGGGGTACGGAGGAGGTCACCGAGTAGTAGCGGAAGCCGCCGCCGTTGGGCAGCAGGTCCGTGAGGCCGGTGGGGTCCTTGTCGGACGCGCCGGCGAGGAAGGACTCCAGGCCGCGCTGGAGGGTGGGCGCGGTGATCACGCCGAGGGCGCCCAGGCCGAGGGTGCCGAGCAGGACACGGCGACCGATCGGTTTGCCCTTGACCTCGCCCTGTTCGTCGCCCTCGTTCTCGGGCTGCTCGGGGTTCACGTACTTATTCGAACACCCGCGACCCCGGGCGGACCAGGGATCGCGGGTGCTCGTCAGACTTCCGTAACCACTTCTCACCCGGCTCTCGGAAGTGGTCTTCGGCTACGACCCCTCGGTCGCCGCCTTCTCCAGCTGGAACGCCTCGTTGCCGAGCCCGATACGGGCGTGCCGCTCGGGTGCGCGGGAGCGCAGCAGCAGGCCCTGAACCACGCCGGCGACCAGCGCGAGGGCGATGACGGCGGGCAGCGCCCAGCTCAGGGCCGAGTCGGGGCCGGCGCCGATCAGGACGTCGAAGTCCTTGACCGTGTACACGACGATGAACAGCAGCCCCACGACCGAGAGCCCGGATGCGGCCAGCCGCCAGAACTGGGCGGCGACGGCCCCGCGCCGTACGAAGAAGACGATGACGGAGACCGACGCGGCCGCCATCAGCGCGGCGACGCCCAGCGCGCCGAGGTTGCCCATCCAGGTGAACAGGTGCAGCACCGGTGCCGTCGGGTCACCGGTCGGCTTGTCGTCGGCGAACGCGAACGCGGCGACGACCACGAGCGAGATCACGGTCTGGAGCAGCGAACCCGTGCCGGGCGCGCCGCTCGCGCCGCTGGTGCGGCCGAAGGCGGACGGCAGCAGGCCCTCGCGGCCCATCGCGAAGGCGTAGCGGGCGACGACGTTGTGGAAGCTGAGCATGGCCGCGAACATGCCGGTCACGAAGAGCACGTGCAGGGCGTCGGTGAACGTCTCGCCGAGCAGGTCCTCGGTGAGGAAGAACAGCAGCCCGGCGCTCTGGTCCCGCGCGGTGCCGACGATCGCCGAGGGTCCGGCGGCGACGGTGTAGGCCCAGCAGCTGATCGTGTAGAACACCGCGATGCCACCGATGGCGAGGAACATCACGCGGGGCACGAGGACATGCGGGCGGCTGGTCTCCTCGGCGTAGACGGGGGCCTGCTCGAAGCCGAGGAAGGCGGCGACGCAGAAGCACAGGGCGGTGCCGATGCCCGCGCCGCTGAGGGTGTCCGGGTTGAAGGCGTGCAGCGACAGCCCCTCCTTGCCCGGGTCGGCGATGGCGGCGACGTCGAAGACGACCACGAGGACGACCTCGATGATCAGCAGGACGCCGAGCACCCGCGCGTTGAGGTCGATCTTCAGCCAGCCGAGCGCGCCGACCACGAGCACGGCGAGGAGCGCCGGTATCCACCAGGCGAGCTCCAGGTCGAGATAGGTGGCGAACAGCCCGGACACCTCGAAGCCGAAGATGCCGTAGATGCCGACCTGGAGCGCGTTGTAGGCGACGAGGGCGACCATCGCGGCGCCGGCGCCGGCCGTGCCGCCGAGGCCGCGGGAGATGTACGCGTAGAAGGCGCCGGCGTTGTGGACGTGCCGGCTCATCTCGGCGTACCCCACGCTGAACAGGGCGAGGACGACGCCGAGGATCACGAAGAGCAGCGGCTGACCGAGGATGCCCATCACCCCGAAGGTCGTGGGCATGACACCCGCGACGACCATCAGGGGCGCGGTGGCGGCGAGCACGGACAGCAGCAGGCCCGTGGTCCCCAGCCGGTCGGCGCGCAGGGCACGGTCCTGCCCCTTGAACGTACTGATGCCGCCGCCGTCGGCGATGGCTCTGCTCGTGCTGGAACTGCCCGTCGTCATCGAAAGACCGTCCTTCGTCGGGTCGGGGGCGCGTGTGCGCGGTCGGGGGGCGGGGCGTTTGCGTGCGGTCCGGATCGGGGGTGGTTCGGTTCGGTCCGGGTCAGGGGCCTTGCGCGCGCGGTCCGGGGTCGATCGCGCTCGCGGGCGGGGTGGGCGTGCGGTCGGGGCGGTGTGTGCGTCAGGTCGGGGCTCTCACGTCGTGCCGAGCGCGGTGTCGCGTGCGGTGCGGAAGGCGGAGTACGGCTCACGGTCGGGGTACGACCACGGCGACGGGGTGGCGTGTTCGCCGATGCGGTGGAACAGGGCGGCGGCCTCGGCGCCCCGGCCCTCGCAGACCTTGGCGTGGGCGAGGAAGTTCAGATCGATCAGTCGGCGCGGGTGGCCCTCCTGCTCCCACTCCAGCCACCAGTCGAAGGCGGCCCGCATCACCTGCCGGGCCCGCCGGCCGGTCCAGTGCCCGGAGGCCGCGGCGTCACGCGGCTCGTGTCCGGACGCGGCCAGGACGCGGTAGCGCTCGGCGTGGGCGATGACCGGGAGGATGGCGAGCGGGGAGTCCGCCGGGGCCCGCTCGGCGGACTCGATGGCGAAGTCGTAGACCTCGTGCATCGGGTCGGCGCCGGTGCCGGACCGGTGCTCGGCGAGCCGGGCGACCATCACATGGTGGGCGTGGTGGTGATCGGCATACCGGGCGCGGACCTCGGCGAACAAGCGCCGCACCTCCACCTCGGCGCCGAGGGCGCTCTCCAGCATGAGCAGGCCGAGCCAGGGGGTGGGGTCGGCGGGCGCGAGCGTGGCGGCGGTGTGGCAGGCCTCGCGGGCACGGACCGGTTTCTCCTTGCCGCGCAGGGCCCGCTGGACCTGGGCGAGGGCGAGCAGGACGGCGGCGTCCGCGGAGTCCGGCTCGGCGAGCAGCCAGTCGCGGGTCCAGGGGACGCTGTACGGCTCCTGGGCGAGGACGGTGACGCGGTGCCCTCTGCGGTCCCAGTCGTCGCCGGTCCGGGCGAGCAGTGAGCGGGCCGTCTGCCATCTGCCCTGGGCCAGTGCGGCACGGGCCGCGGCGAGCTCGGCGTCGTCGAGGGCCGCGTCGAAGGCGTGCGCTGCGCGCTTGCGGCCGCGGCCGAGGGGTGGCGGAGGTGGGGACACCGTTCCGGGTCCTGTTGTGAGCAGAATGTGGACAGTCATCAAACGATCACACACAGCAAACCCGCAGCCAACGGTTCGCGTCAAGGGCCGCCGAGGCGTTACACGCGTCAACTTCTGTTACTGGTGTGGCAGTTGAGACATTCCGAGACATTCAATATGCCCGCAAATGCCGGATTTATTGGCAGTGTGTGGCGTACGTCATGGCAATGTGGGCATCCGCACCGCACGATTGCTGGAACGCGCATGCCGGGCTCGGGGCCGCTACAGTCGGCCCTTACCGCACCCCGTCCGCCCGGCAGGATTCGAGGTACGCAGCGTGTCGCTCCAGATTCTGATACTCGCCGTCACCGCGGCGTGCTGCCTGGGCTTCGGTTTCGTCCTGCAGCAGAACGCGGCCCAGAAGGCACCGCTGAGCGACTTCCTCTCGCCGCGGATCCTCCTGGACCTGATGAAGGTGCCGCGCTGGCTCGGCGGCATCGGCCTGATGGTGGTCGGCATGGCGCTCGGCGCGATGGCACTGGGCCAGGGCGAGATCTCCCTGGTGGAACCACTGCTCGCGACGAACCTGCTGTTCGCGCTGATGCTCTCCCGGCGCCAGACCAAGCAGCCCCTCGGCCGCCAGGGCTGGACGGGCCTCGCACTGCTCGCTGGCGGCGTGACGGCGTTCATCGTCGCAGGCCAGCCGACCGGTGGTACGGCGGCCAGCGACCCGTTCCGGCACTGGCTGATCATCGGCGTCATGATCGGAGTGGCCCTGCTGCTCACGACGTACGCCAAACGTTCCCGGCTCAGCTCGGGCCCGGCGCTGCTGGCGACCGCGGCCGGTCTTCTGTACGGCGTGCAGGACGCTCTGACGCGAGTGACCGGGGAGCGGTTCGCCGAGGGCGGCATCATGGAGGTCCTGACCGGCTGGCAGCCGTACGCCGTGGCGGCGCTCGGCCTCACCGGGCTGATCCTGGTCCAGAGCGCCTTCGAGACGGCGTCCCTGCGCATGTCCCTGCCCGCCCTGACCGCCGCCCAGCCGCTGGCCGGCATTCTCTGCGGCGTCGGCTTCCTCGGCGACCGGCTCCGCACCGACGCGGGCGCGCTGGCGTGGGAGGCCGCGGGCCTCGCCGGGATCGTGGTCGGCATCATCTGCCTCGGCACGCATGCGGCGATGCCGTGCGGGGCGACCCAGCCGAAGCGCACGCCTGCCCTTCAGACGCCCTGACCGCCTCCCGGGCCGCCCTGCTTGGATGGCCGCATGAGCTCTGCTGACGAGATCCTCGACATCGTCGACGAACAGGACCGGGTCATCGGGCGGTCCCCGCGCGGCGAGGCCTACACCAAGGGCCTGCGCCACCGATGCGTGTTCATCGAGGCCCGGGACGCGCAGGGCCGCCTCTTCGTCCATCGCCGCACGCCCACCAAGCTGGTGTTCCCCTCGCGGTACGACATGTTCGTCGGCGGGGTGGTCGGCGCGGGCGAGTCCTACGACGACGCCGCGCTGCGCGAGGCCGAGGAGGAGCTCGGGGTGAGCGGGCTGCCCCGGCCGTCGTACCTGTTCAAGTTCCTCTACGACGACGGTGCCGGGCAGACCTGGTGGTCGGCGGTGTACGAGGTGCGCTGCGAGCTGCCGGTGAGTCCCCAGGTGGAGGAGGTCGCCTGGCACGACTTCCTGCCCGAGGCCGAGGTGGAACGGCGGCTGCCGGAGTGGGCGTGGGTGCCCGACGGGCTGGCCGCGTACGAGCGCCTACGGGCCTACCGCACGGCCCGCTGACCCGCCCCCCCTCGCGGCGGGACTGACGACGCCCGCCGACGGGAGCCCGGATAGGGTCGTGCATGTGATCGAGTTCGCACGAAACGTCCGGCTGTGGTTCGCGCCCCAGGGGATCCGGCGGGAGGGCAGCACTCCCGACTACCGGTTCTCGCTGGCGAACGAGCGCACCTTCCTGGCCTGGCTGCGTACCGCGCTCGCACTGATCGGCGGGGGCTTCGCGGTCGACCAGTTCCTGCCGGACCTGCGCTGGGGCTGGCGCGTCGGACTGGCGCTCGCGCTGCTCGCGGCGGGTGTGCTGTGCTCGCTGCGCGCGGTCAATCACTGGGTGCGCTGCGAGCGGGCGATGCGCCGGGGCGAGGATCTGCCGGTGTCACGCTTCCCGGCGGTGCTGAGCCTGGTGGTCGCGGTCGTGGCCGTCGCGATGGTCGTCGTCGTGCTGGTCGGGTGGGAGGGATGAGCGCCGGGCCGGCCGTGGAGCCGGTGCGTGATCCGGGGCTGCAGCCCGAGCGGACGCGGCTGGCGTGGCGCCGTACGACACTGTCCGGCACCGTGGCCGCCGTACTCGCCGTACGGACCGCGCTGCACGGCGGGGTCTCGGTCGCCGGGGGCGTCGTCTGCGCCCTGTGCTGCGGGCTGTGGCTGGGCTTCCTGGCCCTCGCCCACCAACGCATCCGCACCCTCGCCGCGTCGACCGAGCCCGCGGCACTGTCCCCGCGACAGGCCACGGCCACCGTCCTGCTCACGGTGTCCCTGGCCGTGTGCGCGGCCGCGCTGCTCTTCTGAGACGAACGGCGGCGTGCGCCATCCCGTGCGACACCCCCACGCTCCACTTCTGAGACCGACGGCCCCTCGGGGCTGGTCCGCCCTCTGCCCCAGCCCACCCGGCACCACGACGCTGCTCCCCTGAAACCGGCGACCCCCGGGCCAGCCCGCCCCCTACCCCAGCGCTACCGGCGCCACGACACTGCTCCCCTGAAACCGGCGACCCCCGGGCCAGCCCGCCCCCTACCCCAGCGCTACCGGCGCCACAACGCTGCTCACCTGAGACCGGCGAACCTCGTCCAGCCCGCCCCCCACCCACAGCCCGTCCGGCCACCGCGCCCCACTTCTGAAACCGGCAGCCCCTCTGGACTGGTCCGCCCTCTGCCACGGACCTCCGGCGCCACGACGCTGCTCACCGGAGACCGGCGAACCTCGTCCAGCCCGCCCCCACCCACAGCCCGTCCGACACCGCCTTCTGAGACCGACGGCCCCTCTGCTGGCCCACCCTCGGCCACGGCCCGTCCGGCGCCACGACCCTGCTCCCCTGAAACCGGCGAACCTCCGCCAGATCCGCCCCCACCCTCAGCCCGACCGGCCCCCGCGCACCTCTTCTGACGTCAACGGCCCCCTGGGCTAGCCCACCCCTGCCCCAGCCCATCCGGCACCGCCACGCCGCTCCCCAACACCGATCTCCCCCGCGCCAGCCCGCCCCCACCCCATCCCTCCCAACACCACCACGCCCTCCCCCCGAGACCAGCGCCCCCGCACTATTCCGCCCCCTGCCAAAGCCCCTCCGGCACCGCCGCCTCCTCCGTGTCCCAGTTCACGGTCACCACGATCTTGCCGCGGGTGCGGCCCTCCTGGTTCAGTTGGTGGGCGTCCGCCGCACGTTCCAGGGGGAACGTCTCCGAGACATGCACCGTCACCACGCCCTGCTCCGCCAGCTCGGACAGCCGTAGCAGGTCCTCGGTGTCGGGACGGACGAAGTAGTAGCGGCCGCCGTAGTCGAAGACGTCGGGGTCGGCGATCGACACCAGGCGGCCCTCGGGGGCCAGCAGGTTGGCGGAGGCCTTCAGTGCCTCGCCGCCGACCGTGTCGAAAGCCGCGTCCACGCCCTCGGGCGCCAGCCCGCGCACCCGTTCCGTCAGCCCGTCGCCGTACTCCACCGGCTCGCCGCCGAGCTCGCGGACGAAGTCGTGGTTGTGCGCGCTCGCCGTGCCGATCACGCGGGCGCCCAGATGGCGGGCGAGCTGGACGGCGATCGAGCCCACCCCGCCCGCCGCGGCGTGCACGAGGACGGTCTCGCCGCGCTTGACCTGGAGCACCTTGGTCAGCACCTGATATGCCGTCAGCCCCACCAGCGGCAGGCCGGCCGCCGCCTCCCAGGTGAGGTTGCGGGGCTTGCGCGCCAGCGTGCGCACGGGAGCGGCGACGTACTCGGCGAAGGTGCCGCGCGAGAGGAGGTCCTCGCGCACGTACCCGATCACCTCGTCGCCGACGCCGAACTCCGTCACGGAGACGCCCGGTTGGACGACGACACCGGAGACGTCCCAGCCCGGGACCACCGGGAAGGCCGGCTCCAGCATCCGGTCCATGTAGCCCTCGCGGCACTTCCAGTCGACCGGGTTGACCGCCGCCGCCCGCACCTTGACCAGCACGGAGTCGGGGCCGACCCGCGGGTCGCGCAGATCTCCGTATGCGAGCACCTCGGGCCCGCCGTAGCGTGAGTAGCTGATCCCCTTCATGGGTCGACCCTCCGGCGTGGCCGAGCGCCACGCAAGCCGAATGACCCGATATGCGGCGTTCGCGTGGCAGCCTGTCCGACGTCACGAACCGCTTCTCCGAAGGCGAGCAGCATGACCACCCTTCACACGGAACACCCCGCCCACACCCACGCCCACGGCCCCGACTGCGGGCACACCGCGGTGCGGCACGGCGACCACACCGACTACGCGCACGACGGCCACCTGCACCGCGAGCACTCCGGCCACTGGGACGAGTGCGAAAGTGACGGGCACGTCGCACACGAGGGCCACACCCATCAGCACGGCGCCGACTGCGGGCACGAGAGCGTCCGGCACGGCGACCACATCGACTACCTGCACGACGGCCACCGGCACGCCTCGCACGACGGCCACTGGGACGACCACTGAGCCCGTCCACCGACCCCGGCCGGCCGGCCCTACCGGCCGAGAAGGCACCACCGACAGCTCCCCGGCGCTCCGCGCGGGGAGCTGTCGGCCTATGGTGGCTCCGATCACGTTCGGCTCCGCCACTGGACGACATACCGACTGGTCGGCATCATGAGTCAGGTCCAGTTCACCTGTCTTAGGAGCGCTCTATGAGCCCCGACCATCCGCCCGGACTCGATCTCGAACGGCTGCGCGGCCTGCTCGAGCGCGAGCGGCCCGGTCTGGCGCAGGGTCCGCTGACCGGCCGGCTGATCGAGGGCGGACGGTCGAACCTCACCTACGCGGTCTCCGACGGGACCTCGAAGTGGGTCGTACGGCGGCCCCCGCTCGGCCACGTCCTCGCCACGGCGCACGACATGAAGCGCGAGCACCGCGTCATCAGCGCGCTGCACCCGACGAACGTGCCGGTGCCGCGGCCGGTGCTGCTGTGCGAGGACGACGAGGTGCTCGGGGCGCCGTTCTACGTCATGGAGTTCGTCAAGGGCACCCCGTACCGCACGGCCGACCAGCTCGCCCCGCTCGGCGCGGAGCGCACCCGGGGCGCGGTGCTGTCGCTGGTGGACACGCTCGTCGAGCTGCACGCGGTGGATCCGGCGTCGGTGGGCCTCGATGACTTCGGCCGGCCCGAGGGCTTCCTCGACCGCCAACTGCGCCGCTGGGGCAAGCAGTTGGACGCCTCCCGCAACCGCGACCTGGCCGGCATCGACGAGCTGCACGCGACGCTCGGCCGCAGGCTGCCGGCCTCTCCCGCGGCGACGGTGGTCCACGGCGACTACCGGCTGGACAACGTCCTCATCGGTGAGGACGACAAGATCAAGGCGATCCTCGACTGGGAGATGTCGACGCTGGGCGACCCGCTGACCGACCTGGGTCTGCTGGTCATGTACAGCATGCCGCTCGGCATGCCCGACTCCCCCGTCTCCACGACCGCCGAGGCCCCGGGGCATCCGGATCCGGCCGAGCTGATCGAGCGGTACGCCGCGCGCTCGGGGCGCGACGTCTCCGCGGTCTCCTGGTACACGGCGTTCGCATGGTTCAAGCTCGCCGTGATCCTGGAGGGCATCCACTACCGCTACACGCTGGGCCAGACGGTCGGCCGCGGCTTCGACCGCATCGGGGACCTGGTCCCGGTCTTCATCGAGCACGGCCTGACCACGCTTCAAGACGGCATCCAGGAAGGCTGACGGGACATGGACTTCGCGTTCGACGCACGCACCGAGGAGCTGCGCGCCAAGCTGCTGGCCTTCATGGACGAGTACGTCTATCCGGCCGAGGCGGTGGCGGAGGAGCAGCGGGCCGCGCTGGCGTCCCCGTGGGACACGCCCGCCGTGGTCGAGGAGCTCAAGGCCGAGGCGCGCAGGCAGGGCCTGTGGAACCTCTTCCTGCCCGACGCCGAGTACGGCGCCGGCCTCACCAACCTCCAGTACGCCCCGCTCGCCGAGATCACCGGCCGCTCCCCGCAGCTGGCGCCGACCGCGCTGAACTGCGCGGCGCCGGACACCGGGAACATGGAGGTGCTGGCCCAGTTCGCCGACGAGCAGCAGCGGAAGCAGTGGCTGGAGCCGCTGCTGGCCGGTGAGATCCGCTCGGCGTTCGCGATGACCGAGCCGGAGGTGGCCTCCTCGGACGCCACCAACATCACCACGCACATCGAGCGGGACGGCGACGAGTACGTCATCACCGGCCGCAAGTGGTACATCTCCGGGGCGATGAACCCGGACTGCAAGATCTTCATCGTGATGGGCAAGACCGACCCGGACGGCGAGGACATCCGCCGTCAGCAGTCCATGATCCTGGTCCCCCGCGACACCCCGGGCGTCACGGTCCAGCGCGCGATGCAGGTCTTCGGCTACGAGGACCACTACCACGGCGGCCACGCCGAGGTGGTCTTCGACCACGCGCGCGTGCCGGTGGCCAACCTCATCGGCGAGGAGGGCGGCGGCTTCGCCATCGCCCAGGCCCGGCTCGGCCCCGGCCGGATCCACCACTGCATGCGGCTGATCGGCATGGCCGAGCGGGCGATCGAGCTGATGTGCCGCCGGGCGGTGTCCCGGAACGCCTTCGGCAAGTCGCTGGCCCAGCAGGGCGTGGTCCACAACTGGATCGCCGACGCGCGGGTGACGGTCGAGCAGCTGCGGCTGCTGGTGCTGAAGACGGCCTGGCTGATGGACACCGTCGGCAACAAGGGCGCTCACACCGAGATCCAGTCCATCAAGATCGCCACTCCGCGTGCCGTGGTCGACATCATCGACCGGGCGATCCAGCTGCACGGCGCGGGCGGCGTCAGCCAGGACTTCCCGCTGGCCGAGCTGTACGCCGGGGCGCGGACGCTGATGATCGCCGACGGGCCGGACGAGGTGCACCAGCGGTCGCTGGCGCGGCGGGAGTTGAAGAAGTACCTGTAGCGTCTGTGGCCGGCGTACGGCATGTACGTGCCCGTACGCCGGCCACAGACGACATAGGTCCTAGCCGCAGGGGATTACGTAGCGGACGGGGTTCCAGTCGCCGTGCGCGTCGAAGCTGTACGCCTGCGGCGTCTTGTAGATCATGGTGCCGCTGGGGTTGTACATCCGGGCCCGGCGGCTCTCCAGGTTGCGGGTCTGGTCGTTGATCCAGGAACCGCCCCTGCCCCAGGTGGACACGTAGTACCTCGTATTGCACTGGAACATATCGATCCGGGTCCCCTCGAAGCCGTCTTTCCGGTAGGCACAGAAGTTCCCCGACACCCCCGGAGAACGGCACGGGTCGGCCGCGGCGCGCATCCCGTTGCCCGAGGCGAAGTCGCGCGGGTGGGCCTCGCCCGGCAGGGCGACGAGGACCTCACCCTTGCCGTTGAGGTCGATCTTGTTGAGCGCGACCTGAGTCCCGCCCATCTTCTTCAGGTAGCGATCCACGTCCGCCTGCAGCGCCGTGCTCTGCACACTTGTCAGGTGCGCGGACTCGGCCTGCTGGGCGAAGCGCGAGGCCGCCGGCGCCCCCGGTCCTGCCTCGGCCGTGCCCACGCCCGTGACGAGCATGAGCAACCCGCCTGCCACCGCCATACCGGTCTTGTGCATGTACCGCATATCTCTCCTTCGACTCACGGGCACGGCTTGTGCCCACGTCCGCACGCCGCCGGATCCCGGGGCGTGCCG